>NZ_BAABFA010000004.1:0-359041 GCF_039540515.1 Nemorincola caseinilytica | reverse complement strand
AACCCGCTATGATGTGACAGCACCTGCTACTTCTGTAGCACTCCCTTACGACCTCGCAGCAGGCATGTACATGTGCCACTTCCAGGGACCTGATGGAAATGCTACAACTGTAAGACTCATGTATAAGCCATAAAAGACCAATAAGTTCTTAATAGGCAAGGAGCCCGGGAGACGATCCCGGGCTCTTTCGTTCATAAGCATTCGAGCATTTCTTCACCCGAAACTGCTTATTTTGCGGTATGTATACATCGGATGATGAGAAGCGCCTTTATGCGCAGGCAAAACAATTGTTGGAGCATGATACCGGCAATGCAGCAGATACCGTGGTAAAGCTACGCGAGGCAATAATATATGCCGACTGGAAATACTATGTGCAAAGCGCTCCCATGCTGGCCGATGTGGAATATGATGGCCTTTTCAAAAAGCTGAAGGACCTGGAAAAAGAACATCCCGGACTGGTGACGGACGACTCTCCTACGCAGCGCGTGGCCTATGGTCTGAGCGAGCGTTTCCCTGCAGTGAGCCACCTGGTGCCTATGCTGAGCCTTGACAATACATACAATGCCGGGGACCTGACCGACTGGGACCGCCGCTGCCGCGAACTGGCAGGCGTGGAACAGGTGACCTACTGTGTGGAGCCCAAGTATGACGGAGCCAGCGTATCGGTGATATACGAGGACGACAAGCTGGTGCGCGGCGCTACGCGCGGCGATGGTGTGATGGGTGAGGAAGTGACCGTGAACGTGAAACAGATAAAGGCCATACCGCTATCGGCACCGCTGCACAAATATGGCATAAAGCAACTGGAGATACGCGGAGAGATAGTGATACATAAAAAAGTATTTGAAGAGTATAACAGGCAACGCATGGCCAATGGTCTGGAACCACTGGCCAATCCGCGCAATGCAGCATCGGGCACACTGCGCATACTAGACCCATCAGAGGTGCGCAAACGCGGACTGAATGCCATTCTGTACAGCATCAGTCACCATACGTTGCTACCCGGCGCGGCAGAACCCGATGTACTGAACACACACCGCGGTTCGCTGCAGTGGCTGTACGATATGGGTTTCCCGGCGCCGGCCAGGGAAATGAAGGTATGTACCAGCATAGAAGAGGTGATAAAATATTGTATAGAATTCGAAGAGCGCAGGGACGACCTGCCCTTTGAGGTAGATGGACTAGTGATAAAGGTGAACGATATGGCGCTGCAGGAAAAGATGGGCATGACATCGCACCACCCGCGGTGGGCAGTGGCATATAAATTCAAAGCGAGGCAGGCAACAAGCAAGCTGCGCCGCGTGGAGTTCCAGGTGGGGCGTGTGGGGTCGGTGACACCTGTTGCCAAGATAGATCCTGTACCTATAGGGGGCGTGACAGTGACATCTATATCGCTCTTCAACGAAGACGTGATAAGAGAAAAAGACCTGCGCATAGGCGATACAGTGCTTGTAGAGCGTGCCGGCGATGTGATACCATATATAGTGAAACCACTGGCAGAGCTGCGTACGGGCGATGAAGAGCCTATAGTGTTCCCCACCCATTGTCCGGCCTGCGGCAGCCTGCTGGAAAGACAGCAGGAAGAAGCCGCCTGGCGCTGTATAAATGCCACATGCCCGGTACAGGTAACAGAGCGCATAAAACATTTTGCCAGCAAAGATGCTATGGACATACGCAGCCTGGGCGAATCGAACGTGCAGAAGTTCCATGACAGTGGGCTGTTGCCCGACATACCCGGCATATACAATATAGACTGGCAGGGAGTAAAGGCACTGGGAGGCTTTGGTGAGAAGTCGGTGACCAACCTGCAGCAGGCGATAGAGCAGTCGAAAAAGCAGCCCCTGAACAGGGTGATATATGGACTGGGTATACGTTATGTGGGCGAGACCACGGCAAAGACACTGGCCGCTGCGGTAGGGCACATACGCGACCTGTATGAATGGGACAAGGAAAGACTCTGTACCCTGCAGGATGTAGGGCCAAAAGTAGCCACATCTGTAGCAGACTTTTTTGCGCGGCCGGAGAACAAGCATATGATAGACATGCTGGATGCCGCTGGCGTGAACCTGGTGAACGAACATAAAGGACAGCAGGCCGCAGAGGGCGCGCTTACGGGTAAGACCTTCCTCTTTACCGGTACGCTGAGCCACCTGAAAAGAAGTGATGCCGAGGCTCTGGTAGAGGAAAGAGGCGGTACGATACTGGGCAGTGTAAGCAGTAAGCTGAACTTCCTGGTGGTGGGGGAAGATGCGGGGTCGAAGCTGGATAAGGCGAAGAAACTGGGATCGGTGAACATACTGACGGAGCAGGAGTTCATGACGATGGTAGGTATATAAAGCGATACTATTGAGCAGATATGCTCCGCCTATGAAGCAAGGCGGAGCATATTTTCATTACACTAATGATAGGATCACAGCTTGTCTTTCTTTTCTATTTCTTTCCAATGCCTCTTTTCTATGAAGTAGGATAATACAAGGCCTATGCCACCGCCTATGGCTATGAGGGAGAAATATATAGCGGGGTTATCCTGTTGGTAACGTTCGCCATTGGGCGTGGTGACCCAAACGGTCGTATTGATGTCTATGAAGTAAGCTATGAGCAGCCCCAGGCCTGCACCTGCAAGCAGCAGGCCCCATTTAAGATTGACGAAATGCCGTGGACGCGGATCGGAGATGCGGGGATTGATGCCACGCTCTATGAGGGCCATATTCTCTTTGTTCCTGACATATACTATGCCGAAAATGAGCAGGCAGATGGAGAGGGTGATGAATGTTACTACTATTGCTTCTGGTCCCATGTTCTATGTTATTTGTTGTTATCGGTTATATGTTATCGGATGTTGGTAGCTGTTATTGCAATGACAACAAATAGGACGAGGGGTAATGATGGGAGGTTACACAGGGAAGAAAAAAATTGAGGAAAGCAGAATAACGCTTGCACCAGTAGAAATTTCAAATATCCCTTTCACCTATTTTCTGTAACCTTTGCCACAACAACCACGTCTTAGTAGGGACACATGCACAGCAGGGAAGATGATATGGCCGTGATACAGGCAGTATTGCAGGGGCGGCAGGCCGCCTATGCAGGGCTTGTGGAGCGGTACCGGTCATATGTCTTTACGCTGGCGCTGCGGTATGTGCAGGACAGGGAAGTGGCAGAGGAGCTGGCACAGGATGTATTTGTAAAGGCCTACCGCAACCTGGCATCATACAGGGGCGAGAGCAAATTCGGTACATGGCTGTATACTATAGTGCATACTACCTGCCTGTCGCACATGCGCAAAAAGGGGAGCAATATGGTACTGCCGGGCGAGGAAAAGATGACCGTGCTGCAGGATGGCCTGCACGAGGATGCCCCGACGACCCGGCAGGAGCAGCGAAGCAGGCAGGCGTATATAGAGCAGGCGATAAGCCAGCTACCGGAGGTAGATGCGCAGGTGCTGTCGCTGTTCTATATAGGCGAACGATCGGTAGAGGAGGTGGCCAGGATAACGGGTATGACCACGACGAATGTGAAGGTGCGGCTGTTTCGCGCACGGCAAAAACTAAGGGAAATAATAGAAAGGAAGTATAAGGAACTGGTGTGACCTCTCCCTTGGAGAGGGAGGTGATATGCGAGCGCAAAGAACGAGTATAGAGGGTATAGGGGCGTATATTGAATAGTATAGAGTAACTTTATGCATTGGCATATGCAACAAAGAGAAGAAAATATAGAACAGCGGTTGTGGGAGTATATGGACGGCGCAGGCAGTGAGGCCGAGCGGGCGCATATTGCCATGCTGATACGCGAAGATGAAAGCTGGAAAACGGCCTATGAAGAGTTGCTGGCCTTTGAGCACGAGCTGGAGACCGGCATGGCGCTACAGGAGCCGCAGGCGGGCTTTGACGCACGCGTGATGGCGACCATAGCCGAACCACAACCTGTACCCATGATGCGCAAATACATAAACAGGACACTGATGAGGGGTATAGCGGCATTCTTCGTGGTGAGCATAGGTGTGACCCTGCTGGCCGTGCTGCTGACCACTAACTGGGCCGCACCAGCCACAACACTGGCACTGCACATACCCACCATAGATATGAGCGGTATACTGAACAGCACCTTTGTGAACACGGCCATAGGCATAGGCGTGGTGCTGGGGCTGGTATTTGTGGACAATACGCTGCGCGCAAGGCGGCTGCGACATGAGTAGCCCCATCTCCTAAAGGCGAGCAAGTATGAGCAGCCATTATAACAAGTAATTAGTCTTCTGCAAGGGCTTTGATACCTGTAAGTAGCTGCAGCCAGCCTTCTTCGGCACCGTGGCCATAGCGCTCTTCTCCGTTGGCTACCCTGGTATAGTCGCCCTGCGATACGGTGAGTGTTACTACCCTACCCTCTTTTTCGGTAAGTGTATGTTTTACCGCCAGGTGGTTCTCGGGCGTAAGGGATATGTGGCAAAGGGATCGATAACAGTATATTCCAGCACAGCATACGGCTCATACGTCACCACATGGCCGGTAACGAAAGTGACCTCTTTACCCTCATGCGTGCCTACCCAGTCTACCCGCGAGCCGGGCTTCCAGTCGGTAGTTACCCTGCAGCCGAACATGTATCGTGCGGTCATATCAGGGTTGATAAGGGCATCCCATATCTTTTCTTTGGGAGCGGCTATATCTATCTGGGAAAGTACGAATGGCTTCATGGTAGCGTGTGCTAAGAAACACCCCTGCAATTTACCGAAAACAAACTAAGGAACGGGCACGGTTTCGGACAGGTGGGCGGGCTCGTGGGCATTTATCTTATCCAGCTCCAGCACGGTATAGCCGCCGGTCTCGGAGCGTTCGTACATCATCTGGAATTTTGCACCGTATACTAGCTGATGGTGCGTATAGGATGTACGCTGCTGCACGGTATTGGAGAAGTGATCGTCGAATGCCTTGATGTATACCATCACCTCTATGCGGGCAGCCACCATATCCTCTTTAGAGAGCTGGTAGAGGGGGCTTTCCTCGGTGATGGGGTGTACGATCGTCCAGCTAAGGGCAAGGGAATTGAGGCGCGATATCTCCAACGGCAGCGGGTAGAAACGGGTGATCATCTTGCCATTCTCATTGACATGCATGGCAATGGTCAGCTGGGCCTCGGCATCGGTAAGATGGTTGTTCTTGTAAGTGGCCATGCGCAGCATAAGGGCCTTGCCGCTTTTGTAAGGAGAAATGAGCATATCGTCACTGAAACGGATATAGGCCTTAGGGCGGGAGAAGCGCCCATATATGAGACCCGTTACCACTGCAAAGGCCAGTATGCCCAGCAGCGACTCTGTAGAGGCAATGATATTGGTGAGCAGGCCGGTGGGCGCCACATGGCCATAGCCTACTGTAGTTAGGGTCTGGGAGGAGAAAAAGAAGGCCGCCATTACCTCGTCGAAGGTGGAGCGGGAGTGATCGACACCGGAGAGGTTCTCGACACCTACCAGGAAATATACCGAGGCAAAAAAGATATTGACCGCGGTATAGAAGACCATGATAGAGAGGAAGAAATGGCCGCGCTTCATACGCAGCAGGGTGTGGTACACAGAGGTGCGCGTCCAGATGGGCATGCCTGTCTTGCGCAGGTTTATGCTGCCATCGGCATTTACCAGGCGCCCACCCTCGGTATTGCTGTTGGTACCGAAGCCTGTGTTATCTATATTCCTTGAACTTTGTCTTTGATGCTGCGCCATGTCTTCTATGCCAGTATAGCTCTATACCCAGCGATATAGCCGCTGTGACCATAACTGCAATAGCCCCTAAAATTAGCGTAAACCTGCCGGTAAAATATATACTGCCTATATAATGAATGGCTATGAACACAGTAGCAAAAACAATGAGCTTGGCCAGCCAATTGCCCAGGGGTATGAGCCTGAGTGGGCTTATACCCAGCAGCCTGCCGGTATAGTATAGATAAAAGGCTGCCTGCAGATAGGTAGATATAACGAAACTGAGGGCCACACCGGGCAGGCCCAGCCACAGGTAAAGGGGGTACATGAGCGCACAGGCAAGAACAAGATCGGCGAGGGCGCCGGCATTGATGATGCCCCCCTTGTGCATGCGCTGCAGTACGCTGGTGAAGCTGTATGCCTTCACAGGCAGGGCCAGTACCGATATGGCGAAGATGGGTATGGCAGGTATGTACTTCTCGCTGAGCAGGTTGACGATAAGTTCGTTGCGGAAGAAGTAAAGGAAACAGAAAACCGGGAAGACGATGCAGGACAATACCCTGCCCATCTGGTTCACCAGCAGTATGGTATGCCGGGTCTCGCCGTATTGCTGCATATTGCCTGCCAGTTGCAGCAGTACAGCGCTACCCGCAGCACTAAGCAACATAGGCAGGAAGGGTATGTTCTGCGCACCATTGTAATATATGGCCGACAGACTGGCGCTGAGTACAAGGGAAATGACGAACTTGTCTATCCACGAGAAGAGCATCTGCGATATATCGTATATGCCCAAGTGCAGCCAGAGGGAGCGCACGCCGGGCACATCTACATCTTCTACCTCGTAGCCATCGGTATCTTTCTGTACCTCTTTTATGACGGCCAGGCAGTGTACAAAGGTGCGCAGCAGGCCTGCTATGAGCAGCATGGAGAATATGGCGCGGATAGAGAAACCATTACCAAGAGCATACCTGTGTATGGCGCAATATGCGAGCGCATAGAGCAGGCCGGTGACCATGAGCACATTATACCTGCGGAACACTATGAGCACCGACTCTATAATGGTATTGACGGCAAAGGAAAGTATGAAGAGGAAGGATATGAGGAAGGGCACACTACCGGCATCGTACTGCATATAGGCGAATACTGCGCTGAGCGATAGCATCCACAGCAGGAAGAGCAGGTAATACCCCCGCCTTATGCGGCTGAGGATATTGGCCAGCATGGTCTTGGAGTAGGTGATGATAAGGGCATGTATACCGAAGCACAGCAGGGGGTACATGATATTGAGCTGTATCCAGAAGTACTGGTAATTGCCGAAGGTATGCTGCGGCAGGTGGCGCGAATACCAAATGGTCACCAGGAGGTTCGCCAGCATGGGGAAGAACCTCGCGATGAAGATGAAGAACGAATTGCTCAGAAATATGTTATTTGCTCTCCGCAAAGGCATCGCATTCCTCCTTATTAAGCTGCCGGATAATGCGCGCAGGATTACCTGCTATAACACAATATCCCTGTTCGAAACTTTTGGTAACTATAGTGCCGGCGCCAACAATGGTGAAATGGCCCAGGGTGACACCCGGCAATACCACGGCCCCCATGCCCAGCCAGCAGAACCGGCCTATGACGATGGGTGCAGCAGGGGTATGCAGGTCGTTGTCTATGACATCATGATCGGCCGAGACGAGACCCACATTGGGACCTATATTGGTATGGTCGCCAATACTGATACCATTGGCAGCATTGATGTACACACCCGGCGAATCGCCGGGGAATACATTTTTGCCGCGTGTTATCCTTTCGGGGCTGTGTATGGTGCTGGTATGGTGTATGGCCCAGGAAGTACCGGCATTCTGCCGGAATATCTTCCTGAATATGAGGTCTGTGATATAGAACCCCAGGCTCATTTCCCTACGCATCCCGAAAAGCCCCCGTAAGTTATGTCCCAGACCGTTACCCATTCAATAGCTACTACTAAGACATACAAAATAAGCATAAAGACAGGAAAAATATTGTATTTATATAAATGACAGGTATTTGAATGTTTTTTGTTTATTTTTCATTTCCCAAAAACTACAAAAAAATGGATGAGAACCTATTTTATATCGTCATATTTTTCCTGGTGCTGGTGGTCATCTTCCTGGTATGCAGAGAGATAAATAACTGGTACTGGAAGATAAACGAGCGGATAACCCTGCAAAAAGAGACCAATGCACTGCTGAGTACGCCTGCAGGCTGCTGAACAGGATAGCCGTGAACACCGGTAGCGTCCCCGAGGAGACCAAGAAGATACTGGAGGACATGTTCAAAAAGCCATAACGGGCCCGGGCATATTTCTTTTTTGCGGTGGCCATATGTTATTAACTTTGCGGCCTGCTGATGGGCGGCCACTACTGCATGGTCGCTTTTTTGACGCCATTGTTACATGAAGAACCTTTCTGCGCACCTTTTGCTGGCAATATGTATGCTAACGGCATGCGGTAAGAAGGAGAAACCCGTAGACCCATATGTGGCAGCTACAGTGGGCAGCTACAAATTCTACTCATCGGGCCAGTTGGTAAAGACAACGAAGGGTACATATGGCACAGCGTCATCGATGTACATAGAGGCCGTGATGCCCGCAGGCGGGGCTACCATAAAGCTGTGGATAGCTAAATACACGGGCGCACTGGACACACTGCAGATAGACAGTGTGGATGCGGCAGCAAGTTTCGTACCCGAGACACCCAGCGTAGAGAAATTCGCGGCATATGGGCAACTGATAGTGACAGAGAGCACCCCCGTCTTCAGGGCAACGTTCGATTTCATATGCACCGATTCTACACGGGTGTATGGCGACCTGAAAGTAGCGCCTTAGAAGATCCAAAATATCAAATTCCAAATTCCAAATTCCAGATCCCAAATTCCAAAGGGCAAACTCCAAGCCCCAATACCAATATCTAATTCCCAATTCCCAAAGACGTAGAATATATTTTCGTAACTTACGTTATAACAATAAGACAAGTCTGCCCCTGTGCCTTTCGAGATAAGGAAATATAAGGAACCGCTGACGGCTGGCGAAGTGAGCTTCCTGGTGAACAAGGAAGCAAAAGAGCGCCGCCAGTACTATTCGGTATACCGGGTGCTGATGGCTGCCAGCTTTCTGGTACCGTTCATCACGTCGTGGTACAGGGCATATGAGGGTGCGCCGAACGCATTTTCGTACATAAGGTTCTTTGTTACAACAGGCATTCTGCTCACCATAGTATCGGTAGCTACCTATGCCAGCTACCGGCATTTTCACCATAAGCTCATAATGGACCTGCGGGAGCGCACCAAGACCATAGAGACGAACTTCATAACCAAAAAGATATTCGTTGCCACGAAGAATTCCTACTATTTCTACACCGACTCCCGTACCAAGATAAGTATAGAGGTATCGCCGGAATACTTTACGGCCATGAAGGAGGGCGATGAGGTGAGCATGGAGTATACCACGCACTCAAAGCTGTACCTGGGCTATTTCTAAGCCTGTAACGCATACCGCCTCCATCATTTCCAGTTTGGCACCATTATTGCTTTTGTTTGGCATCTGCATGCACTGATGCTGCAGACCGGCCACCTACCCTGCCGGCAACCCATACCCTTATGAGAAATTTTGTACCCGCAAGGTATATACTATCCGTATACCTGAATGGAATCCTATTCTTTACACTGTTCCGCGTATTGCTGTATATCTCCAATGCAGCCCAGCTACCCCGCAGAGACACGTTTGCTATCGTTGCACGGTCCTTTATCATGGGCCTCCGTTTCGATACCGTGATAAGCGGCTATATCCTCCTGGCGCCGTTCTTGTATGTGTTCATTCTGTGGGCGTTCGCCCGGCCACGCGCCCATGAGTTGCGCCCGGTACATACCTTACTTTTCCTGCTCTATTCGCCGTGTTTCCTTGGTTGCATCGCCGATCTGCCATTCTATGGCAACTACCAAAGCAGGCTCAACATCACGATACTCAACTGGTCGGCCTCGCCGGAATTCATACTTAAAATGATATGGCAGGACAATAAATGGCTTATGTATATAGGGCTGTGGGTAGCGATACTGTACCTGTACCACCTGCTGATGCGACGGACATTCAAAAGATATTCGACAGAAATGGCCGCGCGTATGCAGCACAGGCCGCTATCTTCAAAATGGGCTACAGCAGCGCAGGCGTTGCTATTCACAGGCTGTATACTGCTGGCCATACGGGGACGGGTAGAGGGCCGGTCGCCGATACAACCCGGAACCTCTTATTTCTGCGAATATGACCTTGCCAACAAAGCAGGCCTGAACCCCATGTTCAACCTGGTATGGAGCTGGACCGACGGATGGAAGGACGAGAACAGGCCGCTGGCATTTGTGAACGACACCATAGCGCGAGACTATGTGCAGAATTACCTGCATAGACCTGCTAACGCGCCTATACAAGTATATGATGCAGGAGACGAAAAGCGCTACAATGTGGTATTGGTATTGATGGAAAGCATGAGCGCCTACTATACTGCAGCAATGGGCAATGGCAATGCCCTTACCCCCAACCTGGACACGCTGGCAGAGCGCGGCATTTCATTCCACAATTTCTACTCGGCAGGCATACATACGTTCAATGGTATATTCTCGGTCCTTTACGGCCATCCGGCACTTATGGCACGGCATACCATGGAGGGGGCATACATACCGTCGTTCCGGGGTATGCCCTATTACTTCAAAAAGCGAGGTTATGAGACCATATATTTCACAACACATGACGGGGAATTCGATAATGTAAGCGGGTTCCTTTCTGCCAATCACATGCAGCAAATAGTGACCAAAAGCGACTACAAGGAGGGGAGGATATGGAGTGTGCTGGGAGTAGCCGATCATGAGATGTTCGACAACTCGCTGCAGACGCTGGACCAATGCCACAGCGCGGGCAGGCCGTTCTTTGCCACACTGATGACCAGCAGCAACCACAGCCCATATATATTGCCCGACAATATACCTTTCAGCCCGCATCATACCGAAGTGCGCGGGGGCTGTGTAGAATATGCCGACTGGGCCATAGGGCGTTTTATGCAGATGGCCGCATCGCACCCGTGGTACGCCAACACCATCTTCGTTTTTACAGGCGATCATGGCTCCTACGACGGGCCATCTTATGCAGGTATGCCGCTTTGCTACAACAGAGTTCCCTTTATCATATATGGGCCACACCTGGGGCTGCAACAGGCGGTAAAGAACGACCCGGGAGGACAAATAGATATTTTCCCTACCATAGTAGGCCTGCTGGGCGGCTATAACGATCAGGCCACACTGGGTACCGATCTTTTGAGGCATCCCGGCAGATGGGCTTTTTTTAGCCAGGACGATAAAATAGGGATCACAAGCGAACATTTACTATATATATGGCATAAAGACGGACATGAGTACCTTATAGACCTGGATAATGGCAGGGAAACGGGCGGTACAGACCATAAATTGGCCGATAGTATGCGCCATCACGCCTTCTGTTTTATACAGTATTCGCAGTGGCTCAGGCAAAATGGCATGACAGGGCGGGAATGACCCGTGTACCTTCTTTTATAACAATTGTTTGTGCTTCGGCGTTACTATCTTTGCAACGCAAAAAACATCCTTCCACCACATTATACATTTTTATGCCAGGAACTGAACTATTCGGCAGCGAAGAGCGCAAAGAGATAAATGACGTACTGGAAACAGGTATGCTGTTCCGCTACAACCACGACCAGCAACGCAATGGCATATGGAAGGCCCGCGAGTTCGAGGCCGAGGTACGCCAGCTGACGGGCGCTAAATATGTACATGCGGTATGCAATGGCACGGCTGCCATAGCCACGGCGCTGGCAGCGTCGGGCATAGGCGCGGGCGATGAGGTGATAGTACCACCCTTTACCTTCATAGCCAGTGTAGAGGCAGTGCTGTTCCTGGGTGCGATACCCATATTTGCCGAGATAGACGAGACCCTGTGCCTGAGCGCAGAAGGTATAGAAAAGGCCATAACCCCCAAGACCAAGGGGGTATGCCTGGTGCATATGTGCGGCGGCATGGCCGATATGGATGCCATAATGAAGGTGGTGAACGACTACAACCTGGTGCTGGTAGAAGATGCCGGACAGGCCTTCGCGGCATCGTACAAGGGTACGGCCACCGGGCTGTTCGGTACGGCCGGCAGCTACTCGTTCGATTTTTTCAAGATAGCCACGGCCGGCGAGGGTGGTATATTCGTAACGAATGACGAAGAGGTATACAAGATAGCCGATGCCTATGCCGACCATGGCCACAACCACGAAGGCAATAACCGCGGCATGGAGCAGCACCCCGTGCTGGGCTTCAACTACCGCATAAGCGAGCTGCACGCGGCCGTGGGACTGGCGCAGACACGCAAGGTGCCACAGATACGCGAGGCCAACCGCAAACACAAAAAGATGCTGGTAGATATACTGTCGCAGACGGAGGGTATATCTTTTGCAAGGCTGGCAGACCCCGATGGGGACTCTGCTACCTTCCTGAACCTGCTGCTGCCCGATACCGATACCGCAAAACGCACCGTGGCCGAACTGAACAAGTCAGGTGTGGGCGGCTTCAACTACTGGTATACCAACATGTACCACTTTGTGAACCAGTGGGACCACCTGAAACAGATGCGTACCGCGGCTGCGCTGCCTGTGCAGAAATTCGGCTCTTCGCAGGACTATGCTGCAATGGAGCTGCCGAAGTCGCAGGAAGTAGTGGGCAGGCTCATATCGTTCGGTATACGCTGCACATGGACAGAGGAGGAAGTGACCGCACTGGCCAATAACATAGCCAAATGCGCGCAGGCGGCAATGATGGTGAATGCGTAAATAGTTCTATACATGAACATGTTCTATAAACGAGATGAACACTATAAGATACTGGGCAATTTCATGGTGGAATTTTCTACAATGGAAACCGCTTTACTTCAATATTGTTCAATCATTACTTATCTAAATTATTGCCAAGATGGGTATACTAGGTATTCTCCATTATCCCTTAGTGATAGACTGAAATTTATCAGAGACTTCATATATAAAAATCTCCCCCTCCTCCAAAACGATTGGGATAAGATTACTCAAAAAATCAATTCTGTGAATGAGGACAGACGACATCTGATTCACGGAATTGGGAGGTCAACATTATGGGCTGAGAATTTAAATACAATGTGTCCCAAAAAAGGTGAAATAATCGAAAAAGAATATAATGTTATCGATATTGAGAAAATAATCTCGGACATACAAGAAATCAAAACTGGGGATAACGGTATTCAAGGGGAGTTTCTTACTAAGTTTTGCACTCATAGATATGACCATTATAACAAGAACATTGACAATTCGTCAAAAGTCATTTACACAGTCAATGGAGAAGTACTCACAGAATTTAAAGGTGTTTAGAAAAGTTTTTATAGCTTAGGAAAATAATGCACAAGAATTTCAAGAATATAGGTAAAGTGGTCTTCGGCAGGGGTAGTTTCTCTATGCTGGAGAGCATACTGGAGGAAAGGCGCAACGAGAACAACCGTTTTTTCCTGTATGTGGTAGATGATTTCTTCAATGGCAAAGACCTGGCCACCAGACTACCGGTAAAAAATGGCGATGTGGTACGCTTTATAGATGTGGACCCGCACGAGCCTACTACCGAGCAGATAGACGAACTGCGCGATACCGTACTGAAAGAACATGGCCTGCCTGCGGGTGTGATAGGCATAGGCGGTGGCAGCATAATGGATATAGCAAAGGCAGTATCGCTGATGTTCACCAATGAGGGCTCCTCTACCCTATACCAGGGTCTGAACCTGGTAAAGAAGCCGGGCATTTACCACCTGGGCATACCTACCATATCGGGTACGGGTGCAGAGGTGTCTATGACGGCAGTGCTTACAGGACCTGAGAAAAAGCTGGGGCTGAAGTGCGACTGGACGGTATTCGACCAGGTGATACTGGATGCCGAACTGACCGTGACCGTACCCGTGGACAAATGGCTGTATACGGGTATGGATACTTATATTCACTGTATAGAATCGGAGCAGGGCACTCTGAACAATGCCTATAGCCATGCCTATGCCGAGCAGGCGCTGAAACTGTGCCGAGAGATATACCTGGGCGAGAACGCAGGCCAGAACCCCGAGAACGATGACAAGCTGATGGTGGCCAGTATGATGGGCGGCCTGAGCCTTACCTACTCGGAAGTGGGTGTATGCCATGCGCTGTCTTACGGGCTATCGAAGATACTGGGAGAGAAACATTGCTATGCCAATTGCCTGGCGTTTCAGCACCTGGAGGACTATTATGGCGAGGGCGTGCGCGAGCTGAAACAGATGCTTACCCGCCACAATGTGACCCTGCCTACCGGCCTGGCCAAAACATGGACGGACGAGCAGATAACCGCCATGGCACATGTGGCCTACAACCTGCCACATATGTGGAACCACGCCATAGGGCCCGACTGGAAAGAAAAAGTAACTATAAAGACGATAGAGGACCTCTACCGGAGAATGTAAAAAGCCCCCTTTATGCACTTAGTGAAAAAACTTTGTGTCCTTTGTGAAATATCCTTAGTGCCCCTTGTGGTAAAAAAAAAATAAAATGAGCGTTAAAAAAGTAATAGTAGGCAATATAGTATGTGGTAATGAGGAGCTGTTCCTGATATCGGGGCCGTGCGTGATAGAGGATGAAATGACGATGATGAAGACGGCCGAGAAGCTGAAGGAAGTAAGTGCGCGTATGAACATACCCATCATTTACAAATCGTCTTTCCTGAAAGACAACCGCAGCAACCTGAGCTACTATGACGGCCCGGGGCTGGACAAGGGGCTGAAGATACTGGCCAAGGTAAAGGAGCAGTTCGGCTTTACCCTGCTGACGGACATACACTACCCGGACCAGGCAGCACCTGCCGGCGAGGTGTGCGATGTGCTGCAGATACCGGCCTACCTGTGTATGCAGTCGGGCCTGCTGGTAGCGGCGGCCAAAACGGGCAAGGTGGTGAACATAAAACATGGCCAGTTCCTGGCGCCCGACAATATGAAGCATCCCGTGGGCAAGGTGGTGGCCGCAGGCAACGACCAGATAATACTGACGGAGCGCGGCTATACTATGGGCTATAACGATCTGATAGTAGACCCCCGCAGCTTTTACCATATGGCGCAGATAGGCTACCCTGTGGTGTTCGATATAACGCATTCCATACGCAAGTACGGCATACCCAGCGCCGATGCGAAAGGCGGTGCAAGGGAATTTCTGCCGGTACTGAGCCGCGCAGGTGTGGCCGCAGGTGTGGACGGCATATTCATAGAAACGCACCCCGAGCCTGAGAAGGCCCTGTGCGATGCCGCCAGCCAGCTATGCGTATATGACCTGGAAGAGTTTCTGAAACCGCTGATAGAGCTACATGCCATAGAGGTGAAATACAGGAACTGATAAAAGAGAGTATCTTGCAGGCCTTAAAGGAAAAGTAAACACACGATAACAACATAATACAACATAAAATGGAATTATATCTTGACTCGGCCAACCTAAAAGAGATCGAAGAAGGTTTCAAACTGGGGTTCCTTACTGGTCTTACCACTACACCTACCTTCATGCAGCGCGAAGGTATAACCGATATAGACGGCACTATAGTGAAACTGTCTAAAATAGTGCCTGTACTGCAGATAGAGGCGCTGGGCAATACCGCGGAAGATGTGGTAAAGGAGGCTGTGCGCCAGCTGGAACTGGGCCTGGACCCGAAAAGGACGGTCTTCAAGATACCGGTATCGCTGGAAGGCCTGCGTGCGTGCAGGATGCTGCGCGACAAGGGTCTGATGGTGAATGTACACCTGGTGTATACCCTGCAGCAGGCCTATATGGCCATGCAGGCAGGCGCTAACTATGTATGCCCGCTGGTGGGCCGCCTGCAAGACCAGGGCCATGATGCCGTGGCGCTGGTAGAGCAGTGTGTAAAAGCCGTGGAGCGCTATAAGTATGATACAAAGATCATGTTCAGCTCGGTGCGCAACTCAGAGCATGTACGCAATGCACTGAGCGCAGGCGCACATACCATAACCGTACCGCTGAAGATATTGAAGTCGCTCACGGAGAACAACTTCACCACTGTAGGTACAGAGCAGTTCCTCACTGATACCCGCCTGATGACGGTGCGTGTGAAGGATGCCATAAATGGTGTGAACCCGCTGGTACATGCCGATACCAACCTGAAGGACGCGATAGTGAAGATGACAGGTTTCGGCTTTGGCTGTGTGACCGTGGTGAACGATGCGGGCGATACCATAGGCGTATTTACCGATGGCGACCTGCGCAGGCTGCTGCAGAGCGATGGCGAGCATATACTGGACAAGAAGATAGGCGGCCTGGAATACAAAACGCCTATAAGCGTGAATGTGGACGCCCTGCTGAACGATGCCGCGGTCATCTTCAAGAAGACGAGCGTGGACACCATACTGGCCGTGGACAGCAACAACAGGCCTGTGGGCATGCTGGACATACAGGACCTGAAGGGTTTTTAAGTCGAAAGTAGATAGTAATTAGTAGATAGTCGAAAAGGGCGTACCCCTTACTCGACCCTACACAATACCACCCTATCTTTCGGAGAGGGATGGGGAGAGGTCAGCATATGAACGACACCAATATAGAACTGGCAAAAAGCATCTTCGGCGGCACATTCGTGACCGCCGCTGATGTTATTGCAGAGCGTATACCGGGCATCAATGCCTGGATATTCGACTGGGATGGTGTGTTCAACAATGGCAGCAAGGGTGCCGATGGATCGAGCCCCTTCAACGAGGTGGATTCTATGGGCATCAATATGCTTCGTTTCAACCACTATATACGCAAGGGCCGCAATCCCATAGCAGGTATCATTACCGGGGAGAAGAACCCCGTGGCGTTCACATTTGCCCGGCGCGAGCACCTGCATGCGGTATACTACGGTATAAAGAACAAGAAAGATGCGCTGATGCACCTGTGCGCAGCACACGATATACAACCATCGGAAGTAGCCTATTTCTTTGACGATATAACCGACCTGGAGGTGGCATCTATGTGCGGCCTGCGCGTGATGATAGGGCGCAAGGGTATACCCATGCTGCACCGCCTGGCACAGGAGCGGGGCATGGCCGACTATATAACCGCCAACGATGGCGGCAGCAATGCCATTCGCGAGGCCACAGAGCTGATAAAGACCCTGAGCGGCCGCTACGAGGAGACCATAATGCAGCGGGCCACATGGAGCGAGCACTATCGCGACTACCTGAACAGCCGCAACATACCCTCGCCGGCATTCTATTCATTCATCGACTCACGCATCACAGAACATACCCCCAAATGATAGCAGGTATCATACCGGCGCGCTATGCGTCTACCCGTTTTCCCGGCAAGCCCCTTGCCGATATAAAGGGCAAGACGATGATAGAACGTGTATATGAGCAGGCATCGATGAGCAAGGCGCTGTCCACCGTGGTGGTAGCCACCGATGATGAACGCATAGCCGCACATGTACGCAGCTTTGGCGGGAATGTGGTGATGACGGCAGCACACCACCCCAGCGGCACCGATCGCTGCCACGAGGCACTGCTGCAGCTAAAGGGCAGCTACCGCTATGTGATGAACATACAGGGCGATGAACCCTTTATAGTACCTGCACAGATAGACGAGTTGGCGGCAGCGCTGGCAGATGGCACTACCGAGATAGCCACCCAGATGATAGCCGTACGCAGCTATGAAGAACTGGCCGACAAGGGCGAGGTGAAGATAGTGCTGAACAGCCGCAACGAGGCCCTCTACTTCAGCCGGATGACGATACCCTTTATAAAGGGTGTGGACGAGCGCGAGTGGCACCTGCACCATACCTACTACCGCCATGTGGGCATGTATGCCTACCGGGCCGATATACTGGAAGCCATAACGCGCCTGCCGGTATCGGCGCTGGAAAAAGCGGAATCGCTGGAGCAACTGCGATGGGTAGAGAGCGGCTACCGCATACGCTGTGTACCTACCACCTACGAAAGTCACTGTATAGACACCCCCGAGGACCTGGAAAGGATGGTGAGGAGGATGTGATGTGCTACATATGTATCGGGCGTTACAAACGCCCTGCCGTGGCATCCTCGTTGTAAACGAGGACGAGTAGCGACTATATTAGGCAGATGATCGAGGAAACACATACACCAACTTTATCTTTACGTCATAGCTGGGTCTCCTATGCATAGCCTTGTGCCGGGCAGGGACCCGGCGCCTACTTGGCATAGTTATCCAGCTTGCCCATACCCCGAATGGAAAGTATTACATATCTACACCTGCCCATTCATCGCAGCCCTCAGATCAGCCGTAAGTTGTTCAGCCAACTCGGGGTGGCCATGGTAGGCGGCGGGTGTGTTCTGGAAGAGGGCGATGCGCCAGTTGCCATCTATCCTGGTGGCGGTGATGGAATGTATGGCATTGACAGATGGGGTGATATCGGTATGGCCCTCGGCCACCATGCCTGCTACGGCCAGCAGCAGGGCTGCGTCGGCCGATAGTATGCGTACTTCCTTTACGATACTTACATAGGCCGCGGTGGGAAAGTGGGTGAATATCTCATCGAACACGGAATATATCTCCTGCTGGCCATTGAGCTGGCTGCCATCGAACCCTATGAAGGTGCCATTGGGCGCGAGCAGGGCCGTCATACCGGCAGCATTGCGCTTATTCCATTGCTGCAGTGCCTGGTGGTATAGGGCTACTATCTCTTCCTGTGTGGCGGTGGTATCCATATAATTTGGCATTTAGAACCGCAAAAATGGTGCATTTGGCGGAATGCAGCAAAATGAGATGGCGCATGTACGCAGTATTTCATTACACCATATGATAATATGCGCTACCTTTGAAAAGATATATCCTTCTTCATAACCTAAAACTACCTATTATGCTTAGACCACTATTAGTTTCCGCATCCCTTCTTGCCGCTACTACCTCATTCGCACAGGCCACACTTACAGGAGACAATTTTAACCCGCACATCGGCGAGGCTTTCCAGCTACGCATATGCGATACTACGGGCATCACTCCGGGCCCGGCGGGAGCCAGCATCACCTGGAATTTCGCCACGGGCGCCAATGGCCTTACCGTGACCTCGGTAGATACCGGAAGGGCCGTATCATGCCTGTCCACACCGTACTTCTCTAACTATCCTACGGCCACCATAGCGCTGAAAGGGCCGTCCATAACGGCAGATGCCACTACCTACCTCATAGCCAACTCTACCCGGCTGGCGCAGCTAGGTTACTATGCATCGCCTGACACGAACCTGATACTGACCAATGCGGCCGACCAGATACGCTATCCTTTTACCTACCCCAATACCTTTACCGATACCTATGAGGGTACCTTTCACCTGAACCCGCTGACGGCGCACCATACGGGCACCATCACGGTGACATGCGATGGCTGGGGCACCCTGCAGCTGCCCGGCCGTACCGACAACAATGTACTGCGCGTAAAGACCACACAGACCTTTACCGACAGCGCAAATGTATTTGGCACACCTATAATGAAGACGTATGAGATACTGTCTTACGACTGGTACAAGCCCGACTATCATACGGCACTGCTGACCATACAGACAGTGACAGAAGTGGGATCGCCCACTCCCGACTATCGCTTCATAGCATTTGCAGGTATGCAGATAACCGGGGTGCCCGATATGGACCCGACCCTGGCCGATGTACAGCTCTTCCCCACCCCTGCCACCGGCGAGCTGAACATAACCTTTAGCACACCTGTAACACAGCATGTACGCATAACGCTGCACGATATGGCAGGCAGGGAAATAGCGGCTATAGCAGATGGAAAGTACAGCGGCAAACAGCAACTGCGCTACAATACCGCAGACCTGGCAAGAGGCCTTTACTTTGTGAGCGTACATACCGACGCAGGTAGCGTAACAAAGAAAGTAGTGCTGGAGTAGTAAGGTGCATAACCAACAACTATATTACCGGGTACCGAAACATCAGTTTCGGTACCCGGTTTGCTATGTACAGATCTCCTATCTTTGTTATAGATGACATTTACAGACAAACATATCATTGATGCTTATTCCGACATGCTTAAAGGCCTTCAGCCAGACAGTAAACTGGAGTTGATAGAGCGTCTTCTTCGGTCTGTAAGAAAAGACGATCGAAAAAAAGAAAGGGATTTCTTTCGTTCTTATGGCGCATTCGTATCAGACAGTTCTGCTGAGGACATCATAAAGGATATTAAGGCGAATAGAAAATTCAGCAAAAAAGATATACGTCTCTGATGCGTTACCTATTAGATACGAGTATCTGTGTATTTTATTTGCGTGGCAAATTAGATCTGAATGATATCATAAAGGAAAAAGGGCTCACCAATTGTTATATCTCTGAAATAACCGTACTGGAATTACGATATGGAGCTGAGAACAGCAATGACCCTGCCCGATCGAATAAAGCAGTGGATGCATTTTTGTCCGGTCTTGGCATCATACCTATTTCCGGCTGTTATAAAAGATATGCAAAGGAGAAGGTGAGACTTAAAAAAGCGGGGAAACCAATTCACGATGAATTCGACCTGCTGATAGGTGTGACCGCTATAGAACATGACCTGATCCTGGTGACCGATAATACAAAAGACTTTATCAGGCTAAAGGATATAAGAACGGAGAATTGGGTAATAAGAAAATGACCTTGCCCCTTTTATCTTCCACGTTATTATTTATCCACACTGCCCCAACATGCGGTATATACTCATTCGCAGTGCGGGTGCAAGAGAGTAAATTTGGGGCGTGGCAAAAAATGTAGCGGAAACACCCCTGATGAAGCAGCACAAGGATATCAAAGCAAAATATCCTGATGCCGTGCTGCTGTTCCGCGTGGGCGATTTCTATGAGACCTTCAGCGACGATGCGCTCATCGCATCGCGCGTACTGGGCATTACCCTTACCAAGCGTGCCAATGGTTCGGCATCATCTGTAGAGTTGGCGGGTTTTCCGCACCACTCGCTGGAGACCTACCTGCACAAGCTGGTAAAGGCGGGCTACCGCGTGGCCATATGCGACCAGCTAGAGGATCCCAAGCTGACCAAAGGCATAGTGAAACGCGGCGTGACCGAACTGGTGACACCCGGCGTGGCCACCAGCGACAAGCTGCTGGAGAACCGCACCAACAACTTCCTGGCCGTGCTGCACCTGGCCGAACCCATGTGTGGTATCGCCTTCCTGGACATAACGACGGGAGAGTTCTATACCGCCGAGGGCAATACCGAATACATGGACAAGCTGATGCAGAGCTTTCAGCCATCAGAGATCATATTGTCCAAATCGCAGGTGAAGCGATTCAGGGAGCAGTTCGATACCAAGGTGTATACCTTTCAACTGGATGAATGGGTATTCCGCGAGCAGTATACCTATGAGCTACTGCTGCAACACTTCCAGACGCAGTCGCTGAAGGGGTATGGCGTAGAAGATATGAAGGCTGCCACAGTGGCCTGCGGCGTGGCCATACACTACCTGAAAGATACGGAACATGCCAACCTGCAGCACATGAACACACTGCAGCGCATAACGGCCACCGACTTCCTGTGGATGGACCGTTTTACCATCCGCAACCTGGAACTGATACACAGCAGCTACGAGCAGGGATGCTGCCTGCTGCAGGCCATAGACCATACGCATACGCCCATGGGCGCACGCCTCATGAAGCGGTGGATGATATTTCCCCTCTACGACATGCAGCGCATAGAGCAGCGGCTGGACCTCGTGAGCTACTTTGTACGCGAGCAGGAAATGAACCATGCCCTGAGCGCACTGGTAAAACAGACGGGCGATGCAGAACGGCTGGTGGGCAAGATACCGCTGAAAAAGGCGAACCCGCGAGAGGTATTGCAACTGGCCCGCAGCATATACCATATGCAGCATATGCGCGAGCTGTGTGTAGCCTGCGACAATGAGGCACTGCGTGACCTGGCCATGCCCATGCAGCCATTGGCAGAGATAAGACAGCGCATAATAGACACTATAGCAGAGGATGCCCCGGCAGTAGCCGCCAAAGGAGGTATGATACGCGAGGGCATATCTGCCGAGCTGGACCATTTGCGCACCATATCGCGTAGCGGGAAGGACTACCTGCTGCAGATACAGCAGCAGGAGGCACAGCGCACGGGCATCACATCTCTGAAGGTATCTTACAATAATGTGTTCGGGTACTACCTGGAGGTGACACATGCACACAAGGAAAAAGTACCTGCAGAGTGGATACGCAAGCAGACACTGGCGAACGCGGAACGCTACATAACGCCCGAGCTGAAAGAGTACGAAGAGAAGATACTGGGCGCCGAAGACCGCATACTGGCCATAGAGCTGGACCTGTACCAGCAACTGCTGGCAGCCATAGAACCATACATAGCGCCCATACAGCACAATGCCAATGTGACCGCGCAACTGGACTGCCTGCTGTGCTTTGCAGCAAATGCGCAGCGGTATAACTACCACCGCCCGGTAATGGTAACCGAGCCGGTGCTGGAGATAAAGGAGGGGCGTCACCCTGTGATAGAACAGCAATTGCCACCGGGCGAAAGCTATATAGCCAACGACATAACGCTGGACAAAACAGAGCAGCAGGCCATAATACTCACCGGCCCCAACATGAGCGGTAAGAGCGCCCTGCTGCGCCAGACGGCCCTGATAACGCTGATGGCGCACATGGGCAGCTTTGTACCTGCTACCGCAGCCACAGTAGGGCTTACGGACAAGATATTCACCCGGGTAGGGGCATCGGACAACCTGAGCGGGGGCGAGAGCACCTTTATGGTAGAGATGAACGAGACGGCCAGCATCATTAACAACATAAGCGAGCGCAGCCTGGTGCTGCTGGACGAGATAGGCCGTGGAACGAGCACATATGACGGTATATCGCTGGCGTGGAGCATAGTGGAATACCTGCACAACAGCCCGGCAAGGCCCAAGACCCTTTTTGCCACGCACTACCACGAAATAAACGAACTGGAACGCCACCTGCCACGGGTGCGCAACTACCACATAACACATAAGGAAACAGGGAACAAGGTGATATTCCTGCGCAAGATGGCGCCGGGTGGCAGCAGGCACAGCTTTGGTATACAGGTGGCCCGTATGGCGGGTATGCCCCCTAACCTGCTGGATCGCGCCAACGAGATACTGGCACAACTGGAAGAAAAACATGCCGATACGGGTGCGGACAGTAATACCAATGTGCAGGAAAAAGTAAAGAAGATAAAGCCTGCGGATAATTATCAGCTGAACATATTTGACGGTGTGACGGAGGATCTGCGCCGCATACAGCAACTGCTGGATGAGACCGACATCAATACCCTGACGCCCGTAGAAGCCCTGCTGAAACTGAACCAGATGAAGGAGATAGCGCGGCAGTACCGGAAATAAGATAGAAAGACCTGGCTAAATACACGAACAATACTTTATTTGGCCCAACGAAAGCTTTACCCATATCTTTGCAAAAAAACTAACACATGAAACTCACATTTATCACAACTGCCGTGGCTGCCCTGTTCTGCGCCAGCACGGCCCATGCACAACTGGGCGTAGTAAAGAAAGTAGCACCCGTAGTATCTCTTGGCGTGAAGGTAGGCGCCAATATGCAGAAAGTAGATGGCGGTGGCCTGGATGATGCCTACAAAGGCGGTTTCGTTGCCGGAGCATTCGTATGCGTTTCGAAGAAAAAAATGGGCGTGCGCGTGGAAGGCCTGGTAAAGTCGGCCAAGATAGACTACTCTATCTCTACCGTACCATCTGTAAAAACGGTAATGCTGGATGTGCCTGTACTGTTCGAGTATGCACCCATCAAAAGGCTGAAACTGCATGTGGGCCCGCAATTCACTACCATGCTGTCGGCAAAGCAGAACGATGTGGATGTGAAAGACCAGTTCAAGTCTGCAGAGCTGTCTGCAGTTGCCGGTGTAGAAGTGAACCTGCCGCTGAAGTTCATAGTGGGCGCACGTTACATCTATGGCCTTACAGACGTAAGCACTATTTCGGGAACAAAGGTGACGAACTCATCTATACAGGTATCTGTAGGTTACCGCTTCCTGAACTAAGAAAAGCAAAGAACTATATCAACGAAAAAAGACAGGCTTTCGCCTGTCTTTTTTCGTTGGCGCATGTAGCGCCTATAGCAATGTAATAGTACCTACATTGGCGATGACGCCGAAAGAGACATTGACATTGGTACTAAAGGAAGCAAAGGTGAGCACGGCGGGCTCTATGTATAGCTGGTAAGAGCCCTCTGCCAAGCCACTGATGACGAAGTGCCCATCAGGGGCCGGTATGGCAGATACCGTATCTGCGCCATTGATGGCATATACCGTGGCCATAGCGCTGAGGGGTAACACATATCCTTCTATGCGGCCATTGGTAAGGGCGCTGTAGGCGCGTATCACGGGCTTTAGTTGGTATTTGCCGCTGCCGGTATGGTTCACCGACTTGCCTGCATCGAAGTCGATCCACATATCGTAGGAAGCATTGGCCTCGATAGTAGTATGCAGGTTCAGCTTCACTCCGCTCTGCTGGCCCGATGGAGTAGTGAGTGGATAAGTATCGCCATCTACCACCACATAGTTATTGGCGCCCAGTATCAGTCTTACCTGTTCTATATCGCCCACGGGCACGGTGGTATTGACAAGAAGGGTATCGGTACCGTTCCTGAAGTTGAGGACGTTGTACATACCGGGCCTGTTGGGGGTGAGCATGATGGCGGCGCGGCCACGCATCTTGAACTCTACCTGCTGAATGTCGATGTATACCGCATCGTAGTCGGCCGGGGCATCGGTAAGCCGCATGCTTATGCGCCCGGTATCGTCGTTGTTGTTCTTATCCTTGCGGCAGGCAAGGGCACCGATCAGCATCAATAAAAAGATACCGGTCAGTATCAGTCTGTTCGTTCTCATAGGAGTGGTCTTTATTTCACTAAAAAGGGCACAAAAACCGTACCTGAGGCTGTTAAAAAAAGCTAATAATTCTTACCAATAATTAATAAAATATTGAGCAGATAAAACATCAACACACTGCAGACATATAGGAAATTGCAAGACAGAGCGTTGTATCGTTACCCGCTATTGCTGTGTAGCAGTGGGAGGGGCGCATATTTTACTATAGAACGCCAGAGCATCGATAACAGAGCTTTGCTATTCATTGCTGCCGAAAAAAGTTCGAAATTCGCATGTCTTTCCCGGAAGGGGTAAAGGACGAATAACACATCATGCATACCCTGGCACAACTGCGCAATGGCGACCTCGCCGGCACTACCATACTGAAGCTCTCTGAAGACCTTACCCACTTCCCCGAGGAGATATTCGCGCTGGCAGATACGCTGGAGGTGCTGGACCTATCGCGCAACCGGCTGAGCGAACTGCCGCCAGACCTGGGGAGGCTGCGAAAGCTGCGTATCCTCTTCTGTTCCGAAAATCCCTTTACCGTTCTGCCCGAAGTACTGGCCGACCTGCCTGCGCTGGACATAGTGGGCTTCAAAGCCAATAAGATAGAGACCGTTCCCCAACGGGCGCTGAACCCCAACATACGCTGGCTGATACTGACCGATAACCGCATAGCATCACTGCCCGGCGAGATAGGTAAGTGCCACCGCATGCAGAAACTGATGCTGGCCGGGAACCGGCTGAGCGAACTGCCGCAAGAACTGAGCAATTGCCGCCACTTGGCCCTGCTGCGCATCTCTGCCAACCGACTAACGGCACTGCCCCAATGGCTGCTATCTATGCCCCGGCTGGCATGGCTGGCCTTCTCGGGAAACCTCCTTGGTACGGGTACACATGGCACATCTGTCCCCCATATCGCATGGCCGGAGCTCGATGTTCACCACATACTGGGTGAGGGTGCATCGGGTGTCATTTACAAGGCCGTATGGCTCAATGGCTGCTACCGCAAAGATGTGGCCGTCAAGCTCTTCAAAGGCGCCGTTACCAGCGATGGCCTGCCGCAGGACGAGATGGACACCTTCATGGCCGCAGGCACACATCCCGGCTTGGTAGGCCTCATAGGCCAGGTAATACAGCACCCCGATGGCAAAAATGGCCTGGTGATGGAGCTTATTTCACCACGCTTCTGCAACCTGGGCCTGCCGCCCACCTTTGCTACCTGCACCCGCGATGTCTTTAAAGAAGGTACCACCCTTTCTGTAGCACAGGTACTGAAGGTAGCCCGCACCATAGCATCTGTGGCACAGCAGTTGCATGGCCGCGGCATAATGCATGGCGACCTATACGCGCACAATACCCTTATAGATGATGAGGCCACTACCCTGCTGGGCGACCTCGGCGCAGCCTCTTTCTACGATATTGCGGATGCCCCCACGGCCTATGCCCTGGAGCGTATAGAGATATGCGCCTTGGGCTACCTGCTCGATGACCTGCTATCGCTCTGCCACACGCCCGGCCCACATACCGCACTGGTGGAACTGGAAAAAATGCGCGATGCCTGCCTGCTACCGGAAGTGGGTAAGAGACCGGGCTTCAGTGCGCTTATAGCTGCATTAGGAGGGCTATAAAGCACCCACCCCACCACTCCCGGTCATTTTCCGTAACTTTGCAGCGTTTTTTATGGCCAGGATAGGTAATATAGACCTGGGCGAGTTTCCGCTGCTGCTCGCCCCTATGGAAGATGTGAGCGACCCGCCATTCCGCGCGGTGTGTAAGGAGAATGGTGCCGACCTGATGTATACAGAGTTCATATCATCGGAGGGGTTGATACGCGATGCCATCAAAAGCCGCCAGAAACTGGATATCTTCGATTACGAACGTCCCATAGGCATACAGATATTCGGCGGCGATGAGGATGCCATGGCCATGAGCGCCAAAATAGTGGATGCCACCAACCCCGACCTGCTGGATATAAACTTTGGCTGCCCGGTAAAGAAAGTAGTGTGCAAGGGCGCAGGCGCCGCCGTACTGAAAGACCTGGACCTGATGGTGCGCCTCACCAAGGCCTGTATACGATCTACCAGCCTGCCGGTGACCATAAAGACCCGCCTGGGCTGGGACCACGATAGCCGCAACATAGAGGAAGTGGTGGAGCGCATGCAGGATATAGGCGTACAGGCTATATCCATACACGGGCGCACGCGCATGCAGCTATACAAGGGCGATGCCGACTGGACCCTGATAGGCAAAATAAAGAACAACCCACGCATACACATACCCATCTTTGGCAATGGCGATATAGACACCCCCGAAAAAGCCCTGGAATACCGCAACCGCTATGGCGTGGATGGTATAATGATAGGCCGCGCGGCCATAGGTTACCCGTGGATATTCAGGGAGATAAAGCATTATATGGCCACCGGCGAGATACTGCCGCCACCTACCATAGCCGAGCGCCTGGGCGCCTGCCGCAAGCATCTGCAGGGCTCTGTGATGTGGAAGGGAGAAAAACTGGGCATACTGGAGATGCGCCGCCACTATGCCAGCTACCTGAAGGGACTATCGCATGTAAAGGAATTCCGTACACGCCTGGTCTCTACCGACAGCCTTAACCACATAGAGGACATCTTTGGAGAGATAGCCCGGCAGTATGCAGAGATGCAACCCGCATAAGGAGAGCGGTGAACGGGAGCCGAGAGCATAGCCCTGTTCCCTACCCGAGGTTTACCTGAAGTTCATTACCAGCCCTACACCTGCAGCGCCCTGCGGCAATACTACGGGCCTCAGCTGCAGCGATATATCGCGCGACACATCGAAATTGCGCAGGTGTGCCGATGTTATGGCATCCAGTACCTGCATCACATAGGCCACCCCGCTGAATACCACCGTCATGTTCAGCAGGCGCTCTGCATCGTCCTGTAGCTGCTTCAATTGCGAAGCGTCATCGTAAATGCCTACATATTTATCGGTATACGGGCCATTGCCCAGCCTGCCTATGTATGCCTGCCTCAGCGACCTATACTCCTGCCCGTTGCGCACTATGAAGTAGCCCGCTACCGATAGCCCGGCATATACTATAGGCAGCTTCCAGTACTGGCGGTTGTATATCTGCCCCAGCCCCGGCACCAGTGCCGAGTAAAGACCTGCTTTCTTGGGGTTGGGCTGCCACAGTACCTTCCCGGGCAGCATTATGCTATCGGCAGTGGCCTTCTTTTTATCGGTGGCTATAGCGCCACCCTGTGCATATGCCAGCACAGACATGCCGAGGCATGCTGCGAACAGAAGAATAGAAAGACCACTTTTGAACATCACTGCCATATAAGATACGGGCGTAAAATTAGTTCCTGTTCGCGAGAAGTTGCTACTTTTCCACGGCTACCGTATGCATACAGATCTTTTTATAACAATTCCTTGCAGGTGCATTTCTGCCAATTGGCATTAAATTTGTCTCTGCATCATAGCGCAAGCACACACTGCTACGGCCCTGCGCTTCTTACATCACATCCACTGGGGCCAGTGGACAAAAAACAAGAACATGAAAAAAGTATTCTTTCTTCTCCTCGCTGCAAGTGCATTCATTTTCACGGGTTGTACCAAGACCGGCCCCGTAGGCCCGCAGGGTCCCCAAGGGCCACAGGGGCCGCAGGGCAATGCCAATGTCATCCCATCTTCGCCCTTTACGGTCAGCTCATGGTCGACAAGTGGCGCTACTTACACCGCTTCTTTTACCAGTGGCGACATAACCCCCGATATAGTGGATAATGGCATGGTACTTCTGTACAAATCGTACGGCTCTAGCAGCGCCCCCAGGTGGTCGCCCCTGCCCGATATAGATGGCAATGTATCGACCGTGTTCGACTTTTACGATAACGGTTTCCAGATATATGTGCAGACCAGCGACGGCAGCATGCCTCCTTTCCCCGGCTCTGTCACCTTCCGTATGGTAGTGGTGTCAAGCGCATTGCGCAAGGCTAACCCTAATACCAACTGGAAAGACTATGACCAGACCATGGCAGCTATACAGGGCACCAATACTACCGTGCTGAACCTGAAAAAGTAAAAGCCATTAAAACAGACACTATAGAACGGGCGGGCCGGCACAATGATGCCGGCCCGCTTAGTTATTTATACTTAGGTATCAATTACTCTTTACCCCGCTCACATAATTCTCTATGGGCAGCCTGCGCGCTATCGATCGGGCAAGGGTCATCTCATCGGCATATTCCAGTTCGCCGCCAAAGGCTATGCCCCTGGCTATAGTGGTGATATTCACCGGCAGGTCGGCCACCTGACGGGCTATATAGTATACCGTAGTATCGCCCTCTATGGTGGGGCTCAGGGCCATTATCAGCTCTCCTACCCCTGTTTCCCGCACGCGGCTATTCAGGGTGCCTATATTCAGCTGCTCGGGGCCTATGCCATCCAGCGGCGACAGTATGCCACCCAGCACATGGTATAGCCCGCCGTACTGCTGTGTGCTTTCTATAGCTATCACATCGCGAATACTCTCTACCACGCATAGCTGCCCACGGTTGCGCCCGGGATTGGCGCATATATCACATACCTCCTTGTCAGAGATGTTATGACAGTGCGAGCAGAAACGTATCTCGTGCCGCATACGCGCCACCGCCTCTGTGAACCCATCTACCTCGCCCTTATCCGTCTTTAGCAAATGCAGCACCATTCGCAGCGCCGTTTTTTTGCCTATGCCCGGCAACTTTGCGAATTCCTGCACCGCATCCTCTATCAGTTTCGAAGAAAAGATCATCCTGTTCCTTTGTTACGCCCACACAAAAAAGCGTCTGTAAAATTACCCCTTTTACTGCATAGATAGCCGTACTCGTTCAGTGAATATCGCGCTATATCGCAGACACAAAAAGGCGACCTTAGCGAATAGTGTGTTTAACATTTATTTAGTCCACTGCCCTGTGGCTGTTGCACTTTTATTTGTTACTTTGCGCAGATATATATGAAGGGTCTTATCGCATTTTTCTTCTTACTGGTCTTTTCCTTCCAGGTCTTGCCCGTCAAGGCCCTCGGAAAACTGCTGGCCAAGGCCCAGATGACCGAGGAAGTAAAGCATAGCTGCGACGATGATGCTACCGATGACAATGGATGCCCCGACGATGAAGGCCCCGGAGGCAATGAAGGTTCAAAGGACTCTAAAGAAAGCAAGGACGAGACAATTGATAAATTCAACGATCTCATCCACTACGACCACTCCATATTCCCCCTTCTTAGTAAAAGCAGTTCGCCGGGCTCGCTAAGCCATCCGGCAAATGAAGATCTGCTGCATCTTTTCAAAAAGGACATTCACTGTCCCCCTCCCAATTGCTAGAGGTTATTTTCCGCAAAACATATACATGCACAGGTATATACTGTAGCATAGGTATGTGTATACATCCTCATCCTCTCTTTTTTTAACCTCTACATCTACCTTAAACGCAGTGAGAGCGGTAATACCGTTATCGCATTGCTGCATATCAGCATATGGAATCCCGTAAATACACATTCGATATATTCAGGAAGGACTTCCTATCCGGCCTCATCGTCTTTCTTATAGCCCTTCCCCTGTGCCTGGGTATAGCGCAGGCATCGCATGCCCCACTTTTTGCGGGCATAGTGGCAGGCATAGTGGGCGGTATAGTGGTAGGCAGCTTCAGCGGCTCCAGCCTCAGTGTCACTGGTCCGGCGGCAGGTCTTACGGCCATAGTGCTGGCGGCCATCACACAGATGCAGGCATTCGATATCTTCCTGTGTTCTGTTATCATAGCTGGTGCCCTGCAACTGGTCTTCGGCTTTCTGAAGGCCGGCGGCATAGCCAATTACATACCGTCCAGCGTCATAGAAGGTATGCTGGCGGGTATAGGACTCACCATCATCATCAAGCAACTGCCCGAGGCAGTGGGCTACCTGAAGAATGCCGAGGACTATATGGAAGATGCCGACGACGGTTTTGTGGCCAATACCATAGGCCTGGCCATGCACCATATACAGGAAGGTGCGCTTATCATATCTCTTGTGGGTCTTTTTCTGCTCATATTATGGAGTACGAAGGCCTTCAGGCGTATACAGCTCATACCCGCCGGGCTGGTAGTGGTGATAGTGGGTACATTGCTGAACCTGCTGTTCGCGAATGTGGCCCCTACACTGGTGCTGGATAGCGCCCACCTGGTGAAGCTGCCTGTGCCCGATACCTTTTCGGACTTCATGGGAAATTTCATGTTCCCGAACCTGAGCGGCTTTACACTACCCAAGGTATGGGAGACCGGTGTGGTGATAGCAGTAGTGGCATCGATAGAGACACTGCTGTGCATAGAGGCCACAGACAAGCTGGACCCTATGAAACGCTACACATCTACCGACCGGGAGCTGAAAGCACAAGGTATAGGCAATATAGTGAGCGGCCTGCTGGGCGGCCTGCCGGTAACATCGGTGATAGTGCGCTCATCGGCCAACGTGAACGCAGGCGCCAAGACCAAGGCATCGACCATAGTGCATGGTATGCTGCTACTGGTATGTGCGGCCTCTATACCTGCGATACTGAACCTGATACCCAAGGCCGCGCTGGCCGCCATACTGCTGTACACAGGCTATAAGCTGTGCAAGCCATCGTTCTTCATACATATGTGGAAGGGCGGCCGCACGCAGTTCATACCCTTTGTGGCCACAGTAGTGGGCGTAGTAGGGCTGGACCTGCTGAAGGGCGTGGGCATAGGCCTGGCCATAAGCATCTTTTACCTGCTGCGCCACAATGCCCGCATATCGTACTATATGCAGCGCAAGCCTGCTACAGATGGCGAGGCCGTGAAACTGGTGCTGGCACAGGAGGTGTCTTTCCTGAACAAAGCAAGCATAAAGAATACGCTGAACGGCCTGCCGGCCAATAGCAGCGTGACCATAGATGCCAGCCAGGCGCAGTACATAGACTTCGATGTGCTGGATATGATACGCGAGTTCTGCAATACGCAGGCCATAGACAAGAATATCAATATGTCGCTGGTGGGCTTCAGGGATAAGTACAATATATACCCTCACAAACCCAACGGCGGGGGAGATAACGACAATTAACAACAACGATCAACAACTAAAAAACCTGTCCAATGACGGGCAACACAAAACACACAATAAGAACAATGGAAAGATCATATCAGAAACTGCTGGAGAACAATAAGAAATGGGTACTGGAACGCACATCTGCAGATCCCGACTACTTTACCAACCTGGCCAAGGGTCAGTCGCCGGAATACCTGTGGATAGGCTGCTCTGACAGCCGTGTACCTGCCAACGAAGTGACCGGGACAAAACCGGGCGAGATGTTCGTACACAGGAACATAGCCAATATGGTGGTACACAGCGACCTGAACCTGCTGAGCGTGCTTGCCTATGCGGTAGAGGTACTGAAGGTGAAGCACATAATAGTATGCGGCCACTATGGCTGTGGTGGTGTGCAGGCCGCTATGGGCAACAAACAACTGGGCCTTATAGACAACTGGCTGCGCAATATAAAGGACGTATACCGTACACATGCCGAAGAGTTGGATGCCATAACAGACGAGAACCAACGCTTCAGGAAGTTCGTAGAGCTGAATGTGCAGGAGCAGGTATTCGACCTCGGAAAGACATCGATAGTGCAGAACGCATGGGCAAATGGCCAGGAGCTGCATATACATGGCTGGGTGTATGACATAGCCGATGGTATACTGAAGGACCTGAACGTGACCTTCAGGAACGCATCGGACCTGCCACGCGTATACCAGTTCGAAAAATAGTTTCCTATCCCCGTGAGAACCGGAGACCGCCCGACATGGGCGGTCTTTTTTATTTCTTTAGATGCAAAAAGGAGTGCAACGCATCAATATTCGATAGACAGGCCCAGCCCTTCCTTCAACCGGGCAAGGTTGGGGTTCTTACCAGACATCACCTCATATATCTCGTTCTTGCTCAGCACCTTGTTCTGCTCGGGTATAAGGTTCTTGTCCTCGCGTATCTCATTGGTGATGCGAATGACCATACCTGTGTGGCGGCTGAAGTGCTCTATCATGGGGGTGCGCTGCTCGCGTGCATAGGTATCGGTAAGCTCGTGTGGCGATATGATGCGCACCTCATCGGGCGGATGCACCTCTATCTTCATCATAGAGCATTGCGAATAGAGCACGCCCTTACCGGCCGCCTGCAACTCTTTCTTGTATATCTCGAAGACCTCATGTGCACGGGCCTCACTTATCTCCCTGGGCCTGTCGGCCATGGCGGCGGTGGCCTGGCTGATGGCAGCATCGAGATCGCCTATGAGGTTCATGCTCACCTTGCGCGAGCGGGGTACTACCTGGGGGTCGGCCATAGCAACAGGCGCTGCCACAGGCGGCTGAACAGTGGATGCCATAGGCACCGCAGGCTGCGGAGGTGGAACAGGAGCATGTGCTATAGGTGTAGTAACAGGAGCCTCTTGCCTGGGCGGCGGTGCAGCAGCAGGCTGCGCAACATGGGCAGGCTGCGGAGCAGGAGCTACAGGCTGCTGCATGGATGCAGGAGCTACACTACTGGTGTTTTTTTTTTCGGCGGTATGGTCGCCCATACTCATTGCACTGCCGCTAACTGTCTGTAGCAGGAAGCAGAGCCGTATGAGGCACATCTCTACATGCAGTCGCTTATTGGTAGCGTTCTTGTACTGCAGCTCGCTATCGTTGATGACGTTGAGGGCCGATATGACGAAGGCCGGCGGCGCCTGGTTCGCTTTTTCGTAGTAAAGTTGCTTGTGCTCGGCCGGTACATCCAGCAGCTTTGCCATACGGGCATCCTTGCACAACATCAGGTTGCGGAAATGCTCTGCAAGACCGCCAATGATCACATCGCCCTCAAAGCCGCGTTCCAGCGCATTATCGAGCATGAGGAGGGTACCGGCCACATCCTGTGCCAGCATAGCATCGCTCATCCTGAAGTAGAGGTCGGCATCGAGCAGGTTCAGATGCTCCATGGTATTGGTATACGTCAGCATACCATTGGTGAAGCTGGCTATCCTGTCCAGCATGGAGAGGGCATCGCGCATACAGCCCTCGCTCTTCTGAGCTATCACATGCAGGGCGGCCTCGTTGGCTACCATACTTTCCTTGCCTGCTATACTCTGCAGGTGGCCCACTATATCACCGGTAGTGATGCGCTTGAAATCGAATATCTGGCAGCGGCTGAGGATGGTGGGCAGTATCTTGTGCTTTTCGGTGGTGGCCAGTATGAATATGGCATAGGGCGGCGGCTCTTCCAGCGTTTTCAGGAAGGCATTGAAGGCCGAGGCACTGAGCATATGCACCTCATCTATGATGTATACCTTGAACTTGCCATGCTGGGGTGCGAAGCGCACCTGGCTGGTAAGTTCCCTTATATCGTCTACAGAGTTATTACTGGCGGCATCTAGCTCGAAAACATTGAAAGAGGTACTGTCTTTGAAGCTGGTACAGGTGCTGCAGGTACCACAGGCCTCCATATCGGCCGTGGGCGACTCGCAGTTGATGGTCTTGGCCAGTATACGGGCACAGGTGGTCTTGCCCACCCCGCGCGGACCACAGAACAGGTAGGCATGTGCCAGGTGCCTGTTCTTTATGGCATTCTTCAGCGTGGTAGTGATGTGCTCCTGCCCTACAACGGTATCGAATGTTTGGGGGCGATACTTCCTCGCCGATACTATATAACTATCAGACATTTACCTACTCTCCTCTCTTAAAAGCAAATTTACCTTTTATTAAAAGCAAAAATTAAAAAGCAAAAATTAAAAGATCTGTATTATCAGATCATCTCATTGTCATATCGCCACATTGCATATGCGTCTGTTCGTGCTAAGTTCTGCAATTAAATGCTTTTCATTAGCACATTATCGCATTTGCACATTTTTCACATTATCCGTAGTAGGCCACTTCTTCCCTGCCCTCACTGTTGCACATGCCGCGATACATACCTGCCGAATTGAAGCAGAATTCGTACTCCCCACGCGCATTGACAGCTATCATGCCGCCCTCGCCGCCCATCTTCACCAATTTCTCCTTTATCACCATATCGCAGGCCTGGCGCAGCGATAGGCCTTTATATTCTATGAGGCAGGAAACATCGTAAGCAGCCACTGCACGCAGGAACAGCTCGCCATGGCCGGTGCAGGAAATGGCACAGGTGCGGTCGTTGGCATAGGTACCGGCGCCTATAACGGGGCTATCGCCTATGCGGTTGAAGCGCTTGTTGGTCATACCGCCGGTAGAGGTGCCCGCGGCAAGGTTGCCATTGGCATCACAGGCTACGGCGCCCACCGTACCGAACTTGTGACCGGTATTGGGTATGGGGCCTGCGCCTTTGAGGTTATCTCCCTTATGATCGAGCTGGGTATAGTCGGTATCGCGTATCTCTACCCACTGGTCGTAGCGCGACTTGTTGAAGAAATATTCGTCGGGAGCGAACTCCAAGCCCTGCTTCAGGGCGAACTCGGCAGCACCCTCGTTGCTGAGGAACACATGGCCCGAATGCAGCATCACCTCGCGGGCCAGTAGTATGGGGTTCTTTATGTTGCGCACACCGGCCACGGCACCTGCCGAGAGGTCGCGGCCATTCATAATGGCGGCATCCATCTCGTTGAGGCCCTTTTTGGTGAATACAGAGCCACGCCCTGCATTGAAGACGGGGTTATTCTCCATCTCTGCTATAGAGGCGGCTACAGCGGCCACGGCATCGCCACCATTCCTGAGCACAGCCGAACCGGCAGCAAGGGCGGCCCGGAGGGCAGCAGTGTATTCTGCCTCCATTTGAGCGTCCATGATAGCGGGAGTGATATTGCCGGCGCCGCCGTGTATGACCAGAGTATATGACATCTTACTGAAAATGAGCGGCCAAATTAGAAATTAAAACCAAGGTGACCAAGAAGCAAAGTAATATACATCCTACTTTACCTTGGAGATTTTGTATATTATCTTATCAGGAAAGAGGTTGGATGTAGCGACCTGTGTATATGTATCGCCTATTACCTCGGTGATGGTATTGGTAAGCACCATGTTCCTGCTCAGGTCTTTCGTGTTATTATCCGGGTCTCTTATCACCCTTGAGAATGTGAGCTCATAGGTACATTCCTCTATCCACCTGATGTGCAGTTCTATGGTACAGTTCTGCGAGGGTATGATCTCCACCTGTACCGAATCGTTGCGCTCTATGATGGTCTTACCTATTTCGCTTACCATCTCGAATCTTCCCTTCCTGAACTTCTGACAGTTCATTTTTCCACCCCTGTCCCTGCCCTGCGACATGATGGGTAAAAGCAGTAGTGCTGCTATGGCATATATTTTCATGGCCCAAACATATAGAAATTTTACAAAATCATACCAAAACAAAAGCAGGAAACAAGTGTACTCACCCCGGTGCTACGAACTGATGTGGATAATTAAAACAAAAGATAGGCAGAGATGAAGAGTACTCTTCTTATTTTAATGTTACCTTTGCGCAATTTGTTTTTTCAATGACAGCTACACGAACTAATTCCCCTGCATGGCTGCTGCTGCAGGACGGCACTTGTTTTGCAGGTACATCTTTTGGCGCGAAAGGCACGGCAGGTGGCGAAATATGCTTCAATACGGGTATGACGGGCTACCAGGAGGTATTCACCGACCCATCGTACACGGGACAGGTACTGATAATGAACAATGCCTATACGGGCAACTATGGCGTGAAGAACGATGATGTGGAGAGCGACTCGGTGAAGATAAGCGGCCTCATATGCAAGAACATGGCCCACCGCTACTCGCGCATGGTGGCCGACGACGGCCTGGAAAGCTACCTTACCAGGAACAATATAGTGGCCATATACGACGTGGACACCCGCGCACTGGTGCAGCACATACGCAGCAAGGGCGCTATGAACTGTGTCATATCGACAGAGCATTCGGAGATAGAGGCACTGAAGGCAGCACTGGCCAATGTGCCGGATATGGCAGGGCTGGAGCTTTCGTCGCAGATATCTACAAAGGAGCCCTACCATGTGGGCAAGGCCGATGCGCCTATACGCATAGCCGTGATGGACTATGGCGCCAAGATAAACATACTGAAATGCCTGGCCGACAGGGGCGCATACCTGAAGGTATTTCCCGCGAAGACGGGTATAGAAGAGCTGAAAGCCTTTGAGCCGCATGGCTACTTCATATCTAACGGACCGGGCGACCCTGCATCTATGAGCTATGCAGTAGATACCGTAAAGGATATACTGGCCACAGAGAAGCCCCTGTTCGGGATATGCCTGGGACACCAGTTGCTGGCGCTGGCCAATGGTATACCTACCTTCAAGATGCACCACGGCCACCGTGGGCTGAACCACCCGGTAAAGAACCTGGTAACAGGCCGGTCGGAGATAACGACGCAGAACCATGGCTTTGGCGTAGACCCAGAGGCCATAAAGAAGTGCGACCATGTGGAGATAACCCATGTGAACCTGAACGACGGATCGATAGAGGGTATACGCCTGAAGGGAAAACCTGCCTTCTCGGTACAGTACCACCCCGAGGCTACGCCCGGGCCACACGATTCGCGCTACCTTTTCGATGACTTCCTGAAAATGATAGAGGAAAGTATGTAACTGATACTTTTTCGCAAAATGATACAGCCCCGCCATCAATAGGCGGGGCTTTTTTTGTATACACCTGTGATTTATATAGATCATTCGCTGAACCGTATAACACATACGGCTCATATGGTAGCGAACTTTACAGCAGTAAATCGCTAACCAAAAACCAACAGCTATGAAACACAACACCCGAGTAAACGACCCTGCATTTATGCGTTTTCTGAGGAGAGTAAAGATGAGTGTACTAGTACTGACCCTGATGTTATCCGGTATCTCTTTTAATGCCGCCGCTGCCGAAAAGGTCCTGACCAAAGAACAGACCGAGGCAAGGGTGCTGGCCATAAAAGAACGTGTGACCGAGATACAGGCCATGGACATGGAACACATGTCGCGCCTGGAACGTAAGGAGATCCGTACCGAACTGAAAAATATGAACAAGGAGCTGCGCCAGATGCACCCTACATATATATACATATCTGGTGCCGGGCTGCTGCTCATCATCATACTGCTTATACTGCTGCTATAAGCCGAACCGTGCTCTAACAGGCATAATATCATGTTCTCTCTCAGAAGAGACAATTGAAAACACACAGCTCTCCGGTCTGCCCCGGCGGAATAATATTCAAAGGGGTAGCACCTGTGCCTATTTTTCCTTTCCAATTATCACCATAATCATTACCTGCTCACGATCCGCGCTTCCGGCACAGAAGCGCGGATCGTTCTTTTATGCCTGGCCCAAAATACTATCCTATACATGCATGTATACCGTACCGCTACATACAGATAGGCGGGAAATAGCTATCTTTGGGCGTATGCGTAATATAAAGATACTGGAAGTACGCTCGGAGATAGGCGCGGGCACAAGGGGCGCAAGCCTGGGTGTGGATGCCATAAAAATAGCCGCGCTGGACTTCATGAGCAATCTTTTCGTGAATTTCCCATCGGAAGTCGTAGAGACGGAGAACAGGCTGCTGTACGAACCTGTGGCATCGCCCTATGCGAAAAGGATACAGGGTATACATACTATGTACGAGCGGGTATCTACCGCAGTGGCCGATACTGTACGGTCGGGTATATTTCCGCTGGTGCTGGCGGGCGACCACAGCACTGCAGGCGCTACCATAGCCGGCCTGAAAATGGCCAAGCCCAAGCGCCGCCTGGGCGTGGTATGGATAGACGCACATGCAGATATGCATTCGCCCTACACTACCCCATCGGGCAATATGCATGGCATGCCGCTATCCATATCTATAGCCGATGACAATGTAGAGAACCGGATACACAACCCCGATGCGCAGACCACCGAGTTATGGCGCAAGCTGAAGAACATGGGCAAGATAGAGCCGAAAGTGCTGCCGGAGGATATAGTGTTCATAGCCCTGCGCGACTATGAGAAGGAAGAAGAGGCGCTGATAAAGAAGCACAATATAAAAGTGATACCCGTGGCCGAGGTGCGCCGCAAGGGTGTGGAAAGCATAGTAAGGCAAACATTCCTGCACCTGTCTAACTGCGACGATATATATGTGTCGTTCGATGTGGACAGCCTGGACAGCTCTATATCGCGCGGAACGGGTACACCCGTAAGCAATGGACTGAAGGAGCGCGAGGCAGAGGACCTAGTGGCCTCTTTCATGCAGCACCACAAGATATGCTGCTTCGAGATAGCAGAGGTGAACCCCACCCTGGACAAAGAGAACCTGATGGCCGAGATAGCCTTCAACATACTACAGCGCAGTGTGAACCTGCTGATGTTGAATTAGCCGTGAGCAGTAAAGGAACATAAACAAAACAGGCGCGATGATCGCGCCTGTTTTGTTTTTAGGAAGTATAAAGTAGTTTTACCGTATGTCTGACAGGATAAGGAATGCCGGCTATTGGAAAGAAAAGCTGCAACTGACGAGCCATCCCGAGGGAGGCGCGTATGGCGAGATATACAGGGCGGCAATGGTACTGCCGCAGAGTGTGCTGACCACTATGCATAATGGCGACCGCAATGCCATGACAAGCATCTACTTCCTGCTGGGCGAGGGAGAATATTCGGCCTTTCACCGTATAGCATCAGACGAGCTGTGGCACCACTACGATGGCGATACCCTGTGCGTATACGAGATAACGCCCGATGGCGTGCTACACACTCATTTTCTGGGCCTGGAGGATGGAGCCATACCTTTTGCGGTCATAAAGGCAGGTAGCTGGTTCGCATCGCGGGTAGCGGCAGGTGGCAGCTATACCCTGTGCGGCTGTACAGTAGCGCCTGGCTTCGACTTTGCAGATTTTGAGCTGGCCAACAGGACCGATCTACAGGCACAGTACCCGCAACATGCTGCATTGATAGCAGAGCTCACACCTTAAGGGAATTACTCTTCGCGTACCACCCAGTCCTTCAGTATCTGGCAGTCGCGGAACTCGGGGGCTATCCACAAGTAGAAGGTAGGGGCTTTCTGCTGCACCCAGTCCTGTATCTTCTTTTGTTTCTTCTGCTGCAGGGCCACGTCCTGTATACGGCCATAATCCTCTTTCAGGTTGGCACGGTGCGGCTCGGTACGGCTGCGCATATATACTATACGGCAAGAGCGTTCGCGCATCTCGTTCATATACACATGTGGGGCCGATACGCTGCCGGGCTTCAGTGTGTCCAGCATCAGTATCATATCGCGGTCCAGGCGGGTCACATCCAGCTCGGTATTGCCTGTAGTGGGGTCCATCACCATACCGCCCGTACGTTTTGCAGCCTCATCGGTAGAGAATTTGCCCACAGCCTCGGGGAATGATATACGGCCCGACACAATGAGGTTCCTCACGCTATCCAGCTTTGCGATGGCCTTATTGTAGTCTGAAGAAGTGATGGTGGGTTTTATGAGTATATGACGAAGCTCGGCCTCATCGCCCTTGCGGTTCACCATCTGTATGATGTGGTAGCCGAATTTGGTCTTTACTATAGGCGATATCTCACCGTTCTGCAGCTTGAAGGCCGCATTTTCGAACTCGGGTACGAACTGGCCATTGCGTTTTACCTCGTAACGGCCACCCTCATCGCGGCTGCCCGGGTCTTCGCTGTATATGCCCGCTGCGGTCTCGAAGCTGAGCTTGCCTGTAATGATGTCGGCCTTTATATCCTCTATCTTCTTGTGGGCATAATCATCCATTTCGGCGCTCACGGGCGGGTCTATCACTATCTGTCCTACCTCTACCGATGCCGGGAAGAGCGGCAGGCTATCTACGGGTATCTTCTTGTAGAAGGCATCTACTTCGGCCGGCGTTATCTTCACATGCTCCAGCACCTGGCTCTGCACCTTCTCGGCCAGCATCTGCTCGCGCACCACATCGCGGTAGTCTTCTTTCAGTTGGTAAACGGTCTTGCCCGATACCTGCTCCAGCTTTTCTTTAGAGCCGTATAGCTGGGTGAAGTAGCGTATACGGTTATCTAGCTGGCCTTCCACATCCTCATCGGTCACGGCCACACTGTCACGGTCGGCCTGCTCTATGAGCATCTTCTGCAGCACCATGCTGTGCAGGAGTACACAACGCGATGAGTCGCTGAAGTCGGGGTCCTGCTGGCGTGCCTGTGCCACCTGTATATCCAGCTCGGAAAGCTGTATGATGCGGTTGCGGCCGATCTTGATGATTATCTTGTCGAGCACCTGGGCCGTGCACAACTGTGTACCACCCATAGCCAGAACGAGGAATAAGATACTTTTGCTAAAAATATTCATGAAAATATTACTATGATAAGCTAACGGGCAAATTTAGCTTATTTGTATGCTATATACCCGTAACAGGCTGAATTTAACTTTATATAAAACCCTCTCCCTTGGAGAGGGAGGTGGGTTCCGGTATTCACTTAGTGTAATACTGAATTGATGACCGCGAACACACGCTGCAGGTCGTCCTCTGTGAGGTTGGAACCCGAGGGCAGGCACAGACCATTTGCGAACAGCATATCGGACACACCGCTACCATAGTAGGGGTACTGCTCGAAGATGGGCTGCAGGTGCATGGGCTTCCACAGCGGGCGGGACTCTATATTGTCCTTATCGAACGCCAGCCTCAGGTCTTCGCGTGTGGCGCCGGCCTGAGCAGGGTCTATAAGAATGGTAGAGAGCCACCTGTTGCTGTAATAACCGGCAGGTTCCGGCGCCATAGTGACGCCCTTTTTGCCTGCGAAGACCTCTTTATAGCGGTCGTATATGGCGCGGCGCCGCGCGATACGGTCCTGCAATACCTGCATTTGCCCACGGCCCACACCTGCGCACAGGTTGCTCATGCGGTAGTTGTAGCCTATGTGCGAGTGCTGGTAATGAGGCGCCTCATCGCGGGCCTGTGTGGCCAGGAAGCGGGCCTTCTGTACCAGTTGCGCATCGGCGGCGGCAAGTGCACCACCACCCGATGTGGTGATGATCTTATTGCCATTGAACGAAAGGGCCGATATGGCACCGAAGGTACCACACATGCGGCCATCTATAGAAGAGCCTAATGCCTCGGCAGCATCTTCCAGTACCGGTATGGCATAGCGGTCGGCCACCTCCATTATCTCCTGCATACGGGCGGGCATACCATAGAGGTGTACGGGCATAATGGCTTTGGGCTTTTTGCCTTTGGCCATCCTGTCTTTTATGGCGTCTTCCAGCAGGGTGGGCGACATGTTCCAGGTGCCGGGTTCGCTATCTACGAATATGGGTATGGCGCCTATGTACCTGATAGGATTGGCAGTGGCAGAGAAAGTGAAACTCTGGCAAATGACCTCATCGCCGGCCTCTACACCCAGCAGCACCAGCCCCAGGTGAATGGCTGCAGTACCCGAACTGAGAGCGGCCACATGCGCCCCCGAACCCAGGAAGGTCTCGAGGTCCTTCTCGAAGCCGTTCACATTCGGCCCAAGAGGGGCTATCCAGTTGGTATCGAAGGCCTCTTTTACGAAGCCCTCCTCTGCGCCGCCCATGTGGGGCGATGACATCCATATCTTTGAACTCATTATAAGGGGTCTTTTATCTTTATGACTCTGGCGGGATTGCCTACGGCAGTAGCATGGTCGGGTATATCGCGTATCACTACTGCGCCCGCACCTATGGTACACCATTTGCCTATGCGAATGCCCTGTATGGCCACTGCACCACCGCCAAAGTGCGTGCCCTCGCCTATATGCACATCGCCGCTTAGGGTGGCATTGGGCGATACATGCACATAGTCGCCCAGTACGCAGTCGTGGTCTATAGATGCGCTGGTGTTCACAATGCAGTGCTTGCCTATTCGGGTATCGGCATTGATGGTGGCCCCGGCCATGATAACTGTACCCTCGCCTACCGTAGCACGGCGGGAGACACGCGCATGGGCATGTATGGCCTTCACGAAACGCAGCTTGCCTTCCAGCAGGCCGGCCACCTTTTTGCGGGTGGCGTTCACACCTATGCTTATAACGGCCTCGCGGTCTTCGGTGCCGGGAGTAGAAAAAGGCTTTTGTACCGGGTACTGCCACATAGGGGGCTTATCGGCATCGTCCCACACCTCTATGTCGGTGATGCCGTTGCTTTCCAGTATCTCTATTATGACCTTGCCGTGTCCGCTGGCTCCGTATACTATCATGCGTGGCTTTGTTCGCTTACAGGCCTGTGAGCAGTTATTTTGTTGTACTCGTGCAGGGCGGCCTCCAGGCAATCCATGGCCTTGTTTATGGCCTCGGTATTGAGCACATAGGCCAGGCGCACCTCGTTGCGCCCCTTGCCCGGTGTGGCATAGAAGCCTGCTGCAGGCGCCATCATCACTGTAGCGCCCTCGTGAGAAAAACTCTCCAGCAGCCACTGGCAGAACCGCTCGCTGTCGTCTACCGGCAGCGCTGCTATGGCGTAGAAGGCACCACCGGGATTGGGGCAGGTGACCCCTTCCATGGCATTGAGGCGTTTTATGAGCAGGTCGCGGCGCGATGTGTATTCGGCATGTACCTCGTCAAAGTAGTCGGCAGGCAGGTCTACCGCGGCCTCGCCCAGTATCTGTGCGAAAGTGGGCGGGCTCAGGCGGGCCTGGGCGAACTTCATGGCAGCATCTATCACCTCCCTGTTGCGGGCAACGAAGGCGCCTATCCGGCCGCCACATGCGCTGTAGCGCTTTGATATGGTATCGAGCAATATGGCATTATTCTCCAGGCCGGGTATAGACAGTGCAGAGATATGTTTACGACCATCGTAGCAGAACTCGCGGTATGCCTCGTCGCTGAAGAGGAAGAGGTCATACTTCAGGCATATGTCTTTCAGCACGTTCAGCTCTTCGGCGCTATAGAGGTAGCCCGTAGGATTGTTGGGGTTGCATATCATGATGGCCTTGGTACGCGGTGTGATGGCCTTTTCAAAATCGCTGATGGGCGGCAGTGCAAAGCCCGTTTCTATCCCTGATGGTATGGGCACCACCTTTACGCCAGAGCTGGTAGAGAAGCCATTATAGTTGGCATAGAACGGCTCGGGAATGATCATCTCATCGCCGGGATCCAGGCAGCTCATGATGGCGAACATTATGGCCTCCGAGCCACCTGTGGTCACTATTATATTGGCAGGTGTCACATCTATGCCGTTGCGCACATAGTATTCGGCCAGCTTTTTGCGGTAGCTTTCAAAACCGGCGCTGGGGCTGTACTCCAGCACTTTCATATCGGTATGGCGTACGGCATCCAGTATCACCTGTGGTGTCTCTATATCGGGCTGGCCTATATTCAGATGGTATACTTTGGTACCGCGTTTTTTTGCCGCATCGGCAAAAGGCACCAATTTGCGTATGGGAGAAGGCGGCATATGTGCGCCGCGCGATGATATTGAAGGCATAAAGACAAAGGTATATCAAAACGATATACATCGAAAACAGCGGAAAGGCAATTTATAACGTACCAACGGAATTTTGTCTATTATTATGTTCTGATGACCCGTATGCGACACCTTCTCTTTATATATCCTCTTTTTCTTTTATCGTACAGGCGCTATGGCATGTGCATGGCCGTTCTTTTGCTGTGCATCGGCACCCATGCGCAGGACATTTCCTCGTTCAACCTCAATTCCAGGAACGGCCTGCCGTCGGACCACATATACAGCATGACAGTGGACCGGTCGGGCTACCTGTGGATATGCACCGACCGGGGCGTAGTGAAATACAACGGCTATGAATGCAAACAATTTTCTATGGCTACCGGCCTGCCATCGGAGGATGTGTGGGGACTGACAGAGGACCTGACAGGTAAATTGTGGCTATCGTTCAGCTCTGACGAGATAGGATTCATATACAATGACAAATATACCAAAGCCATTACCCCTGGCATGAAAGGCCCCATATTTCCGCATCATGTATCGCGGTACGACAGTGGTATCATCTTTTGCAATCCCTTTTATAACGATAAGCGGCATGAGACCATCTTCATGAATCGTAACGACACGATGTACAGCTACCCCATCACTCACATACCCTTCAGAAAACCCAAAGACAGTTTTCCACCTATACCGACCATATCTATAAACTTTGACAAGAAAATATATGTGATGCTATGGGATTCCATATATGCCCTGGAGGGGATGGAAAATATTCTGAAAGGCCACCCGGAAAAAATAACGGCCAGGACTATACACCTCAAGCCGGTACGAATGTTAGAAATGGCCGGGAAGTATCTCATGTTCCCTATGAAAGGGCACTTGGTGAACCATAGCACCGGCGGAATATCTGATGACCTGGAGCTATACAGCATAGGAAAGGGTACCTTTTCAAAGGTATCTCTATCGAAACTGGGGATAGATGAACCGATAGAATACGCAGGATACAACAACTCGCGGCCCGACCACCAGAACACCTTGCAGGTATACACCAGGCACCATGTGGCCAAGTTCGAAATAACGGACACCGGCATAACCGGGTCTTCGGTCTTTGACATCAGGAGGCTCACCAGCAAAAGAGTGGATAAGGACAGGGTGACCGCCTATAGCGAGGGTACCATATGGGACACCTGCCTCAGCACCAATGCCAGCGGTGTATTCATGCTGGGCAGTGCATCGCGATACAAACCTCTGCCGCTGGAACTTGACGGATTCAAAGTAGCCGGAACGATAAATGACAAAGATGCAGTATGGTGGAATGGGGCCACCAGGATACTGCTGATAATAAGAGACGGGCGCATAATGCACAGGCACTACATACCTGTGACCACACAGATAACCGATATACTGTCTGTGAATAAGGATACGATACTATTGGCAGGTTCGGAGAATCTTTATCTGTATGGGAAAGATATGATCAGTGCACCGCAGGGTGACTATTATTATCTAAAGAACATAAAGGCGATAGAACGAGGAAAAGACAGCACTACCCTCTGCATAACCCGCGTAGGGGCTTATGACCCCGACCTGCAAAAAGGAAAAGAGGGGTGGCAAAAGGTATTCATAGATGTAGACAGGTATGACAATATAGTGTATGACAACATGAGGAACCTGATGTGGGCATACAATCATAAAAAAATACTGCTCTACAACAGAAAGACCACGTCCTTTCTCTACAACACCGATATACCGGGCCTGAAGGGAAAAATAGAAAAGATATGCATAGATGCCCGGCATGGCAATGTATTCATCAAAAGCATGGATATGATACTGAACTATGACCCCGGAACGCGGCGGTCGGCAAGGATATTTCCGAACCTGAACACGCGTAAGGTAGGCATAGACATATGCAAGAACACACTGGTAGTATATGGCGAGTTCGGCGTGATGTTCGCGCTGATAACGGGCAAGGGCACACTATCGGAACCTATAATATACCACAATACGAAAAAGACATTCTATAAGAAGCACTGGGACCACAGCATAACCGCAGGCAAGATGATACTGCAGACAGATAACGGGCCGTTCCAGATAACCATACCCGATGAGGGCGAATTTGCCCATGTGGAAAAAGGAGCCTATGCCCCCCGGCACAAGCTGCTGATGACCTACGGGAACACCACCCGGCACCTGCGACATAACGATACACTGGGAATGACCCAGAACGACCGTACGCTGCACCTGGACATTGTGAACCCCATGGGCAATGGTAATGTGACCTACTGGTACAAGCTGCCCGACGATAGCCTGTGGCGCAGCACCGCCGAAGGAGAGATGACCATGCCGGACAGGTATACCCCCGACAACTACTACGAACTGTGCATGTACTATGCCGACGACGCATGGAAGGGGAATGTTGTAAAAATGCATGTGTACATAGTACCTCATTGGTGGCAGACAAAGACCATGAGAACCATGATATGGGTAAGCGTGATACTGCTGGCCATATCGGTGATAGTGCTGTCCATAGTCATCACGAGGCGGATGGTGCTGCGTGCTACACAGAAGAAACAACTGCAAATGGAAATGGAGCTAAAGGCCATATATGCGCAGATAAACCCGCACTTCATCTTCAACACACTTACATCGGCGCTGCTGCTGGTGAGCAAGAACAAGATGGACGAGGCGTACACGCATATATCTAAATTCTCGAAACTGCTGCGCAGCTACCTTCGATCCTCGCGCAACAAATACATACTCCTTACCGATGAGATAGACAACCTGAGGAACTATACAGAGCTACAGCAGACACGGTTCAAAGACAGGTTCGCATGCGACATAATAGTAGACGCCGAACTGGAGCACACGAACATGAAGATACCCTCGCTGCTGATACAGCCATTCGTAGAGAACGCCATAAACCACGGCATGCTGCACAGCGCTGTGATAGGGCACCTGACCATAGAGTTCAGGAATGTGGCAGAGAAGAATATGATACAGTGCATAGTGACCGACAATGGCATAGGCAGGGAGCAGGCACGAGAGAACAAAATGAATTCCACCACCACGCTGGACTCATATGGCAACTTGCTTATAAAAGACCTGGTGAGTATCTTTAACAAGTACGAGGACATGAAAATAGAGATAGCCTACGAGGACAAAAGGCCGCCGGAGACCGGCACCGCGGTGATCATATCCATCACCAACCCACCCAGGGAATGACCCTGCAGCACAGATGAACGATAAGAACACAACACTATCAACTACACTATAAAACACCAGGCCAATGAACCAGTACAGATGCGCCATTGTAGACGATGAACGCGATGCAATAGAACTTCTATCGAGCCGCATTGAGCAGCTTTTCGGCAATATAGAGGTAGCAGATACTTTCTCTTTCTGGAAGGACGCCCTGCCAGCCCTGCGCAACAATAATTACGACATACTCTTCATAGATGTGTCTATGCCCGAAAAGAGCGGCTTCGACCTGCTGAAACTACTGCCGGGGCTGGACCTGGAGATCATCTTTGTGACGGCCCACGACAATTTCGCGCTGAAAGCGTTCTCGTTCTCGGCCACGGGCTATGTACTGAAACCGATAGACGATGAAGAGCTTTCTACGGCCATAAACAAAGCGCTGGAACGTATAAACAACAAACATGCAGCAAAGAGGCAGACCACTAACCTACCCGTCATCACGGCGGCCACTACCGATAAGGTGCGCATACCCAACAACAGCGGTATAGACTATGTGAACGTGAACGACATCATATACCTGGAAAGTGTGAACAAGTGTACCATAATAGTGACCGGCAAGGCCAAATACACCAGCTCTGCCAACCTGGGCACATACAAATACCTTACCGACGACCATTCTTTCTTCCAGGTACACAGGGCTTTCATCATAAACCTGAACTGCGTAGTGCGCTATGAGTCGGCAGGGGTGGTGGTGATGCAGGACAAGACCGAAGTACCCATAGCCAGGAACATTCGGCAGGAATTCCTGCAACTGTTCGACAAAAAGTAGGCGCTACCACTCTCCGTCGGTAGGGTTATTGCGCACTACCGATACACCACGCATGGTGAGCCCCACGCGTATGCCCGAGTTGCGGCCCATATTGCTGTCCCACGACTGCACGAAGTCCACACGCATAAGACGCATCAGCTTCCAGCCTATATTGTCTATACCTACGAAGGCCTCGGTATAATAGCTGCTATTGTTGATGTAGAGCGCATTGCCGCCCACTAGCAGGTAGTACCGCGCCTGGCGCAGCAGGGGTATCTTGTTGCTCAGCAGGCCGTTCAGGTGGTACTCCACATGGCCCTCGCCATAGAGCGGCGCCGTATTGCTGAACGCATAATAGGGTGCGAACTGGAAGCTCTGCAGGTAGGGCGCAGCATAGCCCGTACCACGCATGCCCTGTATATGCATGAGGTCGGGGAAGGAAACGTAGCGGGTATTGAGGAAACCACCTATGGCGAAATGGTAGCTGAACGAACCGAACAGGCGCAGGTTCAGATCGTCGCGAATGCTGAAGCGCCATTTATCGTAGTCGGTCTTGCTGTTCAGTATACCCGCTATACCCTTGGTGTATTGCAGCGTGAACCTGGGCCACGAGCTGCCGTTGGCTACCTTGTGGTCGGGATACTGGGTGTAGGTGAAACCGGGCTTGTAAGAGATGGTGGCCTTTACAATGGCCGCATCGTGCTGCTCCCATGCAGTGGCCACAGCCAGCAGAGATGCGGGCGTATTGGGTGTATACCCTCCCTTGTCGCTCTTGGCCAGGCTATACGATGTGGTATTTTCCAGCGGTGTGCGCTGCTGCCACGATGCCCGCAGCATCCACTGCAGGCCATTGCCATAGTTGCGGCGCACATAGGCCGTAGCCTCGGTACGCTCATATATTTTCAGGTCGTTCTCGCGGGCGCCCAGTGCGCGCCATGTGTTCAGCATGGGAATGACGGGGTTATCCGGGTTGTACTGGAAAACGTACCTACCAGCATCTGCACCATATATCCATGCCCGGTTCAGCCAAGTGCGGTCGCGCTTGTAGTAGTATACCCTGCCTATACCGTTGAAGCGCTCATTGCTGAACCCATATCGCAATGCCACCTCCATGTTCAGGCTGCTGCTGCTATCCACCCTATGCCGCACCATCATTTTGGGCGCCAGGTTGAAGCCCTCTACGGTATTGAAGTTCAGCATACTGGTCTCTGCCAAGCCCAGCAGTACCGAATTGAAAGTATAGGTGTTCCTGTACTCCTTGCTGCTGTAAGATGGCTCGCTCAGCAGGTGTGCTACCGGTTTGAACTTGTTGCCCTTGCGCCTTACAGAGTCGCGGTAAGCAGGGCTATTGACAATGGTATTGATGCTGTCCTTCACCACAAAATCGCGCTGCTCGTCCTTTTCCAGCGGAACGGGGCGGGCATCCCAATGGGTGCTGTCCTTCTTGTTGGCCGTCTTGTCGTACTGGCTGGTTATCTTGCCGCCGAATATGCTATCGGGTATGGGCTCGTTCACTTTTTGCCGGTTGTATACTGCCACGCCACTACCTGTGACATCGAACATCATGAACTTGACCGTGAAGTAGAGCACCTGGCTTTTTATCACCCAGCTATCCTTTTGCATGGGTACGAACACCTGCTGAATGGCCAGTGTGTCTATCATATCCATCCCCGATCGTTTCTCCAGCAGCATGTCCAGACTGTGTATGCCCCACTCCTCATCGGTGATGTATATGGTGCCGCTGAAGCAGGGCTCGTATGCACGGCGCTGCGATACCTGTATCTTGTATATGGTGCGCCCATGCTCCTCGAAGGTGCCCAGCAACTTGTACTTGTAATAGAGCAGCGCATTGTCGCTGATGGGCGATATGAAACCGCGCGTTCCCCTGCCCAGCATGCTCACATTGTTCTCGTAAAAAGTGATGACAGGCGGAAACTGGGAAAATCCCAGTCCACTCTTGTTGCCGCTCTCATGCACAGCATGTATGATGGTCTTTTCCTTCTCACCTTCCGAATAATAATCGGCCTCTTCCTCGGTAAGGTAGAGCACGCCCTTGCCCGCGGTATCTACACCCAGGTCTGCCGACTTGATGGTCTGCCCCATGAACTTATCGGGCAACCGGCGGGAGCGCATCACTCCTTTGAAGTATATAGATGCCTGGAAGGAGCGCACCTGGTCCAGGTGGAACTTGCGGCGCGCTATGGTATTGCGTATGATGCGGTAGGCGGGGTCCTCGTCGGTGGCCTTTATCACTACCTCTTTCATCTCCAGCGCCTCTTCGGCCAGCTTCATATCGTGTACATGGGCCTCGCTGCCGCTAACAGTGACGGTGAAAGAGCTTTGCCTGTAGCCCACATACTGGCAGGCTATCTTGTATGTGCCTGGCTGTACGGCCAGCTCGTAATACCCAGCTCCATTGGTGGTGGTGCCTATAGTGGTGCCATCTATATATACGGTGGCATATGGCAGTGCCTCGCCCTTGGTATCGGTGACCTTACCTTTTATAACACCTGCAAGGGTAGTGATGGCGCAACATAACAGTAATGCAATAAAGGAGAGCACCCGCATAGGCATATCTTTTTCATAACAAGGCCGGGCTGGCCTGTATCATATATATGCCGCAGGGCGCTAAAATGTTACAGCCCGCGGTCAATATTTTTTATTTTTTGCTGAACAGGCCATAGAGCTGTGCATCTACGCGGCGCACAACATCGGCCAGGTCGTCCTCTTTTTCGGCAAAGTTGCAGTTGTCCACATCTATCACCAGCAGGGGGCCGTCTTTGTAGCCCTCTATCCATTTGTTATAGAAACCGTTCAGCCTTTTCAGGTAGTCCAGGCGAATGTTCTCTTCATAGCCACGGCCGCGCTTCTGTATCTGGTCTACAAGTGTAGGCACCGAGGCCTTGAGGTATATGAGCAGGTCCGGTGGCTTGATGAGCGCCTTCAGGTTCTGGAAGAAAGAGCTGTAGTTCTCAAAATCGCGCTTGGTCATCAGGCCCATATCGAAAAGGTTGGGCGCAAAGATGTAAGCATCCTCATATACGGTACGGTCCTGCACTACGCTGTCCTTGCCATTGTGAATGTCTATGAGATGCTTGATACGATTGTTAAGGAAATATATCTGCAGGTTGAACGACCAGCGGTGCATGTCCTCGTAAAAGTCTACCAGGTATGGATTGTGCTCCACATCCTCGAAATGCGGCTGCCACTTGTAGTGCTTTGCCAGCATAGTTGCAAGAGTGGTCTTGCCGGAACCGATGTTGCCGGCAACAGCTATGTGTTTTATTTCTGACTTTGAAGGCATGCTGGTGAGTTCTTGCTGGCGAAGATAGGTCACTAAGGTAAATATTCCGTCCGGATATTTAGTGGCATGGCGGGAACGCACGTCATATTTTAGGCAGGGACACTTTCATACCCATAAAGGCGGCATAACCTTCGGCCTGCGCCAGTATGGCCCGCTGCTGTGCCTTGCCCATCTTGCCAAAGAACTGCGGTTCTATATGCAGTGTATCTTTTTTGATGGTACGCTTCCATATGCCTACTACCGTACCATTGACAGTGATGATAGGCTTGAAAATGCCATTGCGTGTGAATGCCTGCGCCTGCAGCGGCAGTGGTATAGATGCAGTACGGTCCTTATAGCTTATAAGGAACTCATCGAAGGCAGGAAGGAAGTGAACGGCATCGCCATCGGGGTGCCGATGCGCCATGCTGCGTTCATCCAGGAAATACTCTACCCCATCGGCCATGAAGGATGTAAGTCTGTCTTTTACAGCCGCCAGCCCATTACGCGCATCTGTAAGCGAAAGGCCGCCCCACCAGGCCAGGTCGGCAAGGGTGGCAGGGCCATGGCTTATGAAATATCTTTCGGCAAGTGCTGCCAAGGCCTCCTGCTTTGTTATGGTATTCACGGGCGCTATACGCTCTTCTATGAGCGCATAGGTGAATTGTTTGCCCCGCATGGGGCCATTACATACTATGCCCGATAGCTCGGCATCTATCATCACCAGCGATGGGCGTATATCATTGGGTATGCTACCGGGCAACTGCAGGTGGGCCATTATCTCCTCACGCGTCTGGTAGTTATGATCGCGCAGCAGCCGCTCTATTTTTTTATTGTACTTTTTTATAAAGGCATCATCGAGGCCCAGCGTACGCGCCATGCCCATATACTGCCCCCTGATGCGCGGCGCCGAAAGTGCCAGCATCCACCGTGTGTCTTCGGGAGCTATAAGGTGCCATGTGGGGCGCAGCACATGGGTGCGTATCACTTCGGCATTGTCTATGGCGGCCTGCACCTCTTGCTCGGTAAGGGGCAGGCGTGCGCCTATGGCCCATTTGCACATGGCGGCATCCTGCGCCTGTATGGCGCCAAAGTGGCGCACCATATTGCCGGGCGTGGTAATGGCAGTACCTGCCAGTTGCTGTGCGGCAAGCCGCAGGCGGGCTATGTCTGTGACAAATGGCATATGCAGTGAAACCTATATTCCGGGATCAGCGGCCCTGCACTTCACTCTTTCGGCCTGTATGAAGGGTATGGCCTTGTTGAAGTTGAAAAGGATATTATCGAGCCGGGCCACTATCTCTTCTTTATTGCTCTTGTTGCGCGCCAGCATATCTATACGCGAGAGGTCGTCGAACATGCCCCTGATACGCACTATGCCTGCACTCGATTTGAGGGTATGGGCCTGTTTGTGAATGGCGTCGTAGTCGTCCGTTTCGCGTATGAGTGTCTCCAGGTTGGTAAGCCCTGCCGGGAAGGTCTCTACAAAAAGCGTAAGCACTTCATAGACATATTTGGGGTCGCCGCCGGAGATCTCATTCAAGTAATCAAGATCCAGAATGGGTGCACTCATAAATGGGGTAGTTTCAGGCTGTGATATTAAATTCCTTCGTTATTCTCCGGATAGCATCGAACAATTTATCTGCATCTATCGGCTTAGAGATACAACCATTCATGCCTATGCTCAGGCATTTAGCTATCTCGTCCTCGTAATTGCTGGCCGAAAGGGCCAGTATAGGAACATTACTTTTCAGTGTATGGCGAATATACTGCGTAGCTTCATACCCATCCATCTCAGGCATCTGTATATCCATAAGCACCAGGTCGAAACGGGTGGCCTCTACCAGGCGTATCGCCTCGGCGCCATTGGCCACTGTAGTAATATCTGCGCCGTGCTTGGTAAGCAGAAAAACTGCTATTTTCTGATTGAGGGGGTTGTCTTCAGCAACTAATATTTTCTGTCCTTCAAGCAAATTCATCAGATATGGGTACAAAAAAGGCTACAGTGATGCGTATGTTCGCATATGTATAAGTAAAGATATAAAACCCTATGCAAAGATGAAAGAATAAAGCACTCGTTATTGAATAGTTATTTTTCTTTCATGCAAAGTAAAACATGCATAGGATGGAAATATCAGGGCATCCTGCAAAGTGGGAAATATCTCTTTACTTCAGCTTGCTGTTCTTCTTGCTGTAGCCGAAATAGATGAGGAGGCCCAGCACCAGCCAGCCGCCCAGGCGCGCCCAGTTGGTCCAGCCGAGGCCCAGTATCATAGCGGTACATACCGCTATGCCCAGTATAGATACCACCGGCACCATAGGCACCTTGAACTGGCGGGGCAGATCGGGGTCGGTACGGCGCAGTATCCATACACCGGCGCATACCAGTATGAAGGCAAAAAGGGTGCCTATGCTGGTCATATCGCCCACTATGTCGCCGGGCACAAAGGCCGCAAAGGCGCCCACCAGCACAAAGAATATCCAGTTGGATTTGTAAGGGGTATGGAATTTTGGGTGAAGGTCGGAGAATATCTTGGGCACCAGGCCATCGCGGCTCATAGAGTAGAACACACGCGACTGTCCCATGAGCATCACCAGTATCACCGATGAGAACCCGAAGAGGATGGCCACCGTCACCAGGTTGGCCAGCCAGCCATAGCCTGCCATATAGGTCTTGATGGCATAGACCACCGACGCCTCTTTGCCCTGTGTACGGAAATCGTTCACATTGGCTACGCCTGTGAGCACATGGGCAAATAGTATATACAATATGGTACATACCACCAGCGAACCCAATATGCCTATAGGCATATCTTTCTTGGGGTTCTTGGCCTCCTGCGCGGCGGTAGATACGGCATCGAATCCTATGAAGGCAAAGAACACTACCCCGGCAGCGCCCAGTATGCCCCATATGCCACCATAGTTGTGCGATACGCCCTGTGTATCTACATACTTAGTAACTTCCGGAATGTATTTGGCATGGTTCTCGGGGTTCATATAGCCCCAGCCCAGCACTATGAAAAGCACCACTATGGCCACCTTTGATATAACTATAAGGCCATTCACAAAGGCCGACTCTTTGGTGCCCTTTATAAGCAGCATGGTGAGCATGAGGATGATGAAGAGCGCAGGCACATTCATGATGCCATGCACGCCTGCCTGGGTGGCAAAGGCCCCGCTGCCATCGCAGACCTCGAACGGCGAATGGGACCATTCGTACGGTATATGCCAGCCGAATATCTCTAATAATTTGTTCAGGTACTCGCTCCAGGCTATGCCCACTGTGGCGGCGCCAACTGCGTATTCCAGCACCAGGTCCCACCCTATTATCCAGGCTATGAGCTCGCCCATAGTGGCATACGAATAGGTATAGGCGCTACCTGCTATAGGTATCATAGAGGCGAACTCGGCATAACACAGACCGGCAAAGGCGCAGCCTATGGCCGCAACGATGAACCCGATGGTAACGGAGGGACCCGCATTGTTGGCAGCGGCAGCGGCCGTGCGCACAAAGAGACCGGCGCCTATGATGGCGCCTATGCCCAATGCCACAAGATTGCCTGCGCCCAGGGTGCGCTTCAGGCTTTTCTCACCATCAGAAGAATCGTTGATCAGTTGCCCGATCGGTTTTTTTGTGAATATACCCATGTTGTGCTGTTTGACACGAAGTGGCTAAGATAAACAATATGTTGATAGTAAGAGATGTGCAGGCAAATTATCACCCCGTTGGGGCCATAGCATTTGATGGGTGTACTGCACAAGCTTCTCTATGGTATCATTTACAAAAACGATAAGCATTTCGCCTCATGGTTTTGTGTATTTCATAAATGCAGTTATCTTTGCACATGGCAACAAGATCCAAGTTCTACGGCGAAGGCCTCACGTTCGATGACGTCCTTCTTATGCCGGCTTACTCAGAGGTCCTCCCAAGAGAAGTAAGCATAGTCACCAACATCACAAAAGACATAAAGCTGAACATACCCATGGTATCGGCAGCTATGGACACCGTAACAGAGGCCCCGCTGGCCATAGCGCTATCGCGCGAGGGCGGTATAGGCATTCTGCACAAGAACATGAGCATAGAACGCCAGGCAGAGCAGGTGCGCAAAGTAAAGCGCTCTGAGAACGGCCTGATAATGGACCCCATAACCCTGAAACCCGACGCCACTGTAGGCGACGCCCTGAAAATAATGAGAGAGAACCGCATAGGCGGTATACCTATAGTAGACGACAACTACCTGCTGGTAGGCATGCTCACCAACCGCGACCTGCGTTTTGAGAAGAACAACAAGAAGAAGGTAAACGAGGTGATGACCAAAGAACGCCTGGTGACCGCTCCCATAGGCACAGACATGCAAAAGGCCGAGCGCATACTGGAGCAGCACAAAATAGAGAAACTGCCTATAGTAGATAAAAAAGGCAAGCTGATAGGGCTCATCACCTTCCGCGACACCATACAACTGAAGAGCTACCCCAATGCCAGCAAAGACTCTATGGGCCGCCTGCTGGCGGGCGCGGCCATAGGCATTACCGCCGATATACTGGACCGTGTGGATGCACTGCGCCAGGCCGGTGTGGACATCATAACCCTGGATAGCGCTCACGGCCACTCTAAAGGGGTAATAGATGCCGTGAAGAACGTGAAGAAGAACTTCAAGACACTGCCGGTGATAGCGGGCAATGTGGCCACGGCGGCAGGCGCCAAGGCGCTTGCCGCCGCAGGCGCCGATGCCGTGAAGATAGGCGTAGGCCCGGGTTCGATATGCACTACGCGTGTAGTGACAGGCGCAGGCGCCCCCCAGCTTACGGCCATTATGGAAGCTGCCGAAGCCCTGAAAAAGACAGGCATACCCGTGATAGCCGATGGCGGTATACGCTATACCGGCGATATGGTGAAGGCCATAGCCGCAGGCGCATCGTGCATCATGGCAGGCTCTATATTCGCAGGTACCGAGGAAAGCCCCGGCGAGACCATCATATATGAGGGCCGCAAATTCAAATCGTACCGCGGTATGGGCTCTGTAGAGGCCATGCAGGAGGGCTCTAAGGACCGTTACTTCCAGGATATGGAGGCCGATATAAAGAAACTGGTTCCGGAAGGTATAGTAGGCCGTGTACCCTACAAGGGTCAGCTTAATGAAGTAGTGCAGCAGTTCGTAGGTGGCCTGCGTGCAGGTATGGGCTACTGTGGGGCAAAGGATATAGCTACGCTGCAAAACGCATCGCAGTTCGTGCGCATCACCCCTGCCAGCATGGCAGAAAGCCACCCGCACGATATAGTGATAACCAAGGAAGCGCCTAACTACAGCAGGTAGACAAGGCACCTGAGCCGGCAGCATAGATATTAACAGCAGGTGAATAGCGTTCTTTTGCTATGCCCTGCTTTACGATTATATTTGCAAAAACACCCCAATATGAAGCGGATCATATCATTTGTGACCTGTATGGTGGCTCTTTGCGGGCATTGGCGCGCCGAGGGCAGGGAACTTCGTACCTATAATACGAACGATATACTTCCCAAGGTCACAATGAGTGTGAAGGTAGGGCTGCAGGCACAGTACCTGTCGGGCAATACACTGTGGAACAAGACATATAATACCGGGCCGCTTGCAGGTCTCTGCTTCAGTGTACACCGCAATATGTTCGGCGGCAGGGTGGAAGCCAACGGCCGCTCTATAAAGTACAGCCACGATACCTATGGCACCGAAGTGAACATCGTGAACCTGGACATACCCGTTCTGTTCGAATTTCGCCCCATTAAAGAACTGGCGATACTGGTAGGTGGCCAGGGCTCCCTGTTCCCCCGGGTACAGGATAGGTCGGGCAAAGATGTGAGCAGGTTCTTCTCCTCGCAGGAGGCATCTTTTGTAATAGGCGCAGAAGGTATACTGCCGCTGCGCCTCATAGCAGGTGCAAGGTTCATAAAAGGCATCACAGATATCAATGATACAAGCAGGCCGGGAACATGGACCACTACCGGGGCACAATTCTATGTAGGTTACAGGTTCGTGGATTGATACGCGATACGATCTCCTCATACAATAATAACAGAGAACATTCTTTAAACAAGACCGGCAAAGGCTATATATCGTTTACCTTTGCCACCCCGGATCAATAAATGCTGGATATGAAGAAATATTTTTTTGCCGCATTCGTATCGCTACTGCTGCTGCAGGGCGTAGCGAACGGGCAGGTAATGGGCTTCAGGGAGCCTATAGTGAACATGGGCGTGAAGGTAGGAGGTAGTTTCATGCACCTGTCATCGGCGCCTATACGCACCAGCCCCGGGCCACTGGCAGGTATATATGTATGGAAGAACATAGGCCGTTTCGGCGTACGGCTGGAAGCCCTGGGCACTATGGTCACTCATACTACCAAATATCCGGCATCGGCCTATGTGATACCTACACCCGGTATAGATACGGAAACCAAAGCATCGCTGCAGGCCATATACCTGAACGTGCCCCTGCTGCTGGAATACCAGCTGAACGAGAACCTGCAACTGCTGGGCGGACCACAATTCGGCTACCTGCTGTCGCTTACCGACAAGAACGATGCCTATACCAAGGTATATGGCAATAGCGAAATGCTGACCAAAACAGACTTTGCCGTGGTAGCCGGTGCAGAATATGCCCTTACACGCCGCAAAAAGCTGAAAGCAGGTGCACGCGCCGTAATAGGCGTGACAGATGTGAACAACAGCACCTATTACCTGGTACCACGCACATGGTCTTCGGTGGCATTGCAACTGTCTCTGTCCTATAATATAATGTAATGCCGAAAACACCATCGAACCATACTCACACTTATATTTGCATAAAGATACTGCCTATGAAACGAATATTGACGCTTGCTATATGTTTTGCTGTACTTGCAGTGGCCAATAGCAGCTATGCGCAAAGCAGCAGTTCTGGAAAACTGAAGCCCGATAGCAGGAAAAGAGACCGCCACAGGAGGCATGCTCCCAAAGAGCCGAACTTTGGTATGGGTATAAAAGTAGGGGCCAATATGCAGTACATGCAGGATAGCCGCAAACTTTTCGACAACTGGATAAAGCCGGGCGCAATGGCAGGTATCTACTTCAATATGGAGAGGGGCGTATTCGGTGTGCAGCTGGAAGGTATAGGTAAAACATGCCGCTATTATGTAAAACATGCGGCCTACCTGCACCTCAGGACGTGGAATGTGGACTTCCCCATACTGCTCACCTGCAGGCCATTCCGCCAGATACCCGTACTGGACAGGCTGAAATTTGTGGCAGGCCCTGAGATATCGTTCCTGGTATCGGCCGTGCGCGGCGACAGGAACGAGGTGAAGAACGATTTCACCAATGCCGATGTGGCAGCGGCCGCAGGTATCGAGATAGACCTTCCGCTGAACTTGCATGTGGGCGCCCGTGGTCTGTGGGGCCTTGTGAACATCAACAATACCCTACCCTCTGCCGAATGGCACAATCATTCGCTGCAGTTCACAGTAGGTTACAGGTTCCTGCAATAGCAGCCATCCTCAATGATACTTTCAAAGGCCGTTCTGCAAAGACGGCCTTTTTTATTGCCCTTATCATATATTTCTATTATCTTGGGCCTGTAGCGCCTTTCTTGCCGGCGCATACTTGCTAAATAATTTAATGTTACCAGAAAACGGACGACCGGAAAAAGCCCTTCGGGCCGTCGTGCTCATTACCCTACTGGTAATGGCCGCATGGGGCATGGCATCTGTGGTAGCACAGATACGCCCGTTCTGGATAGATGAATGGCGTATCATTTACAACCTGAAATTCCTTTCGGCCACGGCCATATGGGGCAAGCTGGCTTTTATGCAGCAGTTCCCCCGTGTGTACCTGTTTCTGCTGAAGCTGTTCACATCGGCATGTGGATATAGCTATACCTCGCTGCGGCTTATACCCTACCTGGCCGGGCTGGCCGCCATATGGTGTATATATGATACCGCAAGGCGTATATACGGGCCCCGGGAGCCCTACCGTTACCTGATGGTGATGATGCTGATATCGTGCAGCACCTTTACCGAGTATTTCGTAGAGGTAAAACAATACTCTATGGAGCTGCTGCTGAGCGCTGCCGCCCTATGGCAGTTGCACTACCTGCTGCGCCTTGGCGACCGCCCACTAAAGGCCGCCGGTTATGCACTGTTCTGCATGGCTATGTTGTTGTGTCCGTTCTTCAGCTATACCTATGCTATAGTTATAGCCCCGGTATATGGCGTGGTACTGCTGCACAATATAGCTACCTGGAACAATGGTACCGGCAACGGCAAGATGAGGACCATAGTGATGCAATGGATACCGCTCTGCCTGTGTACGTTCAGCATTACGGTGTTCTACTTGGTAGATGCCGCTCACCTGTCTGCCGACGGCGATATGCAGAACTACTGGCGGCACCTGATGCCGGGTGGCCGTACGCCCTTTGCAGAAAGGATGTTCCACTTCCTGGCACAGGCGGGTTCGGGGCTGCTGTTCTGGTGGCTGTTCGGGCTGGCCTGTACCGGGGCATTGGGTTGGGCCATATTCAGGGTAGCAAAGGCCATACGCAAGCGCGACGTGACCGTAGAGAACAGCATACTGCTTTATGCCCTGCTGGTAGTGCTGCTGGTGGTGACCCTGAACCAGGCAGGCAGGCTACCGCTGGGCGAGCCCAGGCTCAATGCCTTTGGCGTACCGGCACTATCGGTACTGCTTATAGCATTGCTGCAGGCGCTGCGCACAAAGGCCCGGAAAAAACTGTGGCCCGATATACTGGCCTACCTGCTGCTGGCCGGGCTCACAGGCAATATCTATTCTACCATAGCTGCGTGTTTTACAGATGGAAAATATGCGCAGCGCATGGAGACCTACAGGGCATCGGAAAAGGCGTTGCAAATGGCTACCGGGCAGCACCTTCCCATATTGGTAACACCCGAAGTGGCATACCCCTACAATGGTACCGAGAACCTGCCGTGGCGCACACCCATACCTGGCGACTGGGTGCTGATGACATGGCCCGCCTACGATGCCGCTGACATGCTGCCCATATATGCCGTACCCGACACCAACGACCTGGGCAGCTACCTGCAGCGCCTGCCCACCGGCACTGCCCGCGTAATGGTGGGCAATGGCATCAGCTACCGGGTGGTAGATGTAATGCACTGAGTACAGGTCCACTCGTTTTAAGAAAACATTTAACATAGTTGGCTTACCTTTGCGGCACTCCTAAAAAAGTCGGTTCCCTATGATGGTCGGACGCCTGTTGAATGCTGTGTTGTGCGCTGCTATGTGCATAGCTTCGTATTCGTGCAGGGCGCAGGCCGGCGCCGACTTCAAGGCCGGCCAGCTATCGGCCGACAGGGTGGTAAAAGCATGGGCAAAATACAACGACCCGCTCCGCGACCTTTTTACCACGCATGGCCTCAAGTGGCCCGCTACCGATATATACCTGCGGGCCTTCAAACTGCAGAACGAGCTGGAACTATGGGCGCGCGACAATGCCACCGACGAATACAGGCATGTGAAGACCTACCGCATATGTGCCATATCGGGCGCGCTGGGCCCCAAACGCAAACAGGGGGACAGACAGGTACCGGAGGGGTATTACTTCATAGACGAGTTCAACCCGAACAGCGACTACCACCTGTCGCTGCACCTGAGCTACCCCAACTATAGCGACCTGCTGCAGGGCAAAAGCAACCCCGGCGGCGATATATACATACATGGCGGCTGCCTTACGGTAGGCTGCCTGCCTATGGAAGACGAGGGCATACGCGAAATATATACCCTGTGCCTGAACACCCGGCTGAACGGGCAGCAGTATATACCCGTGCACATCTACCCCACCCACATGAACAAGAGCGGCATGAGCTACCTGCAAAAAGAAGTGGCCGGCAATGTGGGCAAACAACAATTCTGGTGGAACCTGAAAAACGGGTACGAACATTTTGAAAAACACCACAAGCTGCAACCGGTGATGTACACCCCGGACGGCAATTACCTGAACTGAACGAACCGATAAACGATATATGGAACGCAACCTACGCACACACAAAAGACCCTTATCCCTTATCCTCATGTCCTTTATAGTACTGATGCTGGCATCGTGCGAGAAGGAAGTACACATAAACCTGGCAAGCGTACCACCCAGCCTGGTGGTACAGGGGCAGATAGAAACGGACGAGCCGCCATTCGTACTGCTCACCACCACCATGGGTTTCTTCTCTAAGATAGACCTGGGCACACTGCAGAATACCTTTGTGCACGATGCCGTGGTAAAAGTATCGGACGGTAGCAGAACGGTGACCCTGAAAGAGTATACCATAGACAGCAGCGGGTATAAGTTCAGTTTCTACACTATAGATTTCCTGGGCGCCGATACCATGTTCGGCCAGGAGAACAAGATATATACCCTTACCATAGACCATAATGGCAAGACCTATACTGCCCGTACCAAGATACCGGTACCGCAGGGCGTGGATTCTATGTGGTTCGATGTACCGGAATTTGCCGGGGAGAACACACCCGACAGCGCGCGCCAGCTATTTGTGAACTATACCGACCCCGATACCCTGGGCGACTATGTACGCTGCTATACCGATCGTAATAATGAGGGTTTCTTCTACTCATCCAACTTCAGCGATGAGATAATAAACGGTAAAAAGATAAGCAAGATAGGACTGGCCGCAGGCTACCAGAACGATGGCACCGACAACAGGAACCGCGATTCGCTCATCTATTTCTTCCCGGGCGACAGTGTATCGCTCAAGTGGTGCGCTGTGGACAAGGCCGTTTACAACTTCTGGAACACGCTTGATTTTGCCAAGGGCTCAGTAGGCAACCCCTTCGCATCGCCCATAAACCCCACTACCAACCTTACCAACGGCGCACTGGGCGTATGGGCAGGCTATGGCACCTATTACAAAAGGGCCAGGGTACCCCACTAGTAGTGGCCTCAAGGCAGGAATTGCTGAAAATTTCGCATCTTTAACCCCCACATCCGCACATTCGGTGAATGCGGAGCATTATACCATAACGATATGAACGAGACAGAAAAAGTACATTGCCTTATCATAGGCTCGGGCCCGGCAGGCTATACCGCGGCCATATATGCATCGCGTGCCAACCTGAAGCCCGTACTGTACCAGGGCATGCAGCCCGGCGGGCAACTGACCATAACCACAGAAGTAGAGAACTATCCCGGCTATCCCAATGGTGTGATGGGCCCGCAAATGATGGTAGATTTCGAGCAGCAGGCACAGCGCATGGGCGCAGATATACGCTGGGGCATGGCCACCAAGGTAGACTTTTCGACACGCCCGTACAGGGTAGAGATAGACGAGGAGAAATGGATAGAGGCCGATGCCGTGATAATAGCCACAGGCGCATCCGCCAAGTGGCTGGGCCTGGAGTCGGAACAGCGGCTGAACGGACATGGCGTATCGGCCTGCGCGGTATGCGACGGTTTCTTCTTCAAAGGACAGGAAGTGATGATAGTAGGCGCCGGCGATACTGCCTGCGAAGAGGCCCTATACCTGTCTAAGCTGTGCAGCAAGGTACACATGCTGGTACGCCGCCACGAGATGCGCGCCAGCAAGGTGATGCAAGCACGCGTACTGAAGACCGAGAATATACAGGTATACTGGAACACCGATACTGTAGAGGTAATGGGCGAACATAAAGTAGACAGTGTGCGCGTACGCAACAATATGACCAACGAAGAGCAGGTGATACCTGTGAAGGCCTTCTTTGTGGCTATAGGCCATGAGCCCAACTCATCGCTGTTCAAAGGTATACTGGACATGGACGAGCAGGGCTACCTCATAACACAGCCCGGCAGCACCCGCACCAACCTGGAGGGTGTTTTTGCCTGCGGCGATGTGCAGGACAAGATATACCGCCAGGCAGTGAGCGCGGCAGGTACCGGCTGTATGGCCGCACTGGATGCCGAACGCTACCTGGGCGCCATGGACCTGCACTAAGAATAGTACGCTATACCAAATAATGAAGGAGGGCTGTCATTTGCAAATGACAGCCCTCCTCGGCTTTATAGCATAAGTATCTTCTATTGCCTGTCGGGGATGATGATGATGAATCTGGCACCTGTACCCTTGCTGCTCTCGGCATATATCACACCCTTGTGGTGTTCCATTATCTTCTTGCATATGGCCAGCCCCACGCCCGACCCGGGATATTCCGACTTGCCATGCAGCCGCTGGAACACCTGGAATATGCGATTGGCATACTGGGCCTCGAAACCGATACCATTGTCCACAACGGTGACCTTGTGGTAGTTCTTTCGCGCAGGCAGGCCTTGTAGCTGCAGCTCATCCTCATCTAGTGGCTGCGAGCTTATCCTGATGACGGGCGGCACACCGGGCTTCTGGAACTTCATGGCATTGCTGATAAGGTTGGTGAACAGTTGCTTCATATGCGTGGCCACGGCATCTACCACAGGCAATACGCCGAATTCTATTACTGTACCTGTTTCCTCTATCTTCAGCTCCAGGTCGGTCATTACCTGTTTTATCACCAGGCTCAGGCTCACCTGTGCAAAGGGGGCCTGTGTCTGTGTGATGCGCGAAAAATCGAGCAGGCCGTTTATGAGCAGGCGCATATTCTCGGCCGATGCGTTCATGCGCGAAAGGTACATTTCGCCTTCGCCGGCAAGCACATCCTTATATTTCTCCAGCAGGCGGTCGCCAAAGGTGGTGATCTTGCGCAGCGGCTCCTGCAGGTCGTGGCTGGCGGCATAGGCAAAATCCTCCAGCTCGCTGTTCGACCGGCGCAACTCTTCCATTTTACTTTTCAGGTGCTCTTCTATGGCTCGCTGGCCACTCACATCGCGCACACTGCCTATATATTTTACCGGCTTGCCGTCGCTGTCCTTTATTATACGGCCCAGGCTGTGTATTATCTTTATGGTATTGCGTGCGGTAATGATGCGGAACTCTATATCCACATCCTTATACTCGCCCATTGCATCGCGCGTTACTCCTATCACCCGCTCCCTGTCCTGTGGATGTACGAAGCGGCGCACGAAATTGTGCGTTATATCGCGCACATCGGGGTCTACCTCGTATATGCGGTATACACCTGACGACCAGAACACCTTATCCACATCCATTATCCATTCGAAGGTACCGTATCCCTCTGCCTCGAAGTGGCGAAGGAAGAGCGCCTTGGTATCGGCAGAGGTATATGGCATGTTCCAGCCGTTCCTGTCGGGTATCATGAAGAACTGGTAGCCGCTCAGGGTACCGGTGCCATATACATCGGCGCCCGATACATATACATAGAAGGGCTTCATTTCTCCGCTGCTTGTGCGCAGGCGGTATACCACAAAGTCCTGTGTGAGCTGAAGGTCGCCACCTATGGCTGCCAGCTGGCGGTATAGCCTATCGCACTCGTAAGGGTCCAGCAGATCGAAGAAGTTCATTCCCCTGGCCTCGGCCACATCATAACCCAAGTGTGTGCTGAACAGCTTATTGGCAAAGAGAATATTGTGATCCTCTGCGCCAATGACCATGGTGATACCGGGACCTCCCATAGCAATACGTTCCGCAAGGGTTCCTTCCATGTTTCTTTCGGTATAAGTGATAGTGTTGTGTCTAGTGATATCCATTCGTTTCTTCCGCTATTGATCGAACTCCTTGAATTGCTTCATCTTGTTGTACAAGGTCTTGCGGTCCACATTCAGCAGCCGCGCGGCCTTGCTTTTGTTGTACCCTGCCTTTTTAAGGGCTTCCAGTATCACGTTATACTCTGCATCTATATTGGCGGCCTTCAGCTTGCCGGCGAACGAGCCCGACCCCAGCGCCCGCTCCTGGGCCACGGTACTATCTGCCGATGCCTGGTGATCGAACTGCAGGCGCGAATAATTGGCTATCTCGAACGGCAGTGAGCGCACGCCTATCAGCGACCCCTCCGAAAGCAGTGTGGCACGCTTTATCACATTCTTCAGCTCCCTGAGGTTGCCATACCACACATAGTTCTCCAGTATATCCTTCACCTCGGGCTCGAAGCCCTGCACATCTTTGCACAGCTCTGTATTGGTAAGCTGCAGAAAGTAATGCGCAAAGAGCATGATGTCCTTCTTCCTGTCGCGCAGGGGCGGCACGTCTATGCTGAACTCGTTGAAACGGTGATAAAGATCCTCCCTGAACTTGCCCGCACGCGCCAGGTCCCACAGGCGTTCGTTGCTGGCTATTATGATGCGTACATCTATATCTATATCCTTGGTACCGCCTACGCGCCTTATCTTCCGCTCCTGCACCACGCGCAGCAGCGATACCTGTATGTCGTATGAAAGGTTGCCTATCTCATCGAGGAAGATGGTGCCGGTATCGGCCAGTTCCAGGCTGCCTGTCTTGCGGGCTATGGCGCCGGTAAAGGCCCCCTTCTCGTGCCCGAAGAGCTCGCTGCCGGCCAGCTCGCGCGAGAGCGCACCGCAGTCTATGGCTATGAAAGGCTTATCGGCACGGGTGCTTTTGAGGTGTATCTGCCGGGCTATCACTTCCTTGCCGCTGCCGCTTTCGCCATATATGATAACGCTGAAATTGGTGGGCGCCACAAGGTCTACCTGCTTCATAATGGTGCCGAACTGGGCACTGTTGCCTGTGAGGAAGGCGTTGTCTATAAAACCTTTAGCGGCTGCCTGGCGTGTGGGCTTGCCCTCTGTCACCGGTTCGGTATGGTTATTGGCCACGGCCAGCGCCTGCCGTATGGTCACCAGTATCTCATCGGGGAAGAGCGGTTTTGTCACATAGTCGTGGGCACCCAGCTTTATCACTTCTACGGCGTCCTTTACATCGCTGTAGCCGGTTATAACTATCACGGCGGCATTGGGGTGCATCTCCCTTATGCTGGGGAGCAGCTCGGTAGCTGTCATATCTTCCAGCCTGAAATCGCACAATACGAGGTCGGGCGTGTTATCGCGCATCCACGCTATAGCGGTAGCGCCACTGCGCACATTATCGGTCTCATAATTGTTCTTGGACAGGAACCGGGTAAGCAAGGTCCGTATATCATTATCATCGTCAACTATCAGTATCCTGTACATAAATGGTCTGTCATTACAAAGTTAAGCCAGATATGCGACGAGCGCATCATAGCGAGGGTAGAGCAAGCGTATCAAACTTAATCAATTTTCGGTTCAAAAGCAACGGAAAACCAAAACAGTTCTGCCATATGCGATATGGTCTCTTTCATCCGATCGTCATATGTGGTCTGTTTTTAAATGAGCAGAACATATTATGGCCGTTCTTTTTTATTTTGGTACGGAAATTGCTACATCACAGGTATCACTTTAAACCAAACACATTGTACAATGAGAAAAACCTTTACTCTTATCGCATTACTTTCGGGAATAGCGGCCGCACAGGCACAGATCGCATTCCCATCGGCCAACGCCACATGGACAGAGCGCCATGGACAGGGCGAGGCCGCTCCCTCCTACGCTATCATCGGTCTTAAAAGCAGCGATGTGGTGATAGGCGGTGTTACCTATCACAAAGTATACCGCTCTACCAACGATGCGGTACTGGATGAAAGCGAATACATAGGCGGCCTGCGCGAAGACGCAGGCAAGGTGTACTATATGGGTGCATCGGCATCGGCAGAAAAACTGATATATGACTTCAATGTAGCGGTAGGCGATACCATAACCGACCCCGCCACCGGCACGAAGAACGGTGTGGTACACAGCATAGAAACGGTAATGATAGGCAGTGTGTCGCACAAGCGCATCAACTTCAGGCAGTTCTCATCTACCAATGCATGGCCCATAGGCTCATGGATAGATGGTATAGGCAACAGCAGCCTGGGTGGCCTGCTGGGATCGCCCATGATGCAGCCTACATGCGATTGTGGCACTAATACAGTATGCCTTACAAAGAACAGCGTACAGGAATACAAGAACCCCGTATACGCATCGGTAGACTGCGAAAGCTCGGTATCTGCCGCCAGCGTAAAGATGAACATACCTGCAGTAGCCATAATGCCCAACCCCGTGACCGGCACCAGCCACCTGGCAGTACCAGCCGAAGGAAAATTTCACAGCATAGCCATCTATGACATGATGGGCCGTAAAGCCTATGATGCACCCCTGAACGGCGCTATGGACATAGCGATAAGCAAAGGCACCTTTGCCCCGGGCGTGTACATGTACCACCTAAGCGGTGCAAATGGCATTGTAACAGGTAAATTCACTGTAGAATAAACTACGGCTAAAAAATGACCTAAAAAGGCTGCTCTGGATGGAGCGGCCTTATTTTTTGCCCGCCAGGCGCAGCAGGCCGGGGGCGAACAGCAGTATGTGATAGTAGACCACCTCGCGCAGGTTCACTTTTTCGGCATATTTCAGGTATTGGGGAAAGTACCGCAGATAATTCCTGAAGCGGGCCATACCCCTTAGCTCGCGCGAGCCGAATATGAGGTCGGTCTTTGCCATTTCGTGGTACTTGCGGTTGAGGGCCTTATCGTACTTATGACCTGTATATTCGTTGAAGCCATTGAGCAGGGCCAGCAGCGCCTCCTCGCCTTTCCGCACCACATCACGGGTCTTGGTCTTGCCGCCTTCGTGATCGCGGTATACGGCCAGCGGGCCGGGAATGGCCTTTGCTACCCCACTGTGTGTGGCAAAGAGCTGTATGGGAATATCGCCCATCAACGCATACTCGAAAAAGGGAGGGTATGGCTGCGGCGGCAGCACACTGCGACGAAAGAGTATAGTAGGTGTGGGTATGATATTGCGGTCGGTACGGATAACATCTTCTATAGTGACGGTATCGGTATCCAGCACGGTAAAGTAGTGATCATAGGGTTTGTTCCAGCCTATATCGTCCTGTATGTGAACGGAGGAGAAACAGAGGCTTACCGATGGATCGGCCTCCAGCAGGTCTACCTGTTTTTGCAGCTTGTGCATATCGCACCAATAGTCATCACCCTCGCACATGGCTATGTACTTGCCGGTACAGGCCTTCAGGGTACGCATGCCATTGCGCACTGCGCCCAGGTTCTCGGTGGCGGGCAGCAGGTCTATGATGTGCGGGTAGCGGGCGGCATATTCCTCGCATATGGCACGGGTACCATCGGGACTACAGTCCTCGCCCAGCACTACCCGGAAGTCGAAATTGGTGACCTGGCCTACAAGGCTGTCCAGGCACTGCGCTATGAAACGCTCGTGCCTGTAGGTGATAACGAATATGCTGACAAGGGGTGTCTTCTGCTGGCTCATATATATGCCGGGAGCGTGGCTGGCTATACCACCACGTTCACCATTTTACCTTTTACGAATATTATCTTCTTAGGCTCTTTGCCCTCCAGCCATTTCAGCACGGTAGGGTCGGCCAGTACGGCCTGCTCTACCTCGGCCTGCCCGGCATCGGCAGCGAAGGCCAACTCGGCACGCTTCTTCCCATTTACCGATATGGCATAGTTGATGCTGCTTTCGGCTATCAGGCTATCATCATGCTGCGAGAAGGCGGCATCCAGTACGGTACCCTTGTTGCCAAGGGCGTTCTGCCACAGCTCCTCGGCTATGTGGGGCGCAAAGGGCGCCAGTATAATCGCAAGTGGTTCCAATACGGCACGCTTGCGGCAGCCTAGGGCCGAAAGCTCGTTCACACATATCATGAACTGGCTCACAGAGGTATTGAAAGAGAAACGCTCTATATCCTCACTCACCTTTTTGATGGTCTTGTGCAGCGACCGCAGCTCGTCGGCCGTGGGTGCCTCGTCGGTCACCACCCAGCCCTTCTGCTCATCGGCATAGAGGCGCCACAGCTTTTTCAGGAAGCGGTGTACCCCCTCTATGCCCTTGGTGTCCCATGGCTTGCTGGCATCCAGCGGGCCCAGGAACATCTCGTACATACGGAAGGTATCTGCGCCATACTGCCTTACAATATCATCGGGGTTAACGACATTGTACTTCGATTTGGACATTTTTTCCACTTCTGCTCCGCAGATATATTTGCCGTCCTCCAGTATAAATTCAGCATCGGCATATTCAGGTCGCCATTTTTTGAAGGCTTCGATGTCCATCTCTACCCCATCTACGAAATTCACATCTACACGCAGTGGTGTAACATCATATTGTTTCCTTAACCCCGCAGATACGAACTTATTGGAACCGTTCACACGGTAAGCAAACCTCGAGCCCCCCTGTATCATCCCCTGGTTCATCAGCTTCTTGAAGGGTTCGTCGAAACCTATGTAGCCTAGGTCGTGGAGAGTTTTTGTCCACATACGGCTGTAGAGCAGGTGGCCTACGGCATGCTCGGTACCACCTATATACAGGTCTACCTGCTGCCAGTAGTCCATGGCCTTGCGGCTGGCAAATTCGGTATCGTTGTGCGGGTCCATATACCGCAGGAAGTACCAGCTACTGCCTGCATAGCCGGGCATGGTATTGGTCTCGCGAAGTGCCTCGGGCCTCTCCCCGACCCTCTCCAAAGGAGAGGGAGGTGTGTCGTAGCCTTGAGTGTTCACCCTTACCCATTCGGGTATATTGGCTAAAGGGCCCTGACCTTCGGGGCCGGGGCTGTAGCTTTTTACATGGGGTAGCTCTACAGGCAGTGTATTTATTGCCGGGTCTGCTATCTCATCGGTGCCATATGGCACATCGTTCACATATACTATGGGAAAAGGCTCGCCCCAGTAGCGCTGGCGGCTGAAGCCCGCATCGCGCAGGCGGTAGTTGATACGACGGCTGCCTGTGCCCATTTTCTCCAATGTGGCTATCACTGCCTCAGCACCATCGGCTATGGTCATGCCGGTCACAAAGTCGCTATTGTGCAGGGTACCCGTCTTTTCGGTATAGGCCGCCTCGCCGGTATAGCTGTCGCCAAAAATGTTAGTGATGGGTATGTTAAAGTATCGCGCAAAGGCATGGTCACGGTCGTCGCCGCTGGGTACAGCCATTATAGCACCCGTACCATAACCCGCCAGTACATATTCAGATATCCAAATGGGGATATCTTTACCAGAGAGAGGATGTATAGCATAAGCACCTGTAAAACATCCTGTTACCTGCTTTACTTCACTCATTCGTTCACGTTCCGACCGGCTCTTTACATATTGCCTGTAGGTGTCTATGGCTTCGCGCTGGGCGGGAATGGTAATGCTATCTACCAGTTCGTGCTCAGGTGCCAGCACCATAAAGTCCACGCCGAAGATGGTGTCGGGACGGGTGGTGAAGACCGACAAAAACCTCTCTCCAACCCTCTCCGAAGGATGTGCAGAAGTCCCTCCCGACCTCCCCTTCGGGGAGGAGATGAGCTGTTCGGAAAGTTGGCCTTTTATTTTCTCAAGAACTGAGTCTATGCTTGTAAGTACTTCTTCATTTGAGAACCGAATGAGCGAGAAACCTCGTTCGTTCAAATTTTCAGTTCTCGCTCTGTCCTCTATCGTCTGCTCTTTATGTATACCGCCATCCACCTCAACTATCAAATTATGGGTAAGGCATACAAAATCTGCAATGAACTTACCAATGATATGTTGCCTGCGAAATTTGACATCAAGCCCTTCTTTTCTTAAATACTGCCACAACATATCTTCTGCTTCGGTAGGGTTGTTCTTTAGCTCTTTCTTGAACTGTTTCAGATCGTTATAAACCTTATGATCTGCGGTCTGCCACCCCTCTTTTTCACGAAGGAGAACATCTCCCTCCCCCTCGGGGAGGGCCGGGGTGGGGCTTTCTATAAACTCTGTTTCAGCCCCTCCCGACCTCCCCAAAGGGGAGGAGGTGAACTGCGAATGCTCATGATCTTGCAGCCCACCACCCTCTCCTTTGGAGAGGGACGGGGAGAGGTCGAACCTCACCTCTGCCCCACTGCTCTTTCCTATCCAGTTGCGCTGCATCTCCTTCATGGCCTCGGTCCAGTCCAGGTCGTCCAGCCCGGTCAGCAGGCGGTCGGCATACTCGGTTATCCGCAGGAACCACTGGCGCATGTTCTTTCGCTCTACAGGATGCCCGCCACGCTCCGATACCCCGTTCACCACCTCGTCATTGGCCAGTACAGTACCTAAAGCTTCGCACCACCAGACCTGTGCATATCCCTGATAAGCAATACGATAGTTCATCAGTGCATCACGCCGTTCTTTCTCACCGAAAGCGGTCCATTCTGCAGCGTTAAATACAAGTTTACCATCGCCGGGGCAGGGTTGGTTCACATTTCCCTCCTGCTCAAAGATGGCTGTGAGCGCCTCTATAGGCTGTGCCTTTTGCTCCTTCCTGTTATACCAGCTATGGAAGAGCTGCAGGAATATCCATTGCGTCCATTTATAATATTGAGGGTCGCTGGTGCGTACCTCGCGGCTCCAGTCGTAGCAGAAACCTATATTATCCAGTTGCTCGCGGTAGCGGTCTATGTTCTTCTTAGTGGTATCGGCAGGGTGCTGGCCTGTTTCTATTGCATACTGCTCGGCAGGCAGGCCAAAGGCATCGTACCCCATAGGGTGCAGCACATTGTAACCCCTCAGCCGCTTGTATCGCGCATATATATCAGATGCTATATAGCCCAGCGGGTGGCCCACATGCAGCCCGGCTCCGCTTGGGTACGGGAACATATCCAGCACATAGCACTTCGGCTTATCGCTATCGTTCGATACCTTGTATATCTGTTCATCGTTCCAGTACTGTTTCCAGTGTCTTTCTATCTTGGAGAAATCGTATTCCATATTATTTGAAGGCAAAATACAGCAGGCGATCGGCCCCTGCATGAGTGTACCGGCAAAAATACAAAACTAAAGCAGGTGTAGTATGCCATATCCTTAGGGGTGTATCCAATGCATGTTCCCTACCCTGCCGGTGCGGCTGATAATGGTCATACTATCGTTTTTTTAACAAATACCCGGTGCCCCGTACCGGATCTTTGCTTAATTTTAGCATTGTACCAGCCATAATTAATGCATTGCCCAGTACATATCGGCACGATATGTGCAGTGCAGCATTACATAGTTCAAGCATTATGAAAAAGAAACTTTTATTTATCGCCGCTGCGTTATTGATCACAGCTACCTCTTTCGGGCAGGCCAAGTTCAACGACTGGCCCGAGATGAGAACATTCAACTCTATACTGGCAGAGACCTTTCACCCTGCCGAGGAGGGCGATCTGAAACCGATAAAGAGCCGTTCGCACGAGCTGTTCCAGAACGCCAAGCTGATAAACATATCGCCCATGCCCGAGAAATACGACAACGAGGCGGTACGCAAAATGGTGAAAAAGCTAGTAAAAGAGACCGACAAGCTGAACGCCCTGATAGTGCGCGATGAGCAAAGCACCGCAGTAATGAAACAACTGAACGTGGTACACGATACCTACCACGAGATAGCAGGCATGTGCAAGAAAGAAGAAAAATAAACAGACGAACAAAAGACACATAGCATGAAAAGAACAGACATTACACTGGCCATAGCTACCGCCATAGCGCTGATAGTAGTGGCCCTATGGAAAGATGTGGCCGCTAACGGCACCACAGCCCCCATCTGGAAAATGCTGCCTGCCGTGGCCATACTGATGGTGGCCGGCCTGTCGGCGAGGCTGTATACGCTGGCCGAAAAATTCAAACAAGGACAAAAGAACTAAGCCATACAGAGATGAAAGGAGCTATACGCACAATGATACTGGCGGCCATGGCCAGCCTGGCACTTGCCTCTTGCGAGAAGAAAGACCCGCCACAGCCCGACCCCGACCCTACCGGCACCGGGAAGGTAGTGATGGAATTCTTCAACAAGGTGGGTACCGCCGACCTGGTGCTGAACGACAAAGCATATGTGAACGAGCATGGCGATACTTTCAAGGTGAGCCTGTTCAAATACTACATCAGCAATGTGAAGCTCAATGGCGCTAAAGGCACCTATACCGAGACCGAAAGCTATCACCTGCTGGACCAGGCCGATAAGCCAAATATGAACTTTACGATGTCCAACGTACCATACGACACCTATACCAGCGTAACGCTGACGATAGGTGTGGACAGCACCCGCAATGTATCGGGCGCGCAGACAGGTGCGCTGGACCCCGTGAAGGACATGTTCTGGACATGGAGCACAGGCTACATAATGCTGAAGCTGGAAGGCAGCTCGCCAAAGTCGCCGGCCACCGGGGGCACCATATCGTTCCATGCGGGGGGCTATGCCGGGCAATATGCCACACAGCGCACGATGACCCTCTCCCTGCCCACCGCTATAACGGTAAATGACAATGGCGAGAACCATGTGCATGTAGATGCCGATGTGCTAAGGCTGTTCAAGGCCCCAACGGTGTTCGACTTCTCTGCCCTGTATGCCATCAACTCTGCCGGGCAAAAGGCCAAGGACCTTGCGGACAATTATGCGAATATGCTATCTGTATCTTACGCAGGACTATAAGTATATCTGTTGATAGCCTAACTTTGTATACATAAGTTACAGCATGAGAAAAGCGATAGCCATATGCATATGTGCCCTGGTAATGGCCAGTGTGTGGATAGCAGGATGCAAAAAAGAGACCATAGACCCCGGCACATGGCAACTGGTATCATTCACCGTTCCCAAGGGGTGGCCACAGCCTGCATATACCTTTGATGGCAACAAGCTCACCTACGACGGCTTTGTGCTGGGCCGCAAGCTATTCTACGATGTGCGGCTGTCGCGCGATAGCAGTATCTCCTGCGGGAGTTGCCACCAGCAGTTCGCCTCTTTCGCCAACCTGGGGCACGATGTGAGCCATGGCGTAGCCAATAAGGTAGGCATCCGCAACTCGCCCGGCCTGGCCAATATGGCGTGGCATACCTCCTTCTTCTGGGACGGCGGCGTGAACCACCTGGAGAACCAGCCGATAAACCCCATACAGAACCCCGTAGAGATGGATCTGCCTATGGCCGATGTGGTGACGAGGGTAAAGATGGCCGCAGACTATAAAGAAATGTTCATAAGGGCATTTGGCGATGAGCTGGTGAACTCGCAGCGCATATTCAAGGCCATGGCACAGTTCATGGGCACTATGGTATCGGACGATTCGAAGTATGACAAATATTCGCGCGGGGAAGCAGGCGGTACCTTTACCGAACAAGAACTGCGCGGACTGGAACTGGTACGCCGCAATTGCGCTACCTGCCACAAAGAGCCCCTTTTCTCCGACTTCTCCTTCCGCAACAATGGCCTGAGCCCCGTGATAGGCGTGAACGATAGCGGCCGTGCACACATAACCCACGATGCTGCCGACCTGTACAAATTCAAAGTACCATCGCTGCGCGATGTGGCCGTTACCGCGCCCTATATGCACGATGGCCGCATAAAGACACTGGAAGATGTAGTGGAGCACTACCGCACAGGCGTAGCGGCATCGCCCACCACCGATGCCGCCGTGGCAGGTGGTATAAATATGACCGACCAGGACAAAAAAGATATTGTGAGCTTCCTGAAGACACTCACAGACAGTACATTCATCAGCAGCAAACTTTTTGCCGAACCCGCCAAATAAGGACCATCTATGAAACCACGCCATCTGCTATCTATAGCCATACCTGTACTGCTGGCCGCTACCGGCTGCCAGCACGAACCCTTTCGCCCTATAGGCGGCAAGGGGGGCAATGCCACCCTGATGATATACCCTCAGCATCATGGCAATGCGGTGAACCTGGACAGCATGATGGTATTCATAAAATATGATGCCCTTGATGCACCTGCCAATGGTAGATATGACGACTCTGCCACCTGTACCCGTACCGGATCTATAGTTTCCTGTTCCTTTAGCGGCCTGTGGAACGGCAACTACTACCTATATGCCCGCGGGTACGACCATAATGTGAGCCAGGCAGTGCAGGGAGGTATAAAATATACGGTCGTTGTTCAGCAGACCATAAACCTGATGCTGCCCGTAAGCGAGCGCCACTAGTACATCTTTTTAGTTCTATTCCTATAGCAACGGCCTAAAGGGCCGCTACGCTCCTTTTATGCTGCAACTTTCCGTTTTATCGCTATCTTTCGGAGAAATGATGACAGCATGAGCGAAATGCAGCAAAAAGCGCCCGGCAAGGCCAGTTCGGGTGCGTTGTCGGTACTGGTAACGGTGTTCTTCTTCTGGGGTTTCATAGCGGCAGGCAATGGGGTGTTCATACCCTTTTGCAAGCACTATTTCCACCTCGATCAGTTCCAGTCGCAGTTGATAGACTTCGCATTCTATCTCGCATACTACTTCGGTGCGCTGGCGCTTTATTTCATAGCATCGGTACTGGGTAAAGACCTCATAGCCCGCTGGGGATATAAGAACAGCATAGTGTTCGGCCTGCTGTTCTCGGCCATCGGCGCCCTCATCATGATACTGGCCGTGAATGCCAATACCTTTTCGGGCATGCTGGCAGGCCTGTTCGCCGTGGCGCTGGGCTTTTCCCTGCAGCAAACAGCGGCCAATCCCTTTGCGGCCCTGCTGGGCCCACCCGAGACAGGCGCACACCGCATCACCCTCGGTGGCGGCATCAACTCCTTCGGTACGGCCATAGGGCCCATCATAGTGGCGCTGGCCCTCTTTGGCACCACCATAGCCAAAGATGACCAGATAAACTCGCTGGGGCTGGACAAAGTGACCATACTCTATGCATGCGTAGGCGCCCTCTTCGTTATAGCTGCCGGGCTGTTCTTCTTCTCCAAAAAACTGCCATCGGGCCAGTACCAGACCGATAACGAACGGTCGCCAATGGCAGTAAGAGCCTTGCTGATAATGACCATACTGCTGGTGGCCGTGTTCGTACCGGTGTTCAGCAGCTACCGCATAGAGACCACCGATACTACTGTGCTGGCCTCTTTGCAGACAGAACGCTTTATGTGGCTGCTGGCCGGGCTGGGCGTTATCATAGCTACCCTGCTGCTGTCGCTGGGCATGGCCCGCAGCAAGCCCACCGGCTGGGGCGCCATGCAGTACCCCCAGCTGGTGCTGGGCATGCTGGCCATATTCACCTATGTGGGCGTAGAGGTGACCATACAAAGCAACCTGGGCGAGCTGCTGAAACAGCCCTCATTTGGCGGGTACGAGTCCTCTCAGGTGGCCCCCTTCATATCGGTATACTGGGGCAGCCTTATGATAGGCCGCTGGACGGGGTCTATAAAGATATTCGAGCCATCGGGCATGATGCGCACGGTGCTGCTGGTGTTCGTACCGCTGGCGGCGTTTGGCGTGGTACTGGCCGTGAATGCCGTAGCCAACAATGACATCACTCCGTTCTATGCCTACCTGTCGTGCGTGGCCATACAGGTGGTGGCCTTCTACCTTACGCAAGACAAGCCCGCCACCACCCTCATGGTATTCTCGTTGCTGGGCATGGCGTTCATGCTGGCAGGCATATTCGCCACGGGGCGCATAGCCACCTATGCGTTCCTCAGCGGTGGTCTGTTCTGCTCCATCATGTGGCCCTGCATCTTCGTGCTGGCCATAGCGGGCCTGGGCAAATACACATCGCAGGGCTCGGCCTTCCTCATCATGATGATACTGGGCGGCGCCATCATTCCCCCCATACAGGGCAAGCTGGCCGATATACCCTCTATAGGCATACACCGCTCTTACTGGGTACCGGCCATAGGGTTCGGCTACCTGGCGTGGTTCGGCTATGCGGTGCGCCGCATACTGCAAAAGCAGGGCATAGACTATGATGCTACCATAGGCGGGGGACATTAAAAAGCTATCATCAACAACACTACGATCACCATTTCCATTTCCTCTACTGAAAAGAGGGACCCGAACAAAACAACTCTTATGACACGACCACTGGCACTAGGCATAGATATAGGAGGTACCAATACCAAATACGGTATCGTGAACAGGCGGGGCGAGATAGTGACCAAAGGCAGCATGCCTACCACAGGTCATGCCACCGCGCACGAGTATGTGAACGCCCTGCGCGATCAGTTGCAACCCCTGATAGACGAGGCCGGGCATGGCAATATAACAGGCGTAGGTATAGGCGCTCCCAACGGCAATTTCTTTACCGGTGAAATAGCATTTGCCCCCAACCTGCCATGGCGCGGCGTGATACCGCTGGCCAAAATGCTGAACGAGGCCCTGCACCTGCCCTGCACCCTTACCAACGATGCCAATGCCGCCACCATAGGCGAAATGATGTATGGCGCGGCCAAAGGGATGAACGACTTTGTACTGGTGACACTGGGCACAGGTCTGGGCAGCGGCTTTGTGGCCAATGGCAAACTCATATATGGCCATGATGGCTTTGCGGGCGAGCTGGGTCACCTCATAGCCGTGCGCGATGGCCGTATGTGCGGCTGTGGCCGCAGGGGCTGCCTGGAGACCTACTGCTCTGCCACGGGTATAGTGCTCACAGCCAAGGAATGGCTGGCACAACGCAACGATGCCACCGTACTGCGCGAGCATGCAGGTCACCTCACATCGCATATGATACACGAGGCTGCCGAGCAGGGCGATGCCTTTGCGCTAGAGCTGTTCGAGTTCACGGGCAAGATACTGGGGCAGACACTGGCCGATGTGATGGTCATCACCTCGCCGGAGGCCTTTATCTTCTTTGGCGGGCTGGCACGAGCCGGCGAGCTGCTGCTGGCCCCTACCCGAAGGCATATGGAGAACAATATGCTGAACGTTTTTAAGAACAAAGTAGCCTTTATACTCTCTGCCCTGCCCGATGCCGATGCCGCCATACTGGGGGCCAGTGCGCTGGTATGGTAAACCTCTCCCCGTCCCTCTCCAAAGGAGAGGGAGGTACATAGCAAATGGAACACAATAAGAACATATACTGCATAAGCGGACTGGGAGCCGACCAGCGCCTTTTTGCCAACCTGGAGATAGAGGGGCATACCCTCGTACCCCTGCCGTGGGTACCCTATGACGAGGACGATACCATGGCCGGCTATGCTACAAAGATGTTCCATACCATACCCGAGGCCGACCCTATCGTTATGGGGCTTTCCTTTGGCGGCATGCTGACGGTGGAGATGTGCAAGGCGCATAAGGTACGGCATGGCATACTGGTATCGAGCGCGAAGACGCGAAAGGAACTGGGTTATAATATATCGGTACTACTGGCGCAGAGCGCCATGGACATATTGCCCGACAGCGCCTTCAATACCCCTTTCTGGTTCGAGCTCTTCAGCCTCGGATCGCATACCGACGAGGAAAGAAAACTACTGCGGCAGATCATATCGGACTACGACCCGAAGTTCGTGCAATGGTGCATAAAAGCACTGTTATCGTGGGAAAACACCGAGGCACCTGCCAACATATGGCACATACATGGTACCGCAGACCGGGTCATAACGCCCTCCTCTGTAAAGCCCGACCATTGGGTAAAAGGTGGTAGCCACATAATGGTCTACAACCGTGCGGCCGAAGTAAGCGCATGGATAGCCGAACAGCTTAAAGGCCTATAGACACCTCTTAGAAAGGACTCTTGAGATCGGCCAGTGTACCGAAAGAAAGGTCGCGGGCAGATATGATGGGCTCCTTTACCCCCCAGTCGAAACCGATACTGTCGTACCGTATACCTGTATCATGATCTCGGCTATACTCTGTAGATACCAGGTAATAAGTCATAGCGCCATCGGTAAGGGCTTTGAAGCCATGCGCAAAACCCTCGGGTATGAAGTAGGCCATATGGTTGTCCTCGCTCAACTCGTGCGCATAGTACTGCCCATAAGTGGCAGAGCCGGCCCGCAGGTCCACTATCACATCCAGTATGGCGCCCCTGGGGCAGAACACCACCTTACTGTGGTGGTGCGGTGGCAACTGAAAGTGCATGCCGCGTATCACATCCTTGTGCGAGAAGGAAAAATAGCTTTCGCGCAGGGTGAAGGATATACCTGCTGCCGCCAGTGAGGTATCATGAAAGGTCTTCACAAAAGTGCCTCTCACATCCTGCGAGGACGGAAGTGTGATGAGGTATGCGCCCTCTAGTGGCAGTGGTAGCAGTTGCATTTGCAAGGAATGGTTATGAGAAATAGGCTTTTATCTGCTGCATACATTTTTCATATGCGGATGTCTGTTTGTCGGCATACCACTCGGCCGTCCAGCGTATGGCGGTACGGGCATCCATCAGCGACCGCCAGCCCAGGTCGTTCAGCGCCTTCTCACTGTTCAGCAGCAGCAGCTTTGCCTCGTGCGGTGCATTGGCATCGGGAGTAGCTTCGTATGCGCCCTGTCCGTAGTGGGCTATGAATTCTTTCGTTAGTTCCTCTACCGTCAGCATATCATCGGGGTCGGGGCCAAAGTTGTAGGCCGTACTGTAGCGTACAGGGTCTGCGGCCATATGTGCGCCCAGCGCCAGGTAGGCCACCACGGGCTCCAGCACATGCTGCCACGGCCGCACCGATGCAGGATTGCGCAGGGTCACCGTATCGCCAAATGATATGGCGCGTACTATATCGGCCACTATACGGTCGTCAGAATAGTCGCCGCCGCCTATCACATTGCCTGCCCTTGCCGATGCTATGGACTTTTTATGCGTATCGTATTTGGCGGGGTTGAAGAACGACCGCCTGTAAGAATCTATCACTATCTCTGCCGATGCTTTGCTGGCCGAATACGGGTCGTAACCGCCCAGCTTATCGTCCTCGGCAAAGGGTATGCCCCGCTCGGGATTATCATACACCTTGTCGGTGGTTATCATCACCCCTACAGCGGGTGCGGTAAGGCAGCGCATGGCATCCAGCACATGGGCCGTGCCCTGTGCATTCACCATAAAGGTATAGGATGGCATATCGTACCCACGGCGCACCAGTGGCTGCGCTGCCAGGTGAAAAACAAAGTCGGGCTCGAAGCGGGCCATCTCTGTCTGCAGCTTCTGCTTGTCGCATACGTCGGCTATCACCGAGCTGTAGCATAGCTTATCGCCCTGCACCTGGTGGTACAGGTCATTGGGCTTTTCGGGCGCCAGCGAATAGCCCTTCACATTGGCGCCCAGCCAGTGCAGTATCTGCAGCATCCACGAGCCCTTGAAGCCCGTATGCCCCGTCAGGAACACGCGTTTGCCGCTATATGCCTTGCGCAGGTATGCTTCCGTTACCACTTTTTCCATAAAGGCTCGTTTTGCCACATTTGTTCCAGTTCTTCCTTGTCGCGCAGGGTGTCCATGCATTTCCAGAAGGCATGGTGCTTGTAGGCCGCTATCTGCTTATCGCGGGCCAGGTCGTTCATGGGCTGGCGTTCCCACATTATATCATCGGCATCATCGTGCAGGTATTCTGCTATGCGCGGGTCTATCACAAAGAAGCCGCCATTTATCCATGTGCCGGAGTCCTCGGGTTTCTCTTCAAAGCTGTCTATGGTGCCGTCATCCTCCATTTTTATGATCCCGAAGCGGCTGGTAGCCTGTATGGCCGTCATGGTACATATCTTGCCGCTCTCGCGGTGAAAACGCAGCAGCTCATCTATGTTCACATCGCTCACGCCATCGCCATAGGTAAGCATGAAAGGCTCATTTCCCACATAGGGCAGCACCCTCTTGAGCCTGCCTGCCGTCATGGTGTCCAGCCCGGTATCTATGAGCGATATCCTGAACGGCTCTGCCGAGTTGCGGTGTACCTCGTAAGTGTTCTTGGACAGGTCTACAGTTATATCGGCATTGTGCAGGAAGTAGTTCACGAAGTATTCCTTTATCATATGCCCCTTATAACCCAGGCACACTATGAAATCGGTATGGCCATAAGCGGCATATATCTTCATTATATGCCATAATATGGGCTTGCCGCCTATCTCTATCATGGGCTTGGGGCGCAGCGCCGACTCTTCGGAGATGCGGGTACCGCGGCCGCCAGCGAAAATGACCACTTTCATGGGTATGTATGTCTGATCTTTTCTACCACCGGGCAGGATGCCCGGCGAACAGGATCATGGCAACAAATATAACAGATATTGTGTAAAGGCATTATGGCAAAACAGCGATGGCATCACATGATGGAAATGCCTGTAAATGCCTGCGATCCAATATGGACGAATGTTCCGTATATGCTAAATTTATTTGGATACTTCATCTGTTTAATTAAATTTGTGACATATTCATCACTCAAAAACAGAATTTGTGTCGTACGAAAACAAAAACTTTGACGAAAACAGGGGCGATAGCCGTAATGAGAGCCTATACAGCAAACGTATAAAAGCCGGAAAAAGAAGGACCTACTTTTTTGACGTACGCGCCACACGCGGCAATGACTACTTCATAACCATCACCGAGAGCAAGAAGCGCTTTGATGACAATGGATATGACCGCCACAAGATGTTCCTGTACAAAGAAGACTTCAACAAATTCCTTGCGGGCCTCACAGATACCATCAACTATGTGAAGACCGACCTGATGCCCGATTTCGACTTCGACGCGTTCAACCACGACCAGGAGAATGAGGAAGGCGGCATAGTGACAGCATCTGCCGACACTCCCCATGTATCTGCCATAGCCGCTACCGACGACAGCAGCAGCGTGGACGACTGGAAAATGTAACAGGCACCATACACTACAAAGATATATACGGCCTCTGCCCCTGTGGCAGAGGTTTTTTTGTGCGATAACATATTGCCCACATCCCATAATATCGCTGCATATAATTTTGACTTAAAACATACTAGCTATCGTTTAGCAGGGTAATTTTATACTAACGAAAAACGGTCTTATGATAACAGGCACACACAACGGACATACCTGGCATTTCTCTACCATAGGGGGTGTGAAAAGGGTGAACATAGATACCGCGAACGACCTGGTACACCTTAAGGATCTGGACCCAAAGCTATGGACGGCCCTGAGCTGCCCCATAAACGGCCTGGAGATAGACCCCAAGACACTGGCCCTGATAGACACCGACAATGACGGGCAGATAAAAGTACCCGAGGTGATAGATGCCGTGAACTGGATGGTAAGTGTACTGAAAGACCCCGGCGACCTGCTGTTGCAGAACGAGCACTTCCCCATATCGGCCATAAATGATGCGACAGAAGAAGGCAGGACACTGCTGGAATCGGCAAAGGTGATACTAAGGACCCTGGGCAAGACACACGAGCAGACCCTGACCGTAGAAGAGACCGGCGATACGAAAAAGATATTCGCCACTACCCTCTTCAACGGCGATGGCATCATTTCAGAGGATGCAACCACCGATGCCACGCTGGTGCAACTGATGAAGGAGATAATGCAACATGCAGGATCTGTAACGGACAGGGGTGGCAAAGAGGGCATATCTACAGACATACTGAACGCTTTCTTCGAGCAGTGCCAGCAATATGTGGCATGGCAGGCCAAAAGAGAGAATGCCCCCGATACCATAACCCCGCTGGGCGCGCATACCGATGCGGCATACAACAACTACCTGGCCATAAAGGCCAAGGTCGATGACCTGTTCATACGGTGCAGGCTGGCGGCATTCGACCCGGCATCGGCCGCGGTGCTGAACCTGCAGACCGAACGCGTGGCGCAGATAACCACCCGCGACCTTTCGGCAGCTATGGACGAGATAGCCACCTACCCGCTGGCACGCATAGAGGCCGGCCGCTCGCTGCCCCTCACCACGGGCATCAACCCCGCCTGGGAGGCACAGATGCATACCTTCCGCCAGTTGACGGCCAGTAAGCTATTCCCCGGAAAGGACAGCATTACCGAGCAGGAATGGAACGGCCTGGCGGCCGTCTTTGCCCCCTATGCCGTATGGCTGGCCGAGAAGGGCGGCAACAAGGCCGAGCCACTGGGGCTGGACCGCGTGCGCGAGATACTGGCCGGCGACGGCAAGGAACGCCTGGCCGCACTGATAGCCGAGGACAATGCCACAGCGCAGGAGGCCAACAATATAATAATGGTGAACAAGCTGGTACGCTACTACCGCGACCTCTACAAGCTCATCAGGAATTTCGTTACCTTCTTCGATTTCTATACACCCGGCTCCAAAGCTATCTTCCAGGCTGGTACGCTGTATATAGACCAGCGTAGCTGCGACCTGTGCATAAAGGTGAGCGACATAGCCCGCCACAATGCACTGGCCGCCTTCAGCGGTATGTACCTGCTGTACTGCGACTGCACATCGAAAGCCACCAACGAGAAAATGACCATAGTGGCCGCCCTTACCAATGGCGATGTGGACAACCTGGTAGTGGGCCGTAATGCCCTCTTCTTCGACCGGCAGGGCAACGACTGGGACGCCACCATCATGAAGATAGTAGAGAACCCCATCAGCATCAGGCAGGCCTTTTTCTCGCCCTACCGCAAGGCGGTGAACTTCATAGAAACGAACGTCAATAAAATGGCCGCCTCGCAGGATGAGAAGGTAGTGGCCAATATGAACACCAACATAGAAAGCCTGCCTGCCAAGGCCGAAGAGAGCAAGGAAAAGAAAGCCCCTGCACCACCGTTCGATGTGGGTAAGTTCGTGGGCATATTCGCGGCCATAGGGCTGGCACTGGGCGCCATAGGCACTGCGCTGGCCTCGGTAGTGGGCGGCTTCATGAAGCTGACCTGGTGGAAGATGCCGCTGGCCATAGCAGGGCTGCTGCTGGTCATATCGGGCCCGGCCATGGTGATAGCCTACCTGAAGCTGCGTAAGCGCAACCTGGCCCCCATACTGGATGCCAACGGCTGGGCCATAAATGCCAATGTGGTCATCAATATCTACTTTGGCAAGACCCTCACCCAACTGGCAGAGCTACCCGATGGCTCAAGAGTGAACATCAACGACCCCTTTACCAAGAAAAAGCAGCCTATATGGCCTGCGGTGTTCCTGTTCTCGGTAATGGCGGGCGTGGCCCTCTACCTGCTCATAAAGCATAAGATACTGAACATACATTTCTAGCCATTCGCCCATACTACATGATGCGCCCCTGCCCATAGGCAGGGGCGCATCATTATAACAGAACATTATACTCTACGCTCACCGGGCTTGTATACATTTGCTGTACACACTATTACATTACCGCAATGATGGTCTTCGAGCAATTCAGGAAAAGCTACGGAAAGACAGAGATATTGGGCATACCCCACCTGCAGTTGCAGCCTGGCGTGTACTGGCTGCGCGGCGACAATGGCGCCGGAAAATCGACCCTGATGCGCAGCATAGCAGGCATGATACCCTATGAGGGCAACATAACGGTGAATGAGATGAACATTCGCCGCAACAGGCTGGCCTATACATCGGTCGTGAACTATGCCGAGGCCGAGCCCCTGTACCCCGGCTTCCTTACCGGCAGCGACCTGGTGCAGTTCTATGCCGCCAGCAAGCGCGCACCTGCAGGGCAGGCACAGTCCCTGTGCGAGCAAATGGGGGTGCATACGTTCATGGGCAACCGCGTGGCCACCTACTCCAGCGGCATGACGAAGAAGCTATCGCTGGTACTGGGTCTGATAGGGAACCCGCAACTGGTACTGCTGGATGAGCCCCTTATAACACTGGACACCACATCTACCGGCATACTGCAGCAGATAGTGAACGAATATGCCGACCGCGGTGTGTCCTTCATTATATCCTCTCACCAGGATATGGTGCCCGGAACACGCCCCATGACACAACTGTACATAAAGAACAAAACCATAGAGACCGCGTGAACAAGCTGCTCTCGAAAGCCATAGTAGCACAGTACTACAAAATCAATACCGGGTTCTTCCTTGTATTGTTCCTGCTGCTTTTCGGGTTGCTGAACGGCAAGGCCACTATAGACATGCACCACTACCTGATGCAGAACATCACTTCCGATGTCCGCTTCCTGGTAGGCGCAATGGTGATATGGCTGATGTACGATGTAAAGTGCATACTCTATTGCCACAAAGAACTCCGCAACCCTGCCGGCAGCTACCTGTATACCATGCAGGCCCTTAGCAATGGCAGGCAATTCCGGCTGTGGTTCTTTTGCCATGTGCAAATGATGCTGCCCGTGCTGGTGTATGGCGGCATCACGGTGACGGTAGGTATGGCGCACGGGCAACCGCTGTATGCCTCCATCTTCCTGGTATACCAAATGCTGCTGTGCGTGGTATCGGCCATGCTGCACCGCGACACCGTGAACAGCACATGGAAGCAGCTTTTACCGCCACTGCCCATATTCATGCAGGGCATGCGCAAGCGGCCCGTCACCTTCCTGCTGCACTACTCGCTCAATATGCGCAAGGGCACATTCGTGGGCCTGAAAGTACTATCGATACTGCTGCTGCAGGGCATGATAGCCGCCAACCAGGTAGAGATAAACAAAGAGTCGGTAGCGGTATTGATGATGTTCCTTATATCGGCGCATTCGCTGCTGCCTATGTATTACCTCAGGTTCGCAGAGACACGGCTGGCATTCCTGCGCAATATGCCGGTGAGCACAGTGAGCATATTCCTTACCATCGTATTTACCTATGCTATTATCTTCCTGCCAGAGATAGCTTTCTTGCTGCTCAACAGCCGTCATGCGCTGTCGTGGCAGGTGATGCTGCAGTTGTATGCTGTGGCCATGTCGCAAATGCTGCTCTATACATCGCTACAATATGTACCGGGTGTGTCCAGCGACCGCTACATGCTCATCGTTGTGGTATTGTTCTTTGCTACCCTGCTCTTTCTTGCCTCCTTCGATCTGGGGCCGCTCATAGCTGTAGAGCTGGCGCTATCCGTTATCCTGTTCGCACTCTTCTACCGCAACTACGAACCACAGGATGGTCCTATGTGACTATAATTGCTGGAACTCCCACTGCGGGCTGCCCTTTGCGCCTGTAGCGCTGTAAAAGCCTGTGAAATGGAGCTTGTAATAGATGCCATCGGCATCGCGTATCACATAGCTGTTCTTTGCCCTTACCACATAGTTGCCAGAGCTGGTATATACCTTCCAGTCATAGCCTATGGTATTGATATCATTGGTCAGTTCGCCTGTTTTGATGTTGCCATAGGATATATCGGCAAATGATGTAGCAGTGTCCAGGTAGGCCACCGTATTGTAGCGGTTCAGCAGGCAACCCGTTACAAGGTATGGAACAGGTGGCGTCTGATCGTAAAAGATGAAGGTATACTGGGTAAATGTGAGGTCCCAGGTATGTTTTGGAGGTTCTACCAGGAATTGTTCGTTGGTAGTAAAAGATACGAATGCAAGGTTGTATGCACTGTCCTTGCGCACAGTGATGGTGGTCGCCTCTCCTGTATTGTCCAGCGATGCAAAGCGCACCTGGTAAGAAGAGTCGGTAACGGAAAGCACCTGCAACTTTGCCCACCCTACCTGTTGGCCCATTTCGTTCACCCCGCGGTCTATGATGTATACAGGCTTCGTGGTACGCCAGTCGCCTATGGCCGTACTGTCCGGGCTTCCCGTGTGAGAGTCGCACTTTTTACCAGCGGCATAGCCAGCGGTATCGGCAAAGGAAACTGCAGACAGATCGGTCTTGGCAGTAGCAAAGGCGAACATCGCCTTCGATCCGTTCAGCACCACATGGTAGCCATCGGCTGTGGTCTCAAGGCCTATATCCCATACCGACTTTATATTGCGGCCTACTACCGTATTGGTGCGCAGGTCGTAATATACCTGGTACTTATAGGTAGGATCCAGGTCCACACCGGCCTTGGTCACATTGCCCGAGGCATGGGGCTCTATTGGTAGCTCGCCGCGCGTACACGATGCCATAAAGAACAGGCTGACAATGACAGAGCGATATAACAGTTCTTTCCACACCATTATTTAGAGAAATTGTATTGGGTGCCTACAAAATAATACCGGCCCATGCTTATGGCCGCAGATGACGTAGTAGCAGCATGCACGCCACCGCCGCCACCCTGCGTGGCCGCTACATTGGCCACATCGAAGAGGTTCTTGCAACCGGCCGATATGTTCAAACGTTTTTTGAAGAACTGCTTCGACATCGTAAGGTCGGCAATGGTATAGTCGTTCATTCTTGCCTGCACGGCCATATCCGCATCATCATTCCATACATAGCGTATGGCCCGGCCTGTATACTTGTAAAATGCCGATACAGAGAAGCCATATTGCTTATTGGTATAGGTGATACTACTCCTTGCCTCGGGCGAATAGCTGAACTCGGGCAGGTCTTCTGTTTCCGAGAGTTGATTGTAAGTGCCCAGGTAAGAGCCACCCACAGAAATTGCGAATGCACCTACCGATACATCGGCAGTGGCCTGCAGGCCTTTGGTAACGAAGAACGATATGTTCTGGTACCAGTACTCCGTAGGGCCACCACCCACCTTCTGCACCAGTGTTATCAGGTCGTTCACACGGTTGTAGTAGGCCGATATGCTGGTCCTGTAAGCTACATCGTTGGTCCTGCCGTTATAGCTGACCGATGCCAGGTAGTTATCCGAATATTCTGCCTTCAGGTCGGGATTGCCATGAATATCGTGGTTTATGTCCACCAGTTCGAAGTAGAGGTCCTTCAGGTCGGGCTGGCGAAAGCCTTTGGCATACGATGCACGGAAGGCAAGCCTGCTATCAGGCTTGTACATCAGGTTCACCGACGGTATGAGCGGCGCATCGTAGCGGGTATTGTAGCCATATCTCAGGCCCGGCCTTACCGTAAGCTGAGAGAACGGCCTGTACTCTGCGCTTCCATAGAGCGCATAGTTGCCCATCTGCTGCCTGCGGTCCACTATCTGCGTGCTATTTGCGAATTGGATGTTCACATCATAGCCCACCTCATAGTCCAGCTTCTTGTTGCTGTTGCCCGATGTCAGTACGCCCCTGCTGTTGAACTCGTTGTAATAAGAAATATCCTGCAAGGCCGGATCCCTGTTCTCGGTAAGGGTGGTAAGGTCGTTCACACCCTCGGTCTTCACACGTTTATAGGCGTTGTAGGCGGCAAATACATTTATATGTTTCCCCCCGGCCACATCTGTGTTCAGGAACACGGCATTGTCTCTGCGGTAAGTATGGTAGCGCCTGTCTATGGCCATTTCGTAATAGGGCTGCATGGGCATACCCCTATCAGTAATCACCTCGTAAAAATAGCTGCCCTTGTAGTTCACCGAGGTTTTGCCGTGAGTGTATATATATTGCAATGCGCCCTGGTACTGCTCGCGCGGTTTCCACAGCATGGCCCGCGATGTATCGGCCGGGCGGTCGCTGAAGTCGAAGAAGCTGGCACCATTGCCGGGCTTCCACCCGCCAAAGAAATTCCTGAAACCATCTACACGCAGCGAATGCGCTTTCCGGTGAAACCCTCCTCCCACATTCACATTGTAGGTGCCGGGGGTTTCGTAATAGGTACCTGCCTGCGCCTCTACCTTGTTCTTTACGGTCTTTTTGGTAATGAGGTTCACTGTACCTGCTATGGCATCGGTACCGTATGATACCGACATGGGGCCTTTTATGATCTCTATACGCTCTATGTTGGCCAGGTTCACCTGCGACAGGTCTATAGCGCCATCCTGCTTGCCTACTACAGGCACACCATCTATCAATATCTTGGCATCGGCGCCATAGCGGCGGCTGCCCTGCATATTCATAGACGAGCCGAATATGGCGTCATACTCCAGCCGAACCTCCAGTTGGTTGGTAAGCACATCGCGCAGGTTCTGCGCTGCCATGGCATCTATCTTTTTACGGTCTATCACCTCTACCCGCTGCACTGCATTATCGGCACTGGTGGCCTGGTACTGGCCCGTTATCACTACGGGGCTCATGGTCTTGGCATCCAGCCATATCACCTTGTCATACGGCCCGCCAATGGTATCATGCACATTCTCATAGCTCATATCGTGTACGGCTATGCGGTAGGGATATCCCGCTGCGGGCAGCTTTGCCTTACCATCGGCATCGGTCACTATCACTATATCAGCAGCGCCTTTGGCAGATGGTGTGAGGATCACCTTTACCGAAGACGGGTGCTGGTCGCCGCTGGTCATAAGCCGCACATATTGCGCGTTCGCACTGGCTGCGGCCAGCAGCAGGCCACACAACAGGAGACCTCTCCCAGACCCTCTACCCAGTAGAGGGAGGCAGGCTGCCAGTACTTTAGGAAAATATCTAGTTCTCATTGAAAACGAAAAGGTCGTTGTATTCCAGTTTTTTTCTTCCTTCTTTCAGCATATCCAGCAGTATGTGCAATTCGCTCACGGTATATATCATGGCCACACCCTTTGCCGCAGTAGGCAGGTGTATGGCCTTCTGGTCCCATGGCATGATCTTGTGATGCTCATCGTACTGTTCCTGCACCTGTGCCAGGTATTCATAGTACTGTGCCCGCGTGAGCGACAGTATAGTAGTGCCAAAGGCCACCTGTATATGGTCGCAGTTCCTGCACTGCACCACATAGCCGTGCCTGCAGTTCTTAAGCGTATTGTAATTGCACATATCCTCCTCAGTTATGAAAGCTCGTGAATGATATAGAATATGATGGGTGGCAGCAGCCCTGCGGCCATCCACCACTTGCCCCTGCCACCCAGGCCGTGCTTGCCCTTCAGTATGAACAGCCCGGTGATATTGAGCAATATGAGCGCTACCGCAAAAACATCGGCGAACCATCGCCACCCCTTCACACTGTTGCGGTGAAAAAGATTGGACTGGTAGAACAGCGGCCTGCGGGCCACCTTCTCATATACTCCCGTATGCGTATCGAAGTTCACATGAAAGGAGGCATTGTCGTAATAGATCTTCACCTGTCCTTTCGTAGGCACATCGTATACCTTGTACTTTTCCTCGCCCACCATACGGCCCAGGCTGTCTATAAGTGGCTTATCTACAGCGCCGGGCAGCATGGCCTCGCTTATCTTTATGTCTTTTTTGGTGATGATGAAATCGGGGTTCCAGTCATCTACATGGTTCAGCGCCAGGCCCGACAGGCAGTACACCACTATGAGCGTAGAGAAAAAATAACCCAGGTCGCGGTGCGTGGCTATGTTCAGCCGCCTCAGCTTTGTGAATTTCTTTACGGGCATCCTACTGTTTTGCAACTCCTTCATTCATTACTTTGTCGGCATACTTGCCGGTTATATCCACTACCCAGTTCTGCACGTTCTCATCGGGCAGTATGGCATCGGCCACATAGGTCACTTTGTTCTTGGCATCGGGTATCTTGGCTATACCATCGCCTATTATCTTCACCTGGAACATCTCGTCGTGCGCCACCAGCACAGGTATCACTATGGCTTTCTTAGCGTCCTTCAGGCCGCGCTTTATGGCCACGGTGGTAGAGTCGGGGCTGTAGCTGGCCACATGCCCGCACCAGCCGTAAGCAAAACCATGTATGCCGGTATTCTGCTGCACATAAGCGCCTACCTTGTTCAGCAGGGCGGTCCATTCTGTGTTATAGGTATGATCGCCATAGGCTATCAGCACCAGGGCCTCATCGGCCGGCGTCTTAGACAGGGCCGCAGCACGGCGCTGCAGGTTCTTCTGCAGTACATCGGTAAAGTCCAGCAGGGGCGCTATGTGTACTTTGGCCTTGGCTGTATAGCGCTCTATCTTCTCTATCTTCAGCGATTCCATAGACTGCGGATCTTCCTTCAGGCCCACAATGGTAGGTATGTCATCGAAGGAGTGTGTGCTCACGGTAAGGAACACAGGCACTATCACCACATCGGTATACCCCTCTGCGTCGAACTCCTTCAGGCGGGTAGCTATAGACGGCTCGGTATATTCCATAAATGCCGTTTTGATGCCTTTTATCTTACCGCCGCCCAGTATGGTGTCGGTCACGCGTTTTTCCAGGTCCAGCAGGGCATTGCGCCATGTCTCCGAGCGCGATCCGTGGTTCACCATCAGCAGCCCTATCTTTTTCTCCCCGGCAGCTTTTTCGTGGTTCTCGCCGCTGTCGCTGTCATTGCCTTTACTGCCGCAACTTGCCAGCATTCCCATACCGGCTATCGCCAGCAGGCATGTTGTTATTATTCTTCTTGCTTTGTTCATTGTCGTTCGGTGGTTATTTATAGGCCCGCTGCGCAGTTAGCGCAGCGGGCTATTGCTTTATAGTGTTATGTCCTGTCTGTTGGTTTAGTTCATTATAAGTTTCTGCTGTGTGCTATACCGGCCTGCCGATATATTTATTATATACAGCCCGGGCAGCAGGTTGGCAGTAGGTATCACATACTGGTGCATACCTGTAGCACCATCCAGCACATCGGCAAGTACGGTCCTGCCGGTGATGTCGGTGATGATGATATTGGCTGCTGTCACGGCCATAGGGAAGCTGTATATCACATTGGCCTGACTGGTCGTGGCGCTTGTAGGGTTAGGATATACAGCCACGCTTGCCACAGTTGATGCTGCACCATTCACAGATGTAGGCGGTGTGAACAGCTTCTCTTTAGAGAACATCATGGCGCCGTTAGAGCTGGCAAAACCTGTGAAGATCATTTTCCATATCTCGCCATTGCTGGTCTCTGCAAAGTATACTACCGAGTCCTTTATATCGTAGGCCATGGTGCTGCTGTTGTAGCTCTTCCAGTTGTAGCCTATAGTATTGATGGCCGTCTTGAAGGTGCCGGTAGAATAGGCTGTGAAAGTGGTCTTGTCTACAAGGGCGGTGAATTTGGCCACCTGTACACCCCTGTTGGCAAGTACACCTGTAACACCATATGCTACGGGTATGAAGGTGGTATACTGGCCAAAGAAAAGGTCCCAGTTGGCCGTTGCAGGCTCGCGGTCCAGGGCGGCATTGGTCTGCAGCGAGTAGTAACCGAAGTTCTTACCTGTGTAGGCCGACTTTGCAAGTGTAGCGGTCTGTGGGCTGGTGCCATCGAGGTTGGCGTATTTGAAACTATAGGTGCCGCTTATCAGGCTCTCTATCACCAGTTTCTTGTAGCTGCCATCCCCCAGTTTTACGATATATATAGAATCGCCTGTTATGGCATGTGTGGTCATGTTATAGTGGCCCCAGTCCAGGTCGGTAGGGTCTCCGGCATTGGCATAGCGGCCCATGGCGCCCAGTTCCCACGATGTGTCTGAATTATAACGCGCAGGCCATGTATACAGGCCGGTAGTATCTACCGAGGCCCAGCCGGCGGCCGCGCTATTGGGGTAGTTCCACAGCATGGCACCTGCTATGGTATTGATGTGTATGGTAGACCCAAAACCCGATGCATCGAATGCGAGGTCCCAGTTGTTCTTGGGTGCAGTGCCCTGGTTATCGTTGGCCAGGCTGTACCATATGTTATTGGCGTAGCCTGCACCTGTATATACGGTATCTACCACCACTTGTGCGCCCACGTTCATTGCTGCCAGGGCCATTGCTCCTATTAGTATCTGTTTTTTCATTTCTGTTGGTTTATGTTCTTTTTTATACTTTTCATTTGGTGGTGGCCAACCCCGCTCGCCCATTACATGCATGCGACCTTCTTGCTCCCGGTAACAGCAGCAACAGGCAGAGCGGGGCGGCACACCATTTTCTACGGCATACTACCGCAGCATCTTCTTAAATATTGTCTATGCGGGAGCAACGCATAATGACAGCTATCGTCATTAAAAACTCGCCGTTATCAGCGGCAGGTGGGAGCAAGTGTTATTGATGGCGCAAAAGTAGATGAGCCTGCGATGCCTGCTTTCAAAAAACGGGAAAACGATCTATAGCTTCGGGAAAACATGAGTATGCCTGCCCACATTTATTTTGGCAGGAAAAGCTGCCCTTGGTAACTTTAATACACGAAAGAAGACACCCAAAGATGAGCATAGCAACTATAGCAGGATTACTGGTAATAGGCCTGGCGGCCGGCATGCTTAGCGGCATGGTAGGCATAGGCGGCGGCATGGTCATAGTGCCGTCACTGGTATTTTTTATGGCCTTCAGCCAGAAGATGGCACAGGGCACCTCCCTCACCCTGCTGATGATGCCCGTAGGCATACTGGGCGTCATCAACTACTACAAGGCAGGCTTCGTAGATGTAAGAACGGCCGCCATGCTGGGCGTGGCCTTTATAGCGGGCAGTTTCCTGGGCAGCAAGGTAGCCCTGGGCATGCCCGAGGCCACACTGAAAAAAGTGTTCGGCGGCTTCCTGTTGCTCGTATCTATAAAATATCTGTTCGGGAAATAAGGCTAGAGATACTCGGGAAAATGTTTTTCCATTATATCTGTGAGCATCTCTAAAGACAATGGCTTGGTATTATAGCCGGTAACATCCTGTATCTGCTGCGCCCGCCTGATGTCGGCAGGATTGATGGATGTGGTTAGCATCAGTATGGTGATGCGCGCTTTCTGCTGGGGGTCCAGGTGCTTGTACTCTTCCAGGAACTCCCACCCGTTCATTTTAGGCATGTTTATATCCAGGAATATCAATTCAGGCGTAGGCTTGTCTCCGTCTTTCAGGTACTCCAGCGCCTCCAGCCCGTTTATGGCTACCTGTACGCAATTGGCAATGTTCATCCTGTCGATCACGATCTTATGAAAGAAGCTATCTTCAAGATCATCATCGATCAGCAAGATACATTCCAGTTTCTTCGTCATATTATATGTTTTTTTGGCAATGTAAAATAGAACGAGCTACCCTCTCCTATGGTAGACTCTACCCATATCTTTCCTCCTCTCAGGTCCACTATCTTCTTGCAATGGGCCAGCCCTATACCCGTTCCCTGATACTCCGACCGCGAATGCAGTTTCTGGAATATCATGAATATCTTATCGAAATATTGTTTTTCTATACCTATGCCATTGTCCCGTACCTCGAAGAGCACATCCTTGCCGGCCCCGGCCGATGTGATGCTGATAACGGGCGCCACATCGGGCTTCCTGAATTTGATGGCATTACTGATCAGGTTCTGGAACAATGACCTGTAGCTGGAATAATAGCCCGTAAGCGTAGGCATATGCGAAACATTGATGGTAGCGCCGGTATCTGCTATGGTGGCCTGCATATCACTTATCACTTCCTGCAGCAGCACATTCAGGTCTATGGCAGCAGGCTCGCTGTCGCTCTCTATCCTTGTATACTCCAGCAGGTCAGTTATCAGGGCTTTCATCCTGTTCGATGCATTGGCAATGAACTGCAGGTATATTTCTGCGTTCTTATCCAGTTTTCCTTTATAGTCCTGCTGAAATAGCCCAATGTAATTGGTAATGGTACGCAGCGGTTCCTGCAGATCGTGCGATGCTATGTAGGCGAACTGTTCTGTCTCTTTGTTGCGCTGTTCCAGAGCCTCTGTATAAGCCACCAGCTTTTCCTGGGCCAGTTTTTTGTCCGTTATGTCGCGCAGTATGTTCGATGCGCCCACTATCGTACCCGCAGCATTCTTTATGGGCGATATGGTGGCCGCTACATCTATTACCGTGCCATCTTTCCGCATTCGTTCGGTCTCATAGTCTATCACCCCCTTGCCCATGCTTATCTGGTGCAGTATATCCTTTTCTTCCTCCAGCTTATCGGGCGGTATCACCATCGATACATGCTTGTCCAGCACCTCGCTCTCACTGAAGCCAAAGAGCGCTTCGGCCTGTTTGTTCCAGCTTTTTATATAGCCGTCCACCGTTTTGCTGATGATGGCATCGCGCGATGATTCCACTATAGCGGCCAGTCTGGCCATTTTTTCCTCTGTCCTTCGCTGGTCGGTCACATCCTGTGCCGTACCTGTCATTCTGGTTATATTGCCCTGCTCATCCAGGTATACCTCGCCCCTGCAGGCCACTATCTTGTCTGTACCGTCGCTGCCGAGTACGCGGTGCGAGAAGCTGTATGCCTCTTTTTTCGCGAATGCCTCCGTTATGGTCGTATGTACATATGCCCTGTCATCAGGGTGTACACAGCCCAGGAAGTTCTGGTAGCTGGTCTCAAAGTCGTCCCTGCACCGCTCGTATATGCGGTACAGCTCGTCGGTCCAGGTCACGGTATCGGTCGCCATGTCCCACTCCCAGCTACCTATGCCGGCCAGGTGCTGCGCCTCGGTCAGTTGCAGCAGTATAGTGTTCAGCCTGGCCTGGCTTTCCCTCAGCTTCAGCGTATGCGATTCCAGCTCCTCTCCCAGCAGGTTCAGCCCCACTATGATGGAATCAAGATCGTCCCTCTTCTCCGATATCACACCCGGGGTATGGAAATCGGCATTCGCCAGTCTTATTATCTGATCGAAGATCTGTTGCAATCGTTTGTCCTCTACCACCATCACAGATATTGTTTTAGCCATTCCCTCGCATCATGCTCGTTCTCGAAGAACCTTACGGGATACGGTTGTTTTTTCAATGAAAAGAACAGGTTGGCGGCCATTCGGCCTACCGATGACCTTGAAATGATGGCAATAGCTTTTGCTACCTGGGGTATCACCTCTGCCGCATAATCTCTCATCTCCTTGTTCACAGGCGGCGACTCTGTGCTGTCCGATAACATGCAGAATTTCTTCCCGCCGGTTATCTCCAGGAAATGGGCCATGGTCTTTTTAGCCTCTTCCAGTGTCTGTGGAGGTGCTTTCTTTGCTATGGAGTGCAGGATACCGTCCTCATCGAACCAGAAAGTGGAAGACGGCAGTTCGTAGACCTTTACGTTCTCAGGTATCTTCATAGTTTGTTTTCAGGGCACTAAGGGGTATTGGGCGATATAAATCTCGGTAAAAAAATGCATAAAACATAGTGTTTCAAGCCCCTCTTCGCGCGATCTTATGTGGCAAAAAATAAACAAAGCAAAAACAACATATATCATGCTATAATAACCAGCATGGTTATAGCAGAAGACCTGTAGAAGATATTTTTCAGGGGTAGTAAAAATATTTTTCCCGCTGCTAAATAAATTACTTCATGAACGCCCCGATGTTTAATTTCGCAGTTCCTAAAACAGCCGCCCCGGCGGATGAAACACACAACGATGCGCACTAAAATAAAAGAGATACTAAACAGGCAGGACACCGACTATAAAGTGAACGTGAAAGGATGGGTACGCTCCTTCCGCAACAACCAGTTCATAGCCCTCAACGATGGCTCGTGCATGGCCAATATACAGGTAGTCATAGAATTGGGTACCGACGAGAACATAGTAAAAAAGATAACTAATGGCGCATCTGTAAGTGTAGATGGCACCGTCATAGCATCGCAGGGCAAAGGCCAGCGGGTAGAGATAAAGGCCGACACCCTGACCATACTGGGCGAGTGCGACCCCGAAAAATTCCCGCTGCAGCTAAAGAACAGGCCCAGCCTGGAGTACCTGCGCGAAATAGCGCACCTGCGTTTCCGTACCAATACCTTTGGCGCGGTGTTCCGCGTGCGCCATACATTGGCATATGCCATACATAAGTTCTACAACGACCGTGGCTTTGTGTACATGCACACGCCCATAGTTACGGCATCTGATGCCGAGGGCGCGGGCGAGATGTTCCGCGTCACTACCCTGCCGTTCGATAACCCGCCACGCAACGAGGATGGCGGTATAGACTTCAAAGAAGATTTCTTCGGCCGCAGCACCAACCTTACCGTGAGCGGCCAGCTGGAGGCCGAGCTGGGGGCCACGGCATTTGGCGAGGTATACACCTTTGGCCCCACCTTCCGTGCCGAGAACTCAAACACTGCACGCCACCTGGCCGAGTTCTGGATGATAGAGCCCGAAGTAGCCTTCAATGACATAAACGACAATATGGACCTCGCCGAGGATTTCATACGCTACATCATAGGCTATGCCATGGAGCACAACCGCGAGGACCTGGAATTCCTAGCCCAGCGCCTGGCCGACGAGGAGAAGCAAAAGCCACAGAACGAGCGCAGCGAGATGGGCCTGATAGAGAAACTGGAGTTCGTAATGAACAACAGGTTCGAGCGCATCACCTATACCGATGCCATAAACATCCTGCTCGATTCACCGGCATATAAGAAGAAGAAGTTCCAGTATGATGTGAAATGGGGCATAGACCTGCAGAGCGAGCATGAACGCTACCTGGTAGAGAAACACTTCAAAAAACCTGTGATAGTGACGGGCTACCCCAAGGACATAAAGGCCTTCTACATGCGCATGAACGACGACGGCAAGACCGTGGCCGCCATGGACATACTGGCGCCCGGTATAGGCGAGATAGTGGGCGGATCGCAGCGTGAGGAACGCCTGGATATGCTGGAAAAACGCATGGCCGAGATGCACATACCTACCGAAGAGCTGTACTGGTATCTCGATACCCGTCGCTTCGGTACGGTGCCGCACGCCGGCTTCGGGCTGGGCTTCGAGCGCATGGTGCTCTTCGTTACCGGCATGACCAACATCCGCGATGTGATACCCTTCCCCCGCACGCCCAAGAACGCAGAGTTCTAAAGCCCCTCCTAGAGCTGCGCTCGTTCACTTGCGTTCACCCCCGAGGGGAGGAGGTGGGCTTTATCGATGTTCATAAACAAGGACCGCCCTCTCATGCTGGAGGGCGGTCCTGTTCATAATTATTATCATCCTATACACTATAAAATATCTCCTCCCCTCGGGGGAGGCCGGGAGGGGCTAATGGTGCTTTCTTATTTTAACGAGATAGTCCACCTCTTCGGTAATGATGGACATCACCTTGCCACGCTCGTACTTTTCCAGCACCAGTGCGCGTGCGTTCTCCGATATCTTCCGGGCGGCATCTTTGTTCTCCATGCACCACTTTATCCATTTGGCAAAGTGCTCCGGCGAGTTAGCTCTCAGGTAATGCTCCTCCGACCGGGCCTCTATACCTTTTATACCCTTCGATGTGCTTATCACTATCTTGCCCTGTGCCATGGCCTCCAGTATCTTCACCCTTATGCCCCCGCCCGATAGCAGCGGCACTATCAGTATCTTCTTATCGGCTATGAAGGCATCGGCATCCTCTACTTCTCCTTCGCACTTTACGCCGTTCAGCTTCGTCTCCAGGAACTCGGTACCCATATGCCTGCCCGCAAAGTAGAACCTGAAACCCGGTGCGGCCTTGTGTACCTTGGGCCATACCTTGTGCAGGAACCATCGCATACCATCCTTATTAGGCATCCAGTCCATAGCGCCTATGTGGTAGCCCGCCCATTGCTCTTCCTGCACCGGCGGCCGCACCTTATCGGCCTCTATGGTGAAGGGCGCCATTATCACACGCGCCACATCTTCCAGCCTGTGTATCAGTTGCGCATCCTTTTCGGTAATGGCCAGCAGCAGGTCGTAGTCCTTCCAGGCCTTGCGCTCATAGTTGCGCACGCGCTCTGCAAGACTATTGAAGTAATATTTTTTCAGTACGTTCTTTGTTTTGCCTGCCATGCCCTGCCATATCTGGTACTCCACATTGTGTACACGCAGCACGGTAACAGCAGACGAGTGCTTGTGTATGGCGGGCAGATATGTGGTAAGGTACACACTCTCTATCTGCACGGCATCGGGCCTGAAGTCTTTCAGTACCTCTACCAGTTTCGTCTCGAACTCTTCTGTATGGAAACGCTGCACATGTTCCGGCTCGGTACTGAAGAAAAAATTCTTCAGCACGCCGCCCATGGTCACTTCGTTATCCATATCCACCCAAGAGAACCCTTGCAAATGCGCGAACACCTTGTTCAGCAGTTCGCTCCTCACCCTGTGCCTTGTGGTATTCATAGATAGCAGATGCACCTGCCAGCCGGCCTTGTGGTAGCCATCTATCATTGCATGCATCGCCAGATTACCACCATCCTTCATAGGATACGGAATACGATTCGTGACTATCAGTATTTTACGTTCACTCATTTGTGCCGCTAAAATAGAATAAGTTTTTTTAAGACCTATTTTTGCAGCATATGCCTAGCAAGAGAATTATTTTCATGGGCTCCAAGCCCATCGGCTATGAATGCCTCGCCTACCTCATTTCCCAACGCGCAGAACTGGACCTGGAGATAGCAGGTATACTCACCAACCGGCGCAGCGAATTCGGCAATGCGCACGACCTGACCGCCCTGGCCGCAGCACACGGTATACCTGTACTGGCCAGGCTGAACGACCTGCCCGCATGCGACATCATATACTCGGTGCAATACCACGAGATACTGAAAGCAGAACATATAGACAAGGCCACACAGATAGCGGTGAACCTGCATATGGCCCCCCTGCCGGAGTACCGGGGCAGCAACCAGTTCTCCTTTGCCATACTGGAGAACAAGACCGAGTTCGGCACTACCATACACCGCATAGATACCCGTATAGACCATGGCGACATCCTGTTCCAGAAACGTTTTCCCATACCGCAGAACTGCTGGGTGAACGACCTGTACCAGCTTACCTACAATGCATCGCTGCACCTCTTCCGGCAAACGCTGGCACATATAGTACACGGCCAGTACCAGCCGGTGGCGCAGCAGCTACTGGTGGCCAAATACGGCACCAGCCTGCATATGCGCAAAGAGATGAACGCCCTGAAACAGATAGACCTGGACTGGGATGATGAACGGATAGACCGCCAGGTAAGGGCCACATCCATGCTCGGCTTCGAGCCGCCCTACTGCATCATAGGCGGGCAAAAGGTATACTTCTGCAAGGAATGGGTAAAACCATCGTAGTGGCTCATTATTGCGCCTTTTCCTGTGCCTCATCAGAGACCACTACCCTGCGGCTGTCGCCAAAGCTCACATACAGGTACAGGTATATCATGCGCGAAAGGCGCATAAGGTATGGCTGCATCAGCAGCACTATCACCGAGCTTACCACCAGGTAGTAATAAACACTATCGTCCTCGTAAGACAGGCCGAAGATGGGCCAGTACCAGCACAGGTTCAGGAAGAACATGATCATGGTAAGGGCATAGTTGATGCCACCGCCATTGTTGCGCTCCGATTTCATCTTCTGCCCGCATACCTCGCATTCGTCTTTCAGCAATACCAGCTCGCCCAGCGGGAACATACTTTTATTTACAAAAACATGTGTTTTCCTGCAACTGGGGCATTTCATGGTAAGCATGGCCCCAAGCATAGACGGTCTGCCGGAAGAAGAAGAGCTCATGCTGCAAAAATAATTCTTTTTTCAGGATGCGCAGGTGATAACGATCAGGTCTATGCTTCCAGCATGCGGCCCACCATTTCCTTTAGCAGTTCGCGGTCGTCGGCAGCGCTGTCTATACCTACGGCCCGGGTGCTGTAGAGCGATAGCAGCAGCAGGCAGCGCTCTACCCGCTGCAGTGGCCAGCGGGGTAGCTGGGCCATCACATCTTTTACAAAGAAGGGGGCCATACCCAGTGCAGCGGCAGCTTCCTTATCGGTCTTGCCTTTCATAAAATTCGCTGTATATAGCCTGTTGAAGTGCGTGTAGAAAGAACCTATGAGCAGCGGCATAGGCGCAGCCTTGCTATTGGCCAGGAAGTACGATAACATCCGGTACAGCTTATCGCGGTCGTTACCCGTCACCATGGCCGGGAAGTCGAAGATGTTGTATTCCTTGCTTATGCCTATGTACTTCTGTATAAGCTGTGCGCTAAGCTGTTTTTCCTCCGGCACATTTATGCGTATCTTCTCTATCTCGTTGGCTATCTTCTGCAGATCGGCACCCAGGTACGATGCCAGCATTTCGGCTTCCTGTCGCGGTATGGCAAAACCTATTTCCTTGCCATGGTGCTCTATCCAGTCGGGCAGGCGCTCGTCCTTCACTTTGTCCGATGTGAAGTGTACGCCCTTTTCCTTTACCCGCTTCACGAACCGGGTACGCACATCGGCCTTCTTGAACGGATGCTCTATGAAGAATATGGTAGATGGCGACGGATGCTCTATATACCCCAGCAGAGCGTTCAGGCCCTTATCATCGCCCTCGCCGCCGCGTAGTTGTGCGGCATCTTTCAGTATCACCACCTGTTTCTCGGCGAACATCGGAAAACGCCTGCATGCGCTCACCACATCCTGCCACTGCGCATCCTTGCCATACAGTACCGTCAGGTTGAAGTCGCGCTCATGCGGCTGTAGTACCTTGTTCTCAAATATATCTGTCAGCTTGTCCAGGTAATACGGCTCCTCGCCATCGGCCAGGTATACCGGCGCATACTGGCCCATCTGTACATTCTGTATTATCTTATTGTATTCGGCATTCATCTGCGAGGGTGAAATTACTTCATTTATCCATGCCGCGAGGCAGCATCACAGGTATCTTATTTTCATGCCGATGTTCACTTTCTGGTCCTTCGGCAGCGTAAACACGAACTGTCCGAACCTGGGCTTCTTCATACCCGTAAGGTAGAAATTGGAAAAACCGAAGCCTTCTTTGGGCATTCTCAGAAAGCTATATTCCATTACTCCGTTGTTGTTCTCATCGTCCAGCAGGGCAAAGCCATAGGAACCCGGTTCCAGTATCGCTTTTTCCCGCATCTCGCCATTCGCTATCGCCCGCTTGGGGAATTTCATCACCCGCACAGGCTTGTCATCATCAAAGCCCTTCTCATCTACATACACCTTCACTATTATCTGCCCCTTTACCGATCGTATACCCGAGAAAAGAATATCCACGTTCTGCGTATATGCCTTGGTAAAAGAGAAGAACAGAAAAAGGAAGAGGGATATGGTTCGTTGTTTGTTCGGTAGTAGTGTCATAATATCTGTCTGTTATCAGTAAGTGCCCGGAGGCACTTTGCGGTCTCTGCCGTATACTATCAATTGTCCGTTCTACCCATCACAAAAAAACGAAAATAGATACAATTAATTGTTCTGAACAGAAAATGTAGTGCGGTATGACATTTACACTATTATGCCGAGGAAGATAGAAAAGCGTAAGGGGGAAAAACAACGGAGAGCCTATGCTCTCCGTTATGATAAGTGCGGCAGAGGAGATTCGAACTCCCACGCCCGTTACAGGCGCTACCACCTCAAAGTAGTGCGTCTACCAATTTCGCCACCGCCGCATTTGAGGGAGTGCAAAAGTACAAAAGATATGACATGATACAAGAGGACATGAAAAAAAGTTACCTCGCACCGCAAAAGCCTAAAGCCCATGTACCGCACTGTATTTACCTTCCCAGTGCATTATAACTTTTCCTCTTTAAGCAGCTTGCTGTGTTTGGCACCATAGAGGAAATAGACGACAAGCCCTATGACCAGCCAAATAAGAAAACGCTCCCAGTTGGACACGCCGGACTCGCAGAGAAGGTAGGTGCAGCAAAGGAAGCCCAGCACGGGTATAAGGGAATAGTTGCGCAGGAAAGATAGTACTGCCGTAATGGTGAAAACTATACCGAACAGCCAGAAGGGAATGCGGGTGCGTATATGCTCCCAATCACCATCCATACCCAGGGCGGCCTTGTAGCCACCGGGATAGTACAGGCCCAGCAATACAGCAGAAAGGATAAGGAGAGCAGGAGTGATCCATTTGGAATTGACATAGGGGGTCTTGAACTTGCTCTGCAGGCGCTGCGGGTGGTTCTGCAGGCGCAGTATACCGCCACAAACCAGCACAAAGGCAAATAGTGTGCCCACGCTGGTGAGGTCTACCACCACCGAAAGGTTCATAAAGAGGGCGGGTATACCTACTATGAGGCCGGTGAGTATGGTAGAGAAAGAGGGCGTTTTATACTTAGGGTGTATGCGGGCGAACACGGGCGGCAGCAGGCCATCGCGGCTCATGCTCATCCATATGCGGGGCTGGCCCAGCTGGAAGACCAGCAGCACACTGGCAGTGGCTATTACCGCGCTGATGGATATGACCCCGGCTATCCAGTTGGCCCACTTGCTGTTCATGGTGCTGAATACATAGGCCAATGGGTCGCCTACATCCAGGTTCTTATAGCTGGTCATACCGGTAAGTACCAGCGCAACCAGTATGTATACCACCGTGCATATAATAAGCGACAGGAACATGGCACGAGGCAGATCGCGCTGAGGGTTGCGGCACTCCTCGGCCGTGGTAGATATGGCATCGAACCCGATGTAGGAAAAGAACACGGCCGATGTACCTGCCAGCACACCGCCTATACCATTGGGTAGGAAGGGTGTCCAATTGGCGGTATCGACATAGAAGCAGCCGGCCACCATTACCAGCAGGATAATGGCTATCTTCAGTATCACCATCACATTGGTACTGCGGCGCGACTCTTTGATGCCTATATATATGATCCAGGTGATGATGGCAGTGATGATGAAGGCCGGAATGTTGCAGATAAAACGGATGCCGCCTATCACAGGCGCATTGGCCCAAGCCAGCCTGGCGGCATCAGAGAGGCCATATTTGGCCGTCCAGTAATCGGTGGCCAGGTATTCGGGTATGTGTAGCTGCACCCCGCCTATCTTTATACTATTGATAAGGGAGGTGAAATAGCTGCTCCACGATATGGCTACAGCAATATTGCCAATAGCATACTCCATAAGCAGGTCCCAACCTATTATCCACGCTATTACCTCGCCAAAGGCAACATAGGAATAGGTATAGGCGCTGCCCGATACCGGCACCATGCTGGCGAACTCGGCATAGCAGATAGCCGAGAAACCACAGGCCACCGATACGAACAGGAACAGCAGAATGATACCCGGACCACCATCGAAGCTGGCCTTGCCTATGGTAGAAAAGATACCCGCCCCTACTATGGCGGCTATGCCCATGAAGGTGAGGTCGCGCACGGTGAGCACCTTCTGCATGCTGGTGGCGTGGCCATCGGATTGACCTTCGGCTACTTCTTTCTCTATGTGCCTCAGCGTTTTCTTCCGGAATATGCCTTCGTTCATGGGCTGTGTAAGGTGGTTTACCTCTATTTTTTAGGTGGTTGTTGGGCGGCCTGCTGCTGTTGCAGCATGGCCTGCTGTGCGGCCATCAACTGCTGCGTAGCCGTATTGATGCTCTGCTGGGCCACTATATACTTGGGCTCCATCTGCATTACCTGCTGCCATATACCTATGGCCTCCTGCAGGCGGCCCGAGAGGTAGTAGCATACCCCGAGGTTATAATATACCTCGTAGAGCTTGGGGTAATTGGGATAGAGCTTGCGGGCCATATCATAATTGAACTTGGCGCTGTCTGGTATACCCAGTTTCAGGTAGGCCACACCGCGGTTCATGTAGCCCGATACGAATGTGGGGTGTATCTGCAGCACCTTGTTATAGTACTTTACACCTGTACGCAGGGCCTCGAACTTCTTCACGGTATCTTTTTCGGCTTCGGCCATGTTGATGTAGGAAGATGCCACATTGGAGTTGACAAGGACGCTATTAGGCGTGGTCTTGATGTCTTCGGCAAAGAGGGTCTCATCGTTGAACCAGTACTGGTTCCTATCTATGGTCTTGAAACCATAGAGGGCGGTGATGAGCACTACACAGCCTGCTATAGCCAGCCTGCCGGTAGCGGCGGGCTTTATCATTTCCATGGCCTTGTAGAGGAAGTAGGCCACTATGATGCAGAAACCTACCGAAGAGTGGAATATAAGACGCTCGCCCATGGTGCCGCCTATGTTGAAGATAAGGTTGCAGACAATGAGGAGATTGAGCAGGTAGAAAGCCAGCGCGAAACTGAGCACATGACGTTTGGTAAAGAATTTGAACATCCAACGGAAAAGTGCGCCATGCACTATGAGCGAGGCCCATACCTGGGGATGTGAGAAATTCTTGTACGGTATGGTATTGTAAGAGTAATCGGAAGAAAGGGGATGTGGGAAAATAAGGAGCTTGACGTAATTGAGGCTGGTAGATATCTTGGTGGCCAGTTGCTCGGTCTTGTCGGCATTGGCATAGGGGTTGTTCAGCAGGTCGTTGTCAGAACTTTCGTTCATGGGTGCCACTATGCTGAAGCGCCACGCCAGGTAGGCGCCTACCACACCCAGGTATGGCAGCACTGCCATAAAACACTGGCCGATGGTGAAACCATTGAACACATAGAAGGCCAGCGGCAGCAACAGTATCATGGAGATGGCATACTCCTTGGCCAGGAAGGCCATAAAGAGGCATACCATCGCCGAGATAAGGGTAATTATCTTCTTGTTCTCATAATATTTGAACGCATAGATAAAGGTGCCGCACAACAGCAGGAGCGACATTATCTCATCGCGGCTCTTTACATTGGCCACCACCTCGGTATGTATGGGGTGTGCCGTAAAGAGCACAGCGGCTATGAGGGCCATGATATGGTTATCGCGGAAGACGATGTAGCGGAAGAAATAGAGCAATACCACTACACAGGCCATATACCATAGCACATTGAAGACATGGCGTATATGCATATTGCGCAGGAACTGCTGCTCTTCCTTCGACTTCATTTCGTAAGACAGGCCACGGGCCAGCACACTATCTACCTTATCTACAGGTACAGCGCCGAAGAACTGCTGCTCTATAGCAAAGGTGACTATGGATAGCGGCCTGTAACGACCACCCGAAAGCTGGTTGGAAGAGTTGAACTGCTTGTAGTAGCTATCGAAGGCATCTTTGGTAAATATATCGTCGATACCGGCAAAGCCCTCATGCACATATTCGTTCTTTACTATGACAATGGTATCGTCAAGCGCATATTCATGTTTAAAGGTATTGGCATATAGCGCAAATGCCAGCAGGGCCACTATAATGGCCTGTACCCTGAAGTCGTACAGCCATGCGGGTATCATGGGGTCTTTTACCTGTTCTTTCCTTTCCGGCGCCTTAGCAGCCGCTGCGGGTTTGGGCTGTGGTACAGGCGCAGGTCTTTTATTAGGGATATTCGTCTTTTTTGCCATCAGAGAATAGTGATAGCCAAATGTAATTATTTATCCATTTTCGGCATAGCTGCGCACACAAAAAAGCGCACATACAGGGTGTAAAAATGAATATGTGGCCGTTTGTGAATAAAGTGTGAAACGTTGAAAAAATTTAGGAGTTCTATTGTATGTAAGGCTATGTTTTGTACTAACTTTAAAGCATGAACACCAGAACAAGGGGTATTTTATATTTTGGCGTGGGCCTGGTGATAGGCGCCGGGGTGATAATGGGTATCGCATCGCGCAAGATAGACCCGGGCACTACCCCTGTAGATATGTCGGCAGAGGGGCGGCCACAGTATAAGTGGCATGTGCCGCATATACCGAAGAGTATGGAGTTCTGCGGGGAGAACGTGCCGCTGGACAAATGGGAAGTACGCGAAAAACTGGACAGGGAAGTACTGGTGAACACCTATCTGCATGGTACACAATTATATATACTGAAACTGTCGGGCAGGTACTTTCCAATAATAGAGGCACGCCTAAGGGCCAATAATATGCCCGAGGACCTGAAATATGTGTGCGTGGCAGAGAGCGCCCTGCAGCAAAATGCGTGGTCTGCAGTGGGTGCGGCCAGTTTCTGGCAATTTATGAAGGACACCGGCCCGCGCTACGGACTGGAGATAAATGATGAGGTGGATGAGCGCTTCAATGTAGTGAAAGCGACAGATGCCGCCTGCCAGTACTTCAAGGAGGCGCGCGACAAGTTCGGATCGTGGACGGCAGCGGCGGCATCATACAACTGTGGCATGGCAGGATATGCCAAACAGGCCGACTTCCAGCAGGCCACCAATTATTATGACCTTATCTTTCCCGAGGAGACCAATAGATATGTGTTCCGCATACTGGCTTTCAAACATATAATGTCGGACCCGCGGAGATATGGACTGACAGTAGAGGAATCGGAAGAATACAGACCACTGAAATACCGTACCGTCAATGTGGACCATACGATAGCCGACCTCACGGAATTTGCAAAGGAGAACGGTACCAGCTACAAGATGCTGAAAATATATAACCCATGGCTGCGGGCCCACAAACTGACAGTAAAGCCCGGGAAAACCTACGAGATACAACTGCCCGTGAACTAGGCAAGTGGGGTCATAGAAAATACAACAGAACCCTTATCAAAAATTCTTTAACTATCAACGGATCATAATACCTGCCTAAAGTGCAGGAGCATATTTACAGAGCCTGTTCTTGGTCATATGGCATATTATAGGAGAAGCTCAGGAAGGGATGTAAGTTTCAGGCAGCGGCTGCGGTCGCGGTCGTGGGGTATATTCCTTATCATTGTCACCATAGCATGGGTATGGCTGCTGAATACTGCTATCGGGCCCCTGCCACCACTGGGCAAGATACTGGACCCCGTGAGCGGCGCCCTGGCCGCTGCCGAGCCTGAGAACAAGAACTATACCGATGAAGAACGGTTTCCCCGCCTAAAAGGCAATGCCAGCATATGGTGGGACGACAGGATGGTGCCGCATATACATGCAGCATCTGAGCATGATGTATACTTCCTGCAGGGTTATGTACATGCGTACTTCCGACTGTGGCAGATGGATATGCAGACAAGAGCGGCCGCAGGACGCATCAGCGAGGTAGTGGGCATGAAAGCATTCGACTTCGATCGCAAACAGCGCAGGAAGGGTATGCTGTATGCCGCTGAGAACTCGCTGCGGGCAGCCGAAAGCGACAGCCGCACAAGGGCTATGCTGGATGCGTATACCGAGGGTATAAACACTTACATATCGTCTTTGAGCTATCGCCGCTACCCGCTGGAGTATAAGCTGATAGGCTTTGAACCTGAGCCATGGACGAACCTGAAATGCATGCTGCTGTTGAAGTATATGGCCGATGACCTGACAGGCAAGACGGACGATATACCTCATTCTTACCTGCGCAGCATACTATCGCCGGGCGACCTGGCACTGCTCTACCCCGACAAGATAGAGGGCAGCACACCGGTGATACCATCGGGCACGGCCTTCGACCCGCCATCGCTGGGGCGGCCCACTGCCCCACCCGACAGTGTGGCATTCCCGGTATACCGTTCTACCGACTTCGGCTACAGGCGCGAAGAAGGCAAGGGCAGCAACAACTGGGCCGTGAGTGGAAGCAGAACAGCATCGGGCGCGGCCATACTGTGTAATGACCCGCACCTGGGGCTGAACCTGCCTTCGCTATGGTTCGAGACACAACTGCAATGCCTTGGCATGAACGTATATGGGGCATCGCTGCCGGGAGCGCCGGGAGTGATAATAGGATTTACCGACAGCGTGGCCTGGGGCCTTACCAACAACTACCGCGATGTAAAGGACTATTACGAGATACGCCCTGTAAAAGGCGACGAGAGCAAATACTGGTTCGCAGGGAAGCAGGTAGCCTATACCACGCGTACCGAACGTATAGGGATAAAAGGCAAGGACGACTTCATAGATACCGTACGATATACCATACACGGACCACTGATATATGACGAGCATTACAACGAAAAAGGCAGCCTGAAACGCCCGCTGGCCATGTGCTGGATGGGCCACCGTGCCAGCAACGAGATAATGGCCATATATAAGCTGAACAGGGCAAAGGGGTATGAGGACTTTGTGAACGGTATACTGCACTTCGAGTGCCCGGCGCAGAACATGATATATGCCGACCGCGCAGGCAATATAGCGCTATGGGGACAGGGCCAATTTGTGAACAAATGGAAGGAGCAGGGCGAATATGTGATGAGCGGATGGGACAGCGCCACCCTGTGGCGGGAACTGATACCCATGCGCGAGAACCCACATGCGCTGAACCCTGCGCAAGGTTTTTTAAGCTCTGCCAACCAATGCGTTACAGACAGTACCTACCCCTACTGGTACAATGGCGACTATGGCGAGCTGCGCGCATGGCGAATAAACCAGGCGCTGGCAGAGATGCCCAAGGTGACGGTAGAGGATATGTTCGCATTGCAGAACGACGACTACTCGGTACTCGCCGGTACGGTACTGCCGGTGATGCTGGCCCACAGCCGCGATGTACAGGGCAACCGCTACCTGGATACCATGCGCCGCTGGGACAGCAGGCTGCAGGCCGCCAGCATGGCAGGCTCTATCTTCCAGCTATGGTGGCGCAACCTGTACCTGGGCATATGGGGCGATGACCTGGGGCGTGTGCCGGACAACCTGATGCCATCGACAGAGCGGACCATGCAACTGCTGGTGACCCAGCCCGACCTGAAATACTATGACGACCGTCGAACCAAGCGCAAAGAGACCCTGCGCGACATAGTGCTGCACAGCCTGAAGCAGACCACCGACAGCCTGGACCGCCGGGCCAAAACGCAAGGGCTGGAATGGTATATAGGCAAGAACACATCGGTAACGCACCTGGCAAAGCTACCGGCCTTCAGCTACAACAAGCTGCGCACGGGCGGCTGGGGCAATACGGTGAACGCCATGAAGGGCGACCATGGGCCATCGTGGCGAATGGTGGTGCAGATGGGGCACGAGATAGAAGCATATGGCGTATACCCCGGCGGGCAGAGCGGAAACCCCGGCAGCCCTTACTATGCCGACTACCTGCAGCACTGGGTAGATGGCAAGTATTACAAACTGCTGTTCCTGCCCAATATGAGCAGCCAGCACAACGACCGCATAAAATATACATGGAGCATAAAGCCCGAATGACAGGAACCATATGAGAGCATTCAATACTACAGTGATCATACTTGTGACCTGCGCGCTGGCAGAGTGGCTGCTGCCATGGTGGAGCATAGCGCTGGTGGCCTTTACCGTATCGGTAATGGCGGCGCTACGGCCGGGCAAGGCCTTCCTTACAGGCATGTGTGGCGTAGGGCTGTGGTGGCTCATAGCGGCCCTGTACCGCGACATACCCAATCATCACATTCTTTCTACACGCATGGCAGAGCTGTTCCACCTGCCGGGCTATGGCTTTTATATAGCCCTCACCGTACTCATAGGCGCCCTCACAGGCGGTATGGCCGCAGCCGCAGGCGCGCTGGTGAACAGGAAGCGATAGATATTTTATTTCTCCTTAGGCAAAGAGGCTCAAATGATTACACGTCATATAGGTGTAAAACATGCGCCGGGAGCGGCATCCATAACCATTATTTAACATTATATAGACGTTATTTCGTAAATTGCGTATTCGTTTTTTATGAGGACAGTTCTATTTGAAGACCTAGGCGAGATAGCATATGATGCGGCATTGAGCTACCAGGAGACCCTGCTAAAGGCGAACCTGGACATAAAGTCGGAATGGTATAACACTCCCGAGGCCGCAAGACCTGCTGATGTAGCTACGCAGCACCACCTGTTGTTCTGCTCGCACCCGCATGTGTACACACTGGGCAAGAGCGGGCATATGGAGAACCTGCTGGTGAACGACAGTCGACTGAAAGAACTGAATGTTTCCTTCTTCAAAACGAACAGGGGTGGCGATATAACCTACCACGGGCCGGGACAGATAGTGGGCTACCCCATACTGGACCTGGAACACTTTGTGACCGACCTGGGCAAGTATATGCGCAACCTGGAAGAGGTGATGATAGGCATGCTGGCAAAGTATGGCATAGAGGCAGGCCGCCTGCCGGGCGCTACAGGCGTATGGCTGGATGCCGATGTAAAGGGCCGCGCCCGCAAAATATGCGCCATGGGTGTGCGGTGCAGCCGCTGGGTAACGATGCACGGCTTTGCGCTGAATGTGAATACCGACCTGAGCTACTTTGGGCACATAGTGCCCTGCGGCATAACGGACAAGAGTGTGACATCGATGCAGCAGGAGCTGGGCCGCGAGGTAGATGTACAGGAAGTAAAGGATATATTGATAGAACAGTTCGAAGAGGTGTTTGGAGCAGAAGTGGTGATGGAACTGCCTGTAACAAATAAGGAATGACGACCGACATAACCGAACAAGCTTGAGAACAAGTGACAAAGCGTAATATCACATATCACTGGGGCGACCGCACACTGCTCATTACGCTGGGCAATAAGGTGAGCAGGCGCATTCGTGCACTGTATATAGCAGAGCTGATAGCTACGCTGGGTATGGCCACCATATTCCTGCTGCAATCGCTACCGTTCAGTCATAGCATCATCAACTGGGTGGCGGCACTGGGAGCATCGGCACTGTATATAATAGCCGCATACAGGTTCCTGGCGCGCATATTCTTCAAAGAGCAATTGCTGCTGGATGCCGGCCACATCACCATTCTTCGCAATACCCTGCTGTCGCGGCATGCCAGCCGTTTCGAATGGAGGCATATAGGCCCGCTGCACTACCAGGGCAAACCCGGCAAGACCGACCATCCACTGAAGGGCAAATGTTTCGATTACTTCGGCTTCGAGACACAGGAGCACCTGATACAGAGCCTGCACCATGAGGGCAACCTCTACTTCGATACGCCCAATGGCAGGGTATATTTTGCCCCCGGCGTATACTCGTGGGATGCAGAGAAGATGGTGCAGATGATGCGCCTGTACAGCGGCACTGCCCTGCAACTAGGCCCCGAGTGGGACGATATGCTACAGGAAGAGCAGGAATTCGACGATGCGGCATCGGGGAATTAAGGGACCTCTCCCTACTTGCGGCAGGTAAGCCCCAGCCTGTCGATGCTATCATTACTCACAAGTTCTTATTCGATGGTATGTTCGCCCCGGCGGGGCTAAAGGTCTGTAGCACAATATGAATATATAACACATATTGCCCCGTAGGGGTTACCCGATAAAATATAGGTAGCTCCTGACGGAGCAAAGACGGGATAAAAAGATATTTCTACAAACCTATTGCTCCTACCGAGCATTTCTGGCGGATATTATGATCTACAAAAGATGTGGTCACACGACCCTCTCCCGGGAAGAGGGAAATGAAATGAGTGCAGGGTAAGAGAGCGGAGAGCGTACCATCACAGATCCACAATCACATAACCGGTCTCGAAGATGACACCATCGCGGCGCAGTATGAAGCGGTACTGGCCTTTTCTCTGGAAATTCCTTTTATCGAGGATTGATACCCGGGCCTTTATGGCAGGTATATCGAACACCATTTGTTTTTTGGCATTGAAGAAGGCCACAGAATAGACGTGCGCCCCATGATCATCGGGCAGGCGCATATCGATATGGCCGGTGGTGGGATTGGGACGTATATGTATGGGTATGATGAAAGAGGCATCATCCATATCGGGCATGGGCGAAGATATATAGACCTGTGGGCGATCGCTGCCCCACGAAGCACCGGGTGCAGCAGCCACTGGGGCAAGTGTGGGCATGGCCACATCGTCGGTAGTGATGCCGCAGTGGTTGCTGCCCCATTTGAGGCCGGATACGAAAACTATCGTGAGCTTGTAGTATGCCCTGCCATGCAGCGGACGCTCGTCGGTAAAGGTCTGTATGCCTTTGGTGGTATTGCGCACATTGCCTATATCAGTATAATTGCGCAGGCTATCGGAGGAGCGGCGCACGATGATGGTCTTCACGCCATCGTACTGGCACTGCCAGGATAGCTGCACCACCCTATCGACCACGGTAGCGGCCATATCGGGCAATTGCGGCTGGGCGTACGCCGGGCATACTGCCGAACATAACAACAGGAATGCCGCGACAAAGGGTGCCCTCATACCACAAACCTAATAAAATAGCCTGTGAGTGGTAGCGAATATTCGGAAATAGTTAGCATTAGCGCTATGCGATATATTGGCCCCCGGTGCTTAATTTTGCGGACCTGTTGCCATACAGCAGGCATGCACTAATATCTGTCTATTGAAGAAAGCCCCGTTCACAAGGCCCGTAAAAGCCATATTACTGATGCTGCCGCTGCTATGTGCGCTTACGGCATGGGGGCAACCATCTACCCTGCCCATGACACCGCAGCGCGATACCAGCAATGACAAGACCAATAATGGCGGCTGGAAGAACCAGGAAGCGGTGATACACTACCACTACCGCAACAGCGCTACCGAGCATAATATAGATACGGGCATACACACCTTTCACCGCAGGCTGTTCATACAGCCATGGCAGCGGGATATGGGCAACCCCGGCAGCCCTGTGCTGAACCTGCTATTCACCCCCGAGTACCGGGTGGGGCCAACACTGGGCTACCATGTATATGATGTGTACCGCTACAATGTGGACAGCCTGAAGTACTATAACACCAACAGGCCGTACTCGGTATTCAGCTACCAGATGGCAGGCAGGCAGGAGAACATTGCATCGATAATGCACACACAGAACATACGCCCAAACTGGAACGTGGCTGTGGAGTACAGGAAGATATCGTCGCCGGGCTACTACCAGGTGCAGCGCAATAATGACGACAACTTTGCGCTATCTACCAACTACAAAAGCCTGAACAAGCACTATACCCTGCATGGCGGTATGGTATACAACAAGCAGCAGCACGATGAGAACGGAGGTGTACTGTACCGCGACCTGCTGGACTCGCCGGACTATAACAACCGCCGCATACTGAACACAGCATACGAAAGCCCGACGTACAGCACCACACGATCGACCGTGGCGAATGTGCAGCGCGACATGACCATGATGCTGGAACATGCCTACACATGGGGCGTGACCGATACCCTATGGGACGAGGAAGATACGGCGGCCTATACCTATACCCTGACCCCGAGGTTCAGCATAAGCCACAATGCCACCATGAGCACCGAGCAGCACTCTTATAAAGACCTGGCACCGGACTCTATGCGGTATACATCGCTCTTTCAACGGTCGTTCCCCAACAAGGGGAATGCGTACTACTCTGCCGGGGCTGATTCGGTCTTTACCCGGCAAAAGTGGTTCTGGGTCGATAATAAAGTACTCTTCAATGGCTTCTTCGGCAAGCAGAACGGCCAATTGCAGTTCAGTGCGGGGGCGGGTGTGCGGTACGACCAGTTCATATCGGACCCGGTATCGAAGCTGATAGCCGACAGCCCCTACTACCGCATAGGCTACGACCGCCGCAGCATGGCCGGCACCTATATAGAGGGCAACATAAGGAAGGAAGCCCTGGCAGCCAATGCGTGGGAATATGGCGCGGCACTGAAACTCTATACTACGGGGACCTATGCGGGCAACTTCGCTTTTAATGCGTTGCTGGGCAAACGCCTGAAGAGCATAGGCGGCAGCTTTACCGCAGGCGCCGGCCAGCAACTGGGCAGCGCCCCCTACAGTTATACCGACTATCAGAACATATATGCCTTCAAATTCTTCGACCTGGAGCGGGAGAGCATCACATCGGCCTTTGCCATGCTGGAAAGCGCACGGCTGCGGCTGTCGGGCGGTGCAAGGGGGTACATCATCAACAACTATATATACCAGGGCAGCGAGGGTATACCTGCACAATACACGGCATCTTTTACCCTGCCGCAGGTGTGGATACGCAAGGTGTTCCGCGTAGGCAGCTTCTACTTGGACAATGAACTGGTATACCAGGCCGTGAGCGCCAGTACGCCGGTGAACGTACCACAGGTAATGGGCCGCCACCAACTGAGCTTTGAGAAGGGGCTGTTCCACAATGCTATAAAAATAGCTACGGGCGTAGAGGCAAGGTATAATACTGCCTATACCCCTGCAGGCTATGACGCACAGTTCAACCGTTTCTTTTACCAGAACTATGACACGGTGAAAAACTTCCCCGAGCTGGCGGTGTTCTTCAATTTCCGTATCAAGCGGTTCAGGGCCTTCCTCACAGGAGAGAACATGCAGCAGCTATTCGCGCGCAATGCCATACTGTTCTCCGGCACACCCGTTCGTAGCCGCACCACCGGCGATGTGACCATACCTATGTACGCCATGCCCAATACCATGCTGCGCTTTGGCTTCAGCTGGGCGATGGTGAATTAGTTCGGACCTTGATGAAAGTGATGGCCTGATGGCCATGATGTCCTTGCTTCTAGCACCCGGTGCATCGCTTCGTTCCCTTAATGTTCCTTTTTAAGGCCAATGATGGGTTTGCCTACGCAGCCGCTGGGCATTTGTATGTGCAGCAGCGAGGCCAGTGTGGGGGCTATATCCGTCATATGTACGGGCTCGTCAGAGGCTCCGCGCTTTATGTGCCAGCCATACCATAGCAGGGGTATGTGGCTATCGTAGGGGTTCCAGGTACCATGAGTGGTGCCTGTGGTATGCCCATCGCCATTGTAACAACCGGGGTTGAGCACTACCTGTATAGAGCCGCTGCGATGGTTGTGATAGCCGTTCACAGCCATGGTGCGAATGGGCTCGGGTACGGTATTGCGCCATATGTTCTCCATATCTATGGCATAGGCCACATTGGGCTGGGCATTCAGCCATGCCATGGCTGTGAGTTTTACGGTCTCGCGGTCCTTACCGGAGGCAGCTATGCGCACCTCGTCGAAGCATACCTGGTAATTGCTCATAAAAGTGACGATAGAGTCAAGACCCAACGTCTGGTGCAGGTATCCGTTCAATCCATCCATTACCCCATCGCCCTCTATACCGGCGGGTATACCGTTAGCGGCCAGGAAACCTCCATTGTGCGCCGCACCATGATCGGCAGTGAGGAAGACAAGGTAACCATTGCGGCCATAGGTCTTGTCCAGGTAAAGGAGCAGATCGGAGATATCACGGTCCAGGCGCAGATAGGTATCTTCAGCCTCTATAGAGTTTATAGCGAAGCGATGCCCTATATAGTCGGTGCTGGAAAGGCTTATAGTGATCATATCTGTGGCACTGCCCTTGCCCAGGCTTTCGCCCTGCATACAGGCCTTGGCCATCATGAGGGTGTAGGTATTGCCGGCAGGTATGCTCTTTATTACCGCCCTGCGCTTCTCCTCGTCCAGCCCATCGAACCTGTGAGGGAATACAGGTGCTTTTTCCCATTTGAAAGGCCCTTCCCAGGGGGTAGAATCAGCAGTGCTTTGCGTATATGTACTGATATCGTAGAGGGGGTACCAGCCTTCCTGCACCATGCTGTCGCCGGTCTTCCTGTTGTTGAATGCCTTTAGCCATTCGGGCTCGGGATCCTTGTAATAGCTGCTGCTGATGAAACCACCCGTATGCTCGCTATACCAGTAAGCGGCATTGGCCAGGTGACCTGCGGGCAGGATGCTGCCCCTGTCCTTTAGGGCCACGCCATATACCCGGGACGCGAAGTTGGTAGCAAGGCGCAGCTCGTCGGTGATGGTGGTGGTGAGTAGGTTGGCGGGGCTCATAGGCTGGCCCTTGGTATCGCCGCCGGTGAGCGTGACGGAGGTATCCTGTACGCAGTACCATTTGGCGCCCGTGCGCCTGTCTACCCAGTCGTTGCCGGCTATGCCGTGTATGGCAGGTACCGAACCCGTATAGATACAGGCGTGCCCCGGCGCAGTATAGGAGGGCAGGTAGCTGATACTGGTATTGTTGCAGCTATAGCCATTGCGCAGCAGCCGCCGGAAACCACTGTGCCCGTAACGCTCGTAATAGCGGTAGAGGTAGTCCCAGCGCATCTGGTCTATGACTATACCTACTACTATTTTGGGCCTGTTCACCTGGTCGCGGTCGTGGCGGCAGGCGCAAAAAAATATAATTATTAACAGTATAAGCAGTTTAGATGTCCTGATGATCATAGCATTAGCACTAGAGATGTTAAAAAACGAACATTAGAATGTAAAAATGCGAAATAGCCATTTAAATGGCGGTAATATTTTTATTAATTTTGCCCCCGTTCGGCATGAGATACGCATATGTATACATACTGATCGCATTACGCATTAAACAACTATAACACATGGATATATTTGCCAAATTCGAGAACAGGCTCGGTCCTATAGGTGACTATGCCGAAAAATCGCCAAACTACTTCGCGTTCCCCAAACTGGAGGGTGAGATAGGCAACCGTATGAAGTTTCGTGGAAAAGAGAAGATAGTGTGGAGCCTGAACAACTACCTGGGCCTGGCCAACCACCCCGAGGTGCGCAAGGCCGATGCCGATGCTGCCGCAAAATACGGACTGGCGTCGCCAATGGGCGCGCGTATGATGAGCGGTAACTCGGACTATCACCTGCAACTGGAAAGGGAACTGGCCGATTTCGTAGGCAAGGAAGACGCTATGCTATTCAACTTCGGTTACCAGGGCATGGTATCTACCATAGATACACTGTGCGGCCGCCACGATGTGGTGGTGTATGATGCAGAGTCGCACGCATGTATAATAGATGGTCTGCGCCTGATACCGAGCCACCGCTATGTATACAAGCACAACGATATAGCCGACTGCGACAAGCAGCTGGCACGCGCTACCGAAATGGTGAAAAAGACCGGCGGTGGTATACTGGTCATCACCGAGGGCGTGTTCGGGATGAGCGGCAACCAGGGCAAGATAAAAGAACTGGCAGTACTGAAAGAGAAATACCAGTTCCGCCTGTTCGTAGATGATGCGCATGGCTTTGGTACCATGGGCCCCACGGGTGCAGGTATAGGCGAAGAGCAGAACTGCATGGAAGATATAGATATCTACTTCTCTACCTTTGCCAAGTCTATGGCCAGCATAGGTGGCTTCCTGGCGGCAGATAAGAAGATCCTGACCTTCCTGCGCTACAATATGCGCTCGCAGATATATGCGAAATCGCTGCCGATGGCCTTCGTGGTGGGCAACCTGAAGCGCCTGGAACTGCTGCGCAACAAACCCGAGCTTCGCGAGAAGCTGTGGTACAATGTGCGCAAACTGCAGGACGGTTTCAGGGAGCGCGGTTTCGACCTGGGCACTACCAATACGCCCGTTACACCCGTGTTCATGAAAGGTGGCCTGTACGATGCCGTGCAGCTGACATATGACCTGCGTGAGAATTTCGACATATTCTGCTCGGTAGTAGTGTACCCTGTGATACCAAAAGGCCAGATAGAGCTGCGTATAATACCTACAGCAGCCCATACCGACAAGGACATAGACGAGACACTGGCTGCTTTCTCCGCCATTCGCGAAAAGCTGGAGAAGAAGCTGTACCCGCAGGAGATGCCGCAGGTAGCGCATGTTTAGTCGTTAGTAGAAAGTATAAAGTAGAAAGCCGGGGAGTAGTGCTCTCCGGCTTTTTGTTTTATTGTCTTTCCTGTAGTATAGCAAATAGACGACCCATATCCTGACATCATCATAACCACAGTTGTCGTAACTTTACTTTCAAATGGGAAAACTGCTGATCCTCTCGCGCTATATCTTTCTTATCTATGGCGCTGACATCAATGAATTACGCAGGCACATCCATTGTACTTATGCTCATAAAGGCTATAAACGTTCCTGTAAATTTTGGCTGGAACCCGAAATAGAACTGGATGACAATAAGACAGGTGGCTTCTCCGAAAGAGAATTGAATGAAATAAAACAACTAATAGTAGAACATAGAGATGTTCTGATGGGGCAATTGGAACATTTTTACAATAATGAACCCGTTAAAGCTATCAGGTTATGATCATAACAGCAAAGACTCCGGAGATACGAAATATCGAATTCCTGAATAGTTCTATCATGTTCGTTCATCTTTCGAATGACAGGACCTTTATTGTTCCACTAGATCAATTCGAGGACATCAAGAGACTGACCCCTGAACAAAAGAAGGAATTCGAAATAATAGATGGCACCAATCTTTCCTTCCTAGCCATTGACGAAGTATATAGTTTATCTGATCTGACCGGGATCGCCTGACACTTATATAGCTTGACTACTTGCCATACTTCTCTATAATAGCATCGCACGCTCTGTTTATGAGGTCGTAGACAGGCAGGTAGCCGGTCTCATCGCCATACCAGGGATCGGGGACGGAGGCATTGCTGCCGGGTGTGAGCTCGTTGAGGAAATACTCTACCCTGCTGAGGTCGGAATGGCGGCCGGCTATGCGACCGAGGTCGCGCAGCACGTCTTCGGCAAAGACATATATCTTATCGTACCGCTGCAGATCGGCGGGGGTGAATGTGCGGGCGCGCTGGCAGGAAATATCTATACCATTGGCAAGGCATACCTTCTGCGAGAAACGATGTGGCGCCTCGCCTGTGTGGTATGAATTGGTACCGGCCGAATCGACCGTCCAGTTCAATCCCTTTTGTTCTATCTTATGCCTCAGCACACCCTCGGCTATAGGAGAGCGGCAGATATTGCCCAGGCATACCATGAGTATACGCATGGTACAAAACTAATGCGATCGTGGCACTACAGCCACTTTTCGTACAGTATGCGTGTAGGTGTATAGCCATCGCCGGTGAGGAAATGCCGCATATTGTCGTTGCCCACCAGTGCAAAGCGGTATATGCGTTTTACACCAGCGGCCATAAAATATATTTCCAGTTGCTTGTTCAGCTTGCTGTAGATGCCCCTGCGCCTGTGGGCAGCGTCTACAAAACCATCGGACACATATAGCACCCTGCCGGTATACTCCTCGAAACGGCTATCGTCCTCTTCCTCTACATAGCCGAATATGAAGCCCACGGGCACATCATCGTTGTAGGCCACAAGGCATAGGCCTTCGCACTCTGCCTGCATCTGCACTATATGGCGCATATAGGAGGTCTCTATATCGTCCCACAGGGCGGTGCGATGGTTGAGTATGCGCTCGTTGTCATGCAGCCCCCGCATCATGGCCGATATGGCCACATAATGCTCCTTTACGTCTACCGGTATTATCTCTATATTACTCATAACACAATTTTGAACGGGATAAACAAAACCTCATCATTCACATCTGTCATCTATGATATTCGGCCACCAGGCCGGCATAGAAATTGATGCCGGGAGCAGCATTGTAGTAGCGGCCACCGGCAGCATTTATATCGTTGCCCAGGCTATAGCGCTGGTCCAGCAGGTTGTTGGCACCTATGAACACACGGCCCGATACACGGCCTATATCCTCCTGGTAGCTGAGCCTGGTATCGAGGATATGATAGGCATCGGCATAGGTAGTGTTCATATCGTTGAGCGGCAGCCTGTCGCTAAAGAAATAGGTAAGCGCCAGTACGAAGCCCTGCCTGGAGGCGAGATCGATACCGGCGGCAACGGTATGGGGTGCTACACCCGGCAGGCGGTTTCCCGAGAGATCGGTGGCTACCTGTACCAGGTCTTTGTAGCGCATATCGTAACCTGTATAACTGAGCCATGAATCGTTCAGCCATATCATGTGCGCCCCATCATTGCGCGAACGGTAATTGATCATAGCCTCTACCCCAATCTGCTTAGTGGCGCCTGCATTGATGTATTCATCACCACCGGCCAGGGTCTTGCGCAGCACAATGGCATTCATGAGCCCGAAGTAGAATACACCTACATCGTAAGAGAACCGCGGAGAAATATTACCCTTGGAGCCCAGCTCATAGTTCCAGCCTTCCTCGGGCCGCAGGGCCATGTTCATACTACTGCCCGTGGGCAACAACTCAGCACTGGTGGGCGGCGAAAAGCCTTTGGCCGCACTGGCATAGGCGTAGTACTGCCGTGTGACATTGTAAGACACTGCCATGCGGGGCGATACATTTATATCATGATCGCGGGCGCCGGAAAATGCGGGCGCAGAAAAACGCTCTATGGTGGTGCCATACCTGGTGACACTGATACCCACCTCGGGCATCCACCGGCGAAAGCCCCATGTAGCCTGCACGAAGCCGGAATACTGGTAGTTGCCCGTCTCGTCATCGCTCTGCAGTATACCGGCATTGCCGTCTACATTGGTATATGTACGCGCGAACACATTGCCATACTGCACCTCGCTACCCGCCAGCACCTGCAGCCTGCCCTCCTTTACCGCCGGTGTATAGCTGAACGTGGTACGCCCGCCAGAATGAGGTTCAATAGTGCGGCTGTAATTGCGTATGGTAGGGTTCTTCAGCGTGGTATAACTGGTGTAAAGAGTAGTAGTGTTCCTGAGGGCGGGACCAAGCTGGTACATGGTGGTGAAACCTGCCAGCAGATTGCGTTGCAATACCTGGGCACGGCTTTCTATAGCGCCCGGTACTCCATTGGCAGCAGGGCGTGCCATGCGCGGGTCGGCCTGGTATTCGGCAAGGGTGAGCGCACCGGGAGTACCATAGTTCAGCTCATTGTAGAGAAATGTGGTACGGATCTCGGTCTTGCCCCGCTGTGTGATGATGCCATCCCATGAAAGGCCTGTGCGCGTCATCTCCGATCTATCGCGATAGCCCGAGCTATTGACCCGCTGCATGCGTATGACCTGCCTGCTGCCACCGGGGCCACACAGCCGGGCCTCGCTGGCGGTGGTGACCAACCCATAACTGCCCATTTCGTAAAACGCACGACCACCGGTGACGGTATCGGCATTGAGGCTATTGATGTGCATGACACCACCAGTGCCGGCACCATACAGGCTGCTGCCGGGGCCTTTGATAAGCTGCAGCGAGGCAATGTTGAAGAAACCTATCTGACTGAAATAGCTGAAGCCACTGGGATCGGTAAGGGGTATATCGTTGTAGTAGATCTTCGTATTGCGCACACCAAAGGGCGACCGCAGGGCAGTACCCCTTACATTGAGCCTGTAGCTGCCCGGCGAACGCTCTTCCATGCGCACACCGGGCATGGCATTGATGGCCTGCAGGGGTGTGGTATTGCTGTACCTCCCCAATTGGGCGGCATCTATAGCAATAACAGAGGCCGGGGTCTGCCGCAGGGTGCGGGAGTAGCCATAGGCGCTTACCACCACAGGCGGTATCTCGCGGGTAATGCGTGCCGCGCTATCGGTATGCATGGCGGTATCTACCTGCGCGGCCGCTAACTGCGGAACGCATGACAGCAACAAAAAGTGATATCGTTTCATGGGTCGGTGAGCTGTAGTTGTGGAGGTCCTTTATTTTGCCGCTACCCGCCATATGGTATTACCGGCATCGTCGGCCACCAGCATGGCGTTGCGTGTAAAGGTAACGCCTACGGGCCTGCCATATACCTTGCTCTGCGCACTATCGGCTATAAAGCCGGTAAGGAAGGGCTCCATCTTCCCTGCGGGCTCGCCACCCTTGAAAGGCACGAACACTACGGCATAGCCCGAAAGCACCGAGCGGTTCCACGAGCCATGCTGGCCCACATATGCCCCGCCCTTGTACCTGCCGGGGAAAACATTATCGTTATCGAATGCGAGGCCAAGCGCAGCGGTATGTGGCCCCATGGACACATCGGGCACTATGGCCTTGCTTACGAGGTCGGGGCGCTGCTTGTCCTTCATACGGGGGTCCTCGTTCTGGCCCCAGTAGCAATATGGCCAGCCATAGAAGCCACCATCCTGCACGCTGGTGATATAGTCTGGTACAAGGTCGTCGCCCAGCTCATCGCGCTCGTTCACGGCCGTCCACAGCATGCCACCGGGCGCCCATGCCATACCTACGGGATTGCGCAGCCCGGTAGCGAACTTCCTTTTGCCCGTACCATCGGTATTCATTACCCATATCATGGCGCGGCCCTCTTCTTTTTCCATACCATTCTCTGCCACATTGCTGCCAGAGCCCACGGCTATGTATATCTTACCCCCGTCTGAAGATGCAATGATATTACGGGTCCAGTGCCCGGCGCCGGCGGGTATATCTGTTACCTTGGTGCCTTTCGCAGTGATGGAGGTCTGCCCAGCCTGGTAAGGGTATGCGACCACGGCATCGTTATTGGCCACATAGAACTTGCCATTGACTATGAGCATGCCCAATGGATGGTTAAGCCCTTTAAGGAACTCGTGGCGTTCCTCGGGTATGCCATCGTTATTGGCATCTCGGAACATAGTGATGCGATCGGCGCTACCCTTCATCCTGTTCTCATTGGCCGACTTTGCAGCACCCGATGCGATGGCCTTGACAGCCTTGGCCACATTGACCTTGCCCTTCGATTCGCAAACGAATATGTCGCCATTGGGGCCTACATATATCCACCGGGGGTTGTCGAGATCTCCTGCGAACCGGGTAACGGTAAAGCCCTGCGGCGCATGCGGTGTCGCACCTTCGGGCCAGCCTACTACATCGCTGTAGTTCTTTACAGACCTCGTGGCAAAGGGTGCAGGCAGGTATGGAGGTTCGGGCCGTGTGGCCACCTGTTCGCCCGTAGGTGAGTCCACGGCCGGATAAGAGGTGGTCTCTGAACCATTATCGCTATTGCCCGAGCCACAGGAACTGAACATGAGCGCGAATAATGCGAAGGTCGTGATAGTGATAGTAGTCTTCATAGCTAGTGTGTGTTTATGTTGGGTAAATGATATTTTGTTCTTTCCATCAGCCTGTTACCATATCGCCGCCATTGACGTGCAGCGTTTGCCCGGTAACGTATGTGCTGTCATCGCACGCGAGGTAGACATATGCGGGCGCTACCTCGTAAGGGTATCCTGCCCGGCCCATAGGCGTGTCCTTGCCGAACTGTTTGAGATGTGCAGCATCGAATGCCTCTATGACCAGGGGTGTCCATATGGGGCCCGGGGCTACCTCGTTCACCCTTATCTTTTTAGCCGCAAGGTTCTTTGCCAGCGAGCGAGTGAACGATACTACAGCGCCCTTGGTAGCAGAATAATCCATAAGATGCTCGCTGCCACGATAGGCCACTACCGATGCCGTATTGATGATGCAGCCCCCACGCGGCATATGCGGCATAGCAAAACGGCAGAGGTAGAAGAACGGAAAAAGATTGACCTCGAAAGTGCGTACCAGTTGTTTGCGGCTTATGCCCTCTACCTTCTTGTCCTCCTGGTGCATGCCTGCATTGTTCACCAGTATGTCTATACGGCCAAAATGCTTTGCGGTGCGCTCTACTACCTTGCGGCAAAAAGCCTCACCGGCAAGGTCGCCCTTCAGTAGCAGGCACTGCCGTCCCTCGGCTGTTATGAGTTCTTCTGTCTCCTTTGCATCGCCATCACTCTGCAGGTACACTATGGCTATATCTGCACCCTCGCGTGCAAAGTGCATAGCCACAGAGCGGCCAATACCGCTATCGCCACCTGTGATGATGGCGATCCTGTCCTTTAACTTATCGGTACCCTTGTACCCCGGTCTTATGACGGGTACATCCAGTTCTTTCCAGAAGGTTTTTTTCTTGTTGGCGCTCATAGGCAATAGGGTTCTACTGTTCCAGCATTCGTGTACATTCATCGGCACACTCCATACATATCTCGGCACATTCGCGGCAGTGATCGTTGTGGTGCATTCTGCACTCATCGGCACATTCGCGGCATATGGTGGCACAAAGGCTGCACAACTGGCGGGCGTACTGGCTGCCGAGGCTCATCAGTTGCGCGGTCGCATAGCAGATGGCCGCACACTCCAGGTCCAGTTGTATGCAACGTGTCATATGCCCAACGTTCTGCTCTTTGAGGCAGGACGATGCGCAATGGTTGCATACATCTACGCATTCCAGGCATGCGTCTATGCAATTCCTGTATTCACGATAGCTCATGGCCTACATTTTTATAGCCGGGCAATAGTACCTGCTACATAAAATTAGGAACAGGGCGTGGCAATGGCATTACATGTTCGTTGTGGAGATCTATATAAATCCTAGCATGAGAATGGGCATATAAGCAGCAGGCCGGTATCGTTCGATACCGGCCTGTGGTAATTAAGAAAACATGGATACTACTTGATACTGACCATACCGGCCTTTATGGCATACATGGCCAGGCCGGTGCGGGTGGTGATGTTCAGTTTGCGGAAGAGGGTCTCGCGGTAGCCGTCTATGGTGCGGGCGCTGAGGTTCATCTCGTTCGCTATCTCTTTGTATGTGAGCTCGGTGCAGCAATACTTCAGCAATTGCAGCTCTTTATCTGTAAGGTCTACATTCGTTTTGCCATCGGGGTCATGTAGAATATTGAGCATACGGCCGGTAACGATGTCGGAATAGTAGAACCCATGCTTGTGTATGGACACTATGGCCTGCAACAACTCTTCGGGATCGGCATCCTTCAGCAGGTAGCCATGTGCACCACTTCGCAGCATCTTTATGATATTCAGCTCGGTATCGTACATAGAGAGCGCCAGTATGCCTACCTTAGGCCATCGCTTCTTTAGTTCTGTGGCCGTTTCGTAGCCATTCATCTCGGGCATATTTATATCTACTATGCAGACTTCGGGCATGGGGTCGGCATTGCTCATCTTGGCAATAAGCTCTTTTCCGGTACCGGCTTCAAGTATCACCTTTATGTCGCTGAACTTGGAGAGCATCTCTGCAACCCCTTTGCGAATGAGCGCATGGTCGTCGGCAAGCGCAATATGTATCATATACAGGTCTTTAAAAAGGTTAGCGAACACTATAAAAGTAATGGTCTTTCAGCATTCTATCATGCGGCAGCGCTTTCGCGATCTATCTGTAAGCTGATAGTGGTACCTCCACCTTTCGCCGAAGCGACATCGAGGCGCCCCTTCAGCAGGGCTGCACGCATTTGCATGTTGCTGAGGCCTATGCCACTTTTTGTGATGCTGCCGGCCTCGAAACCCATGCCGTTGTCCACTACCCGCACCACCAGCATATGTGGCTTATGATCGAGGTAGACATCTATGGCAGAGGGCGAAGCATGCTTCACCGCATTGGCGATGGCCTCTTGTATGATGCGGAACACCAGCAGCTCGCGCTCCTCGCCTATGCTGTAATCCTCTCCGGTATTGTGCAGGGTACACTTTACGTCCTTGGCAGAGCGTATGTATTCCAGGTCTTTCTCTACGGCCTCGGGCAGGCCTACATTGGTAACGAATACGCTGTTGAGCGTATGGCTGATGTTGCGCAGGTCGGAGATGGCCTTACCCAGCAGCTCGGTACAATCTTTGGCACGGGCCACTATCTCGGTCTCGTTGCTACTTCGGCGTATGTTGTGCAACTGCATCTTCACGATACTGAGGAGCTGGCCTATGTTGTCGTGTATCTCTTCCGAAAAATAGCGGAAAGACTGCTCCTGCACTTCCATTCGCGACAACAGTAGCTGATTGTGATAATTGTTTTCCATAGTTTGTTTCTCCAGTAAATGCTCGTATCTTTTTTTCTTGTGTATGACAAGAAATACAATAAGGGCGAAAGCCAGCGCTATGAACAGCACCGAGCCCATAATGAATATTATTACCGACCTGTCAAGCTCCATTCCTTGCCATTTTAGGGTATCTCAAATAGGTAAGCAGCACACCGGTATACACCGCCAGGTTGACAATGATATGACCGTAGATAGATATGGTATAGAACAGCTTGTCGTGCCGGTAGAAGTATATTATGAACTGCCAGAAAAAGAAACTGGAACTGAAATACACAAGAAAGAAGGTCCAGAACCAGAAGTGAACATAATTTTGGATCTTGCTGATATTGTCATTTATCAATATCCGGTATAGCGAATACAATGCCATAGGTATGACCATGAAACACTCGAAAGTGATCACATTCGTATTCACTGCGGAAAGCGGCTGAAAATATATGGTATTGAATATCTCCACTCCTAAATATATAAGGCATAGCACTATGAGCAACAACCGCTTTCTGACCCCGACCGTATACATAAAGTACATGGTAATGATGATCAGCTCTACCAGGTTATATACATGATAGCAGGGGTTCTTCAGCTGTGGCCAGTAATATCGCAGTACCGCGCTTAGTTCGCAACCCAGCGATGCCATGTACATATAGAACAACAACCTGGCCCCTTTATCCAGCATCTTGTACCTCCATGCAGCTACCCCACATGCACACGCCAACACCACCACACAGATATAAAAGAGCAGATCTACCATCACAGCATCAGTATGTACATATTGGAGGGTCGAAGGTAGTCCCCCCGCTTACAGTGTTGCATTGTGGGCAGGGTGTAGTGTTCTCCATTACGCAAGATTGTCCTCTGTATCCCATATACATATGGTTCGTTCCGTCGTTAGAGCCTACTATCACCAGGTGAATAATGTTGTTGCCATCCATGGCCAGTATGAACTGTGTATACTCCATACCACCGGCATTGATGCCTGCATGCAGATAGCCCGCCAGGTCGTTGGCATTATACAGCCATCCGTTGTTCTTGTTCCTTATAGCTGAGCTCTGCTGGTAATAGTCTATCATGCTCTGTGCATCGGTAACGTTCATAGCCTCTATAAAAAAGGTATCTATAACATTGGACGATTGCTGCTCCAGTGTAGTGGGGATATTCACAAAATTGGTGCCTGCCAGCAGGAAGCAGGTATCGTTACGGCTCAGGTATTCGTTCTTGCCACTATCATCTACCGATGCCAGGAAAAGGAACAGGCTATCTTCATTAGCGTTCTGCCCTACCACGAAATTTACTATAGAGTTGCCCCTGGCCTGCAGGTAATCCAGCAGTTCCTGTGTTTTGAAAACGAAGCTGTACTGAGGCACCTTCGTTGCCGAATTCTTATAGTTCTCAATATATGTAAGTGCCTCTGTTACCCTGAAGAGGTGGTCTACTTCGCCCGGATCGGGGGCCAAAGTATCATGGGCGGTCATGGCTGCCATTTCAGCCATCGGTGGCACGGGCCCCATATTAGCATCGCCGTTCTCTGGATGGTCGCTACTACTACCACAGGAAAAAAGAAGGCAAGACATAAAAAGGGGTAATGCGAATGCTAATATTTTTCTCATACGATAAATGTGTGTTTGGTACAGTCTAAAAATAAGCAAGATGTAGCATTATTCATAACCGGCCGCACAGGCAGCAAAAGTATGAGCCGGTCATTTATACCGATACCGTATTTTTCCCGTATTTTTTTAGACCGGCAGTAATATATTGGCATAAAAAAAGAGCACACCGTAATGGTGTGCTCTGCATATCGGGTCTGCTTACTATATCGCTTTTAGCCAAGGTATACTTTCAGTGCGTTGCTGTAGCGTGCCTTTTGCAGGCGCTTTATAGCGCGCTCCTTTATCTGGCGTATGCGCTCTTTCGTAAGGTCGTACTTCTCGCCTATCTCTTCTATGCTGGGGCCATTATCGCCCTCCAGGCCAAAGTAGGCGGCCAGTATCTCGGCCTCGCGCTGGCTCAGCGACTTCAGTATGCGGCGTATCTCGTTGCGCAGCGAGTCTTTCATCACATCGGTATCGGTATCGCTGCTGCCTTCCAGTAGGTCGCCCATGGCCACATCCTCGGCCTCGTGCACGGGGGCATCGAGCGATGTGTGGCGGGTATTGCTGGTGAATATGTTCGTTACCTCGGTCTCGCTCATATCCAGTATATCGGCCAGCTCTTCGGTAGATGGTTCGCGCTCGTTCTCCTGCTCAAAGGCTATGAAGGCTTTATTGGCCTTGTTGTAAGTGCCTATCTTGTTCTGCGGCAGGCGCACAAGGCGGCCCTGCTCTGCCAGCGCCTGTAGTATGGACTGGCGGATCCACCATACGGCATAGGAGATGAATTTGAAGCCTTTGGTCTCATCGAAACGCTGTGCTGCCTTTATAAGCCCCAGGTTGCCCTCATTGATAAGGTCGGAAAGTGAAAGGCCCTGGTGTTGGTATTGTTTTGCCACAGATACCACGAAACGGAGGTTCGATTTCACCAGTTTTTCCAGCGCGCGCTGGTCGCCCATGTGTATCTTCTGGGCAAGGGTGGTCTCTTCCTCGGGTGTTATCATAGATATCTTGCTTATCTCCTGCAAGTACTTCTCTACAGCCTGTGAATCTCGGTTAGTGATCTGGGTGGCTATCTTTAACTGCCTCATAATAAATTTGTTACTTAAGGGATATTACAAAAATTACATTCCATTGTCAAAACCCACTGTCCGTTCTGCCTTACTAAAGGCGTGGTATTCATGCATTTCGTTTGATACGTCCGCCAGATCTGTGATGTCTTTAACAATACTCTGTTATTGCCGCAAATAATGTTCCACATTTAGTGAACACCATGATAAATAAGCGTCACATATCGTAGAGAATGCCCGGAATGTGGTACAGTATTGACTTATAACGGTCATGGATAATTATTATAAGGCTATAAAGTGAAGAGGGCGCCGCTGATACCTGACATTTCGTAGTGCAAAATTATACCAATATGTCAAAAATGCTACCTTTGCGCCACAATTCACGTCAACTTTAACAAAAATGGAAAAAGATCTGTACCAGCATCCCGACTATTACCTTTTAGATGAACTTTTGACCGAAGAACAGAAACTGATACGCGATACGGTTCGCTCATTTGTAAAGAAAGAGATATCGCCCATAATAGAAGAGTATGCGCAGCGTGCGGAATTTCCCAAACAGCTGATAAAAGGCCTGGGAGAGACAGGCTGTTTCGGCCCCTTCCTGCCACAGAAATACGGTGGCCCCGGGCTGGACTATATCACTTATGGCATCATGATGCAGGAACTGGAACGCTGCGACTCGGGCATACGCTCTACAGCATCGGTACAGGGCTCGCTGGTCATGTTCCCCATATACAAGTTCGGCAGCGAGGAGCAGAAGATGAAATACCTGCCCAAGCTGGCCACAGGTGAAATGATGGGCTGTTTCGGCCTCACAGAGCCGAACCACGGCTCTAACCCCGCCGGTATGCTGAGCAACTTCAAAGATGCCGGCGACCATGTGATACTGAACGGATCGAAGATGTGGATATCGAACGCTCCCTTTGCCGATGTGGCCGTAGTATGGGCCAAGAACGAGCAGGGCGAGATACAGGGCCTGATACTGGAACGCGGTATGGAAGGCTTTACCACTCCTGAGACACATGGCAAATGGTCGCTGCGCGCATCGGCCACGGGCGAGCTGGTGTTCGATAACGTGAAGGTGCCTAAAGAGAACATACTGCCCGGTGTAAAGGGCCTGAAGGGACCGCTTACCTGCCTGTCGAGCGCGCGCTACGGTATAGCATGGGGCGCACTGGGCTGCGCTATGGACTGCTACGATACGGCCCTGCGCTACGCCAAGCAGCGCGAACAGTTCGGGCGGCCGATAGCGGGCTTCCAGCTGACGCAGAAGAAGCTGGCAGAAATGATAACGGAGATAACCAAGAGCCAGTTGCTGAACTGGCGCCTGGGTGTGCTGCGCAATGAGGACCGCGCTACGCCTGCACAGATATCTATGGCCAAACGCAATAGCTGCGACATAGCCCTGAAGGTATCGCGCGAGGCAAGGCAGATACTGGGTGGTATGGGCATAACAGGCGAATTCAGCATCATGCGCCACATGATGAACCTGGAGTCGGTGGTGACATACGAGGGTACGCACGACATACACCTGCTGATAACAGGTATGGACGTGACCGGTATAAATGCATTCAGTTGATAAGCCCCTGCCGTAAGGCAGATAATGATATTACTTTTACGAACAGCGTAGGCCGGTGCCTGCGCTGTTCCTGCTTTTAGCTAAAAAGGGTCTCGGTATACCTGCCTCTTTCGGTAAGGCTTATGGCCTTTTCCTGCATATTGTACTTTATCAGCCCCAGGTCCTGCAGAAAATCGAGGTAAAAGTCGATGTTCTCATGATACATGGCATCTATCTCAGACCGTATATCGTCGAGACAGCCATCATAGGGGACATTCACATGCACACACCGCCGGCGAATAATAGCCAGCACGATATTAAATACATTCATACAAGAGTATGTTTTTAACAGGATCCTCTTTTATTGGGTCGTTCCTGTACGCATTCCTTTTATCAATGCGCATGTAAGTTATGCAAATGTTATTGATTAAAATTGGATTTTATTATAAACAATATTTAAAAATGTACATTGAACAATTCACATGGATACACTGATCACCGATAACCTATTTGGTGAATATAAAAGATCGTCCATCGAGGCATAGGAATAAGCGTGTATACGAAAGATACTGGCGTAAATTTGCGGGTATGACAACAAGATATGGCCTGTGGCTGGCAATATGGTTGATGGCAACAATGGCCATATCGTGCGGGGAGAATAAGAAAGAGAACGAGAACAACGGGATAATAGTAAAAAAGAGCGCCCGGACACGGGTAAAGGGCCGCATAATAGAAAAAGTGCGCGTGGTGCAGATACCCCTCACGGCCGGGGAGAACAACCTGCGTGGCGTGGTACATACGGTAGCATACACCACCTATGGGTATGATACTAAAGCCGAACGGGCACTGAGAGACAGCGGCCTGAACGTATATGACGAGCAAGGCCGGCTGACCCGACAGGATGCATGGGACAAAAAAGGGAACAAAAAGTGGGAATGTGTGTATGAGTATGACAAAACAGGCAAGCTGACCCGCTGGATGCTGAATATGATAGCAAAGGGGGTACAAGATACTACGACCTTTGCCTACGACACAAAAGGCAATAAAATAAAAGCAGAGACACGCGCCAATGACCCGGCAATCAGCGGCAGGAAAGAATATACCTATGACGAGCAGGGCAACGAAACGAGCGTGACCGAATACGCATCGGGCAATAAGATACGCAGCCTTAGCCGCAGCAACTACAACAATATGGGCGACCAGGTGGTGCTCGCCGACCTCTTCCCTGACAGGACACCATATATGACACGCACCGCTACCTACGACCTGTATGGCAGCATAGTGTCGTTGCAGCTATATGTGGGCGACTCTATGACCAGCAAGAGCGTAATGACGAACGACGGCCGCGGTAAGCATGTGGAGATAAAGATGTATGATGGCAAAGGCCGGTTCAGCGGGCGGGCGGCATATGCATATGATACCAGCGGCAATATGGTGGAACATACTAATTATGACGCCAGTGATGCACCCGCCGACACAAGAACGGTACTGGAGCACGAATATGACAGCGCAGGTAACGTAACAAGAACTGTGACGTATACAGAGAAAAAGGGAAAACGCAGCCCGCAGAACAGTGTAGTGTACAGGTATACTTACTACCGGAAGTGAGCGGAACGGATAAGCGACGATGCAATGGAAAACTTACTAACTTTGCGGCTGGTACAGTTTTTGCACCCCCATTCTAAAAATTCACAACAATGAAAAGATCACTGACCATCGTATCGGGCATATGCCTTTCCATGTCCCTGTTATCGTCATGCATCGTTTCTAAAAAGAAATATGATGCAGAGACACAGCGTGCAGAGAAGGAAAAAGCAGAAAAGATAGCCCTGGGCAAGCAGCTGGACGAGCAGATAGCGCTCAATAAAAAGCTGAACGCCACCAATACCGACCTGAACAATACCGTGGCCGCGCTGAACGCCCGTATAGGACGGCTGAGAGACAGCATCAGCAATAATGAAAGCGCTATACGCGACCTGACCAATAAGGTGAACGTACTGGGCGATGAGAAAGAAAGCACCAAACGCCAGCTACGCAATACCCGCGACCAGGTAGATGAACAGCGCAAGCGACTGGAACAACTACAGGCCCTGCTGGACCAGCAGAAACAAGCCGCAGAGGCCCTGCGCAGCAAGATAGCCGAGGCGCTGAAAGGCTTCAACAGCAGCGAGCTGACGGTGAAGATGAAGAACGGCAAGGTGTACATAAGCATGCAGGAAAGCCTGCTGTTCCCATCGGGCAGCGCGGTGGTGAACCCAAAGGGCAAGGAAGCCCTGTCGAAAGTAGCAGGCGTACTGAACACAAGCTCGGACATAAACATCAATATAGAAGGGCATACCGACAGCATTCCTATTCGTACTGCGAAATTCGCTGACAACTGGGAACTGAGCACGGCGCGCGCCACATCTATAGCCCATGTGCTGATAGACGACTACCATGTGGTACCTGCCAAGCTGGTAGCCAGCGGCCGCAGCGAGTACGACCCCATAGCACCCAACAGCACACCTGAAGGCCGTGGCCAGAACAGGCGCACGGAGATAATACTGGAGCCCAAGCTGAACGAGCTGATGAAGCTGATGGGTGAATAATGCGGCAATTCGACAATGCGATAATGTGAGGAACGCGATGAGTGGTGATGTGATAAATGTGTAGTAGATATTTTTGTTAAAGCCCCTGTTTACAAGACAGGGGCTTTACATTTGTAACCTGTAGCTACCAAACAGGACACATATGAAGAACATAGGAGTACTGACATCGGGCGGGGATAGCCCAGGCATGAATGCCGCCATTAGGGCGGTGGTGCGTACCGGCGTATACCATGGCATGAACGTATATGGTATAAGACGCGGCTACCAGGGCATGATAGATGGCGACATACAACTGATGCAGACCACCGATGTATCGAACATCATACAGCGTGGGGGCACCATACTGAAGACCGCACGCAGCAAGGAATTCATGACGCCGGAAGGTATGCAGAAAGCATATGAGCAGCTACAGAAACATGGCATAGAAGGGCTGGTGCTGATAGGCGGCGATGGCACCTTCAGGGGCGCGGTAAAGTTCTTCGAGCAGTATACCATACCTGCGGTAGGTCTGCCGGGCACTATAGATAAGGACCTGTCTGGCACTGACCTGACGATAGGGTTCGATACAGCGGTGAACACTGCGGTAGAGGCCATAGACAAGATACGCGATACCGCAGAGGCGCACGACCGCGTATTTGTGATAGAGCTGATGGGCCGCGATGCGGGCTACATAGCACTGAACAGCGGTATAGCCTGCGGCGCGGAAGATATATTGATACCCGAGACCGTGACGCATATAGACGAACTGCTGAACAAGATAGAGGCCGACGAGCTGCGCAAGAAAGCGGTACATATAATTGTGGTAGCCGAGGGCGACGACTTTGGCGGCGCTACAGAGGTACACGCAAGTATAACGGAACGCTTCCCAAGGCTAGACGTGCGCGCCTGTGTGCTGGGACATATACAGAGGGGCGGATCGCCGACGTATACCGACAGGGTACTGGCCAGCCGCATGGGCCATGCCGCTGTGAACGCGCTGCGCAGTGGCGACACACAGGTGATGATAGGTATAGTGAACAACGAGATAGTGCATACCCCTTTTACCAATGTGATAAAGGGCACCACCCCTATAAGCGCCGACCTGATAGATATGATAAGGATACTGAGCGTATGACCATTATCATCCTCTTTCCTGTAACATTCACTAATTTTAGCCAATGGATATGAAACAACGTAAGCCGGTATACTATAGCGAGTACCTGCAACTGGATAAGATACTGAACGCGCAATTCCCGGAGAGCGATAAGGAGGACATAAAGGCCGATGATGAGATGTTGTTCATCATCATTCACCAGGCATATGAGCTGTGGTTCAAGCAGATACTGCATGAGCTGAGCATAGTGCGTACCATATTCGGCCAGGCAAGCATACAGGACAATGCGCCCGATATATACAACAGCGTACACCGCCTGAAACGAGTATGTAAGATACTGGAGGTGGCCGTGATGCAGATGGGCATACTGGAGACCATGACCCCGCTGGACTTCCTGGATTTCCGCGACCTGCTGCGCCCGGCATCGGGGTTCCAGAGCATACAGTTCAAGATGATAGAGGCCACACTGGGCCTGCACTACGAGCACAGGCATGGCAAGGCATATTACCTATCACAACTGAACCCTGCCGACATAGAACGCGTGAAGCAGGCCGAGGAGCAGCGGTCGCTGCGATCACTGCTGAACGAATGGCTGGCACGCATGCCTTTTGTGAACGACAAGACGTACTGGGGCAATGAGGATGCGGCATTCTGGAAAAAATACCGTGAAGCCTATACAAGCGGCCTGTCAGAGGCAGAGATGGCGAATGTGAAGGTATTCGACTCTATATTCATAGACAATGCACAATACCCCGAGGGGCGAGCATTCAGCGCAGAGGCATCGCGCAATGCGATGTTCATAATGCTGTACCGCGACCAGCCGCTGCTGCAACTGCCCTACGAACTGCTGACCACCCTGCTGGAGATAGACGAACAACTGTCTATGTGGCGGCACAGGCACATACACATGGTGCAGCGCACCATAGGCAAGCGTGTGGGCACAGGTGGCAGCACAGGTGCCGAGTACCTGCGCGGCGCTGCCGACAGCCACTACATATTCAAAGAGCTGGCAGAGCTTACATCCTTCCTGCTGCCACGCAACATGCTGCCTGCCCTGCCACCTGCACTGGTACAGGCGCTGGGCTATGCAGCACGATGACCATACAGAAAACGCCGGAACGGATACCGCGGTAGCGCAGTTACCCGTTCCGGTATTATATTTGCATGCATAAAACGCATTTCGCATGAGACCGACCTACACTACTGGCATATGGCGCACTACCCTACTGGTACTTTTTGCGGGGTCATTATTGTCGTCCTGCGCGCGCCAGGAGACCGTTTGCGAATGCGTGAACAATAACTCTTACAACGGGAAGAAGAAGAATGTCTTTATCCTCAGCAAGCGCAGGCTGGACAACGAGACCGCACTGGCCGAATGTGCCAAATGGCAGGAAACAGGTAATGGCACCTACGATACCTGCCTGGTGAAGATCATCAAATAGTACCCGGCGGCGGTCAGGTATTGTATACATTCATGGCCTTACTGATACCCTGCGTAGCGAAACATTCTATCGCATCCACGCTTTTCAGCAGTGTTTCCTTTATCACCGGCATTTCGGAGGGTTTCCATTTGCCCAGTACGAACTCTACCTGCCTGCCCTTCGGGAAATCGTTACCTATACCGAAGCGCAGCCGGGGATACTTATCGGTCATAAGGGTCTGCTGAATGCTTTTGAGGCCATTGTGCCCGGCATCGCTGCCGCTACCGCGCAGGCGTAGTGTACCGACAGGCAATGCCAGGTCGTCCATTATCACTAATATGTTCTCCAGCGCTATCTTTTCCTTGTCCATCCAGTACTTTACCGCCTTGCCGCTCAGGTTCATATAAGTAGTGGGCTTCAGTACTATGAATGTGCGGCCCTTCCAGCGCACTTCGGACATGAAAGCATGCCTGTCGAGGGCGTAATTCCCCCCATGTTTCAGCACGAAAGCATCGGCCACCTCGAAGCCTATATTGTGCCGGGTGGCATCGTATTCATTACCTATATTACCCAGGCCTGCTATCAGGAATTTCATGCGGCGAAAATACTTCAAGATCGGCAACTAAAGCACACATGCAGGGCCGTGGGCACAAGGTTGTATGCCCTAAAGATGTTAACTTTGCAGTATGCATGCAGTAAACACCATATCACCGCGCACACAATATTTCCTGGACAAGGAAGAGCAGTTCGGCGCGCATAATTACCACCCCCTACCCGTAGTGCTCACCCGTGGCGAAGGCGTATTTGTGTGGGACGTAGACGACCGTCGCTATTACGACTTCCTGTCGGGCTATTCGGCCATCAACCAGGGCCATTGCCACCCGCGCATCATAAAGACCTTCATAGAGCAGGCACAGAAGCTGACACTTACATCACGCGCTTTTCATAACAATATGCTGGGCGAGTTCGCAGAGTTCATCACACATTTCTTTGGCTACGACAAGGTACTGCCCATGAATACGGGCGCCGAGGCCGTAGAGACCGGCCTGAAGCTGGCCCGCCGCTGGGGCTACGAGGTAAAGGGCGTAGCGCCGAACAAGGCCAAGATAATAGTATGCGCCGATAACTTTCACGGCCGCACCATAAATATAGTATCCTTCAGTACCGACAATGATTCGCGCCGCGATTTCGGCCCCTTCACACCGGGCTATGAGGTGATACCCTACAACAATATAGCCGCACTGCAGGCAGCCCTGCAAGACCCCAATGTGGTGGCCTTTATGGTAGAGCCCATACAGGGCGAGGCCGGCGTAGTAGTACCAGATGACGGCTACCTGGCAAAGGCCGCAGCCATGTGCCGCGAGGCCGATGTGCTGCTGATAGCCGACGAGATACAGACCGGGCTGGCGCGTACCGGCCGTATGCTGGCCTGCGACCACGAGGGTGTACGCCCCGACATACTGCTGCTGGGCAAGGCGCTATCGGGCGGAACGATGCCGGTGTCGGCAGTGCTGGCCGATGACGAGATAATGCTGACCATAAAACCGGGCGAGCACGGATCGACATACGGAGGCAACCCGCTGGCCTGCAAGGTGGCCATAACATCTCTGCAAGTGCTGGTGGACGAAAAGATGGCCGAGAACTCTGCCATACAGGGCGAGTACCTGAGGCAGGAACTGCTGGCCATGAACCACCCTCATATATCGGTAGTAAGGGGCAAAGGCCTCTTCAATGCCATAGTGATAGAGCACCCCAATAAGGAAGCCGCGTGGGAAATATGTATGGAAATGAAGGAGAACGGCCTGCTGGCCAAACCCACCCATGGCGACAGGATACGCTTTGCACCACCGCTGCTGATAGACCGTAAGCAGATAGATGAATGCGTGGGCATCATAAAAAAGAGCATGGAGAAGTGGTAAGCAGCAGAACGAAGTAAGAATATGCGATACGGGGCCTGAATGGGCCCTGTACCTTTTTAACGGGATGATGGAATGCTGGTCTTGCGCTGGCGCATACTACGGCCCACTATATAGCCCAGCAATGCCGATGGTATCATTACTATAATGCTCATAGCCGATACCCACATGGGCTGAAAAGGCATGAACATGGCATTGAATATGGCGCCGAGGGTAATGATGATGCCTGTTATGAGCGCGGGCCTCTTTGTGTCATGATCGGGGATGAGGGTGGCGATGGCACCGGCGATGGTGGTGCAAATAATGTAGTTCACAAGCAATAGTATGAATGCAGTAACAGGCAGGGTAGATATGTAGGACACATAATCTTCCTTGGCATTGAGCTGCACCCCCACGGCAGGCGGGTACGTGGCATGCAGCGCCTTTTCGCCCAGCACCTGCAGCATCACACCGGCCATGGTACCGGCCACTACCGGCAATATGTAGCTTTTGAACTTCACTTGCGCATCTTCTACTGTAAAGTTAGCGACCGCCCATCACAAAACGATATTTGCGCCTATATTTGTTACCCTATCCATATGCCTTTTCGCTCGCTCACAGTGCTTTTATTGCTGCTATCGGCACAGGCCGCACCTGCCCAGGACAACAGGCCGGGCGCAGGTTTTTGCGTGGATGTGAACTACTTTGCCGGGAAGGTGATAAAACATACGGCCAAGTTCCGCCTGCCGGTACCCGATGTATCTACAGGGCTGGACCTGAACCTGCAATGGAAGACCTACGGCAAGCGCGACTGGCATCAGCGCAGGCGATACCCGACCATAGGTATAGGGCTTGCCTATACCAACTATGGTATAGACTCGGTATACGGCCGCTGTTTCAGTATATATCCCAATATAGAGATACCGCTTATAGCAGGCGACCGCCTGCGCTGGACGGTGCGCATAGGCGATGGCGCAGGCTTCGTGACCCGCAAATACTCGCGCGTGGCCCCCATAGACACCCAGAACAACGCTATAAGCAGCCACCTGAACGACTATGCATCCTTTATGATGGACCTGCGCTACAAAGTAAGCAGCCACCTGCATGTACAGGCCGGGGTGAACTTCTCGCATATCTCCAATGCATCCTTCCGCCAGCCGAACCTGGGTATAAACCTGGCAGGGGTACATGTGGGCTTCAAATATTTCCCGGTAACAGATGCACCTAAGCCCATAAAGCACGAATTGCAGCCACTGAGCAGGCGATGGCTGGGCCAGTTCAGGCTGGGGCTGGCCTATACGGGATCGAACGCGCCGGAAGGCCCCTCCTACCCTGTATACCTGGTAACGGCACTGGCCAGCAAACGGTGGATAAGCAAGAACAAGGCGCTGATAGGGCTGGACTACTCTTACCATCAGCAGATAACGGCCTTCCTGCGCAACAACAGCTTTGTAGAGCCGGGCACGGAGAAACAGCACGCCTATAAAATGGCCGTACTGGCGGGCAATGAGTTCATACTGGGGCGGCTGGGCGTGGTGCTGCAGGTAGGCTACTATGTGAAACAGGCCTTCCAGTCACAGGGCAAACTGTACCAGAAACTCGGCGGCAACCTGTACCTGAGCCGCAATGACAAGGCATTCGTAAAAGAGATGTACCTCTGCGCCTTCCTGAAAACACATCTGTCCACTGCAGAGCTGGCGGAGTTCGGCTTCGGTATGAGCTTCTAGCGCACTATGCGGTAGATACCTCCTTTATCGCCCACCACCAGCATATCGCCATTGGGACATAGGGTAATGCTGCGCAGGGCATAGGAGGTAAAACGCTCGTATTCCCGCCAGTTGCGGCCACCATCCTCGGTGCATATTATGAGGCCCTCATCGCCCACAGCCCAGCCATGCAGAAGGTCGGTAAAGAGTATATCGCGCAGCATGTAGCGGGGTATGGACAGGCTGTTGCCATTGCGCAGGCGCTGCCAATGGGCGCCACCATCGGTGGTGTGGAAGATACTGCCATTGGCCCCGCACATCCATATCTCGTTGCCCAGTATGCTCATGGCAGTGAAATTGTCGCCCTCTACATCCTGGTAGGCCCATGTGCGGCGGTGATCGGTGGTCTTCAGCACCACGCCATAGCCTATGGCATACCCCGTGGACGGGCCGGTCATATAGATATTATTGAGCCCGAACTGGAAGGTATCCTGGCTGATGATGTTGAATGCTGTATCGACCTGCACTATGGCGCTGGCGCGCTGCAGTACCGTACTTATGAAGATGCCCGTATCCTCTACCGGGTAGGCAGCGGCTATGTAGTAGTTCCAGTTCAGTATGCGGCCCAAAAGCCAGTTGCGCCCGGTATCGCGCGAGTGAAGCACTACCCCATCGGTACCGCACATATACATGGCCCCTGCGGGCGATACCGCAAAACCATACAATCCCTTGCCCGCCGCAGGATAAGACCCTGCCGTCCAGGTATAGCCGCCATCGGTAGAGTGCAGTACGGTAGCACGGTCGTATAGCTCGCCACCTGCTACGAAACATTCCTTATCGCTAATGAACCTTACCTTATTCAGCCTGTCGGTGGTATTGCTGGCAAGAGAGTAAACATTATCTGTCCGCAGCTGGTCTTTTTTACAGCCGGCCGCAAACAGCACCATTATACCTAATATCCAAAACCTGTTCATCCGGTCTTTCTTATTTCAGTTCATATACGCGCAGGCCATCTTTATCGAACAGCTTCTGCCCCAGGTGTTCCTGTACACCCGGCCGTGTATCTACATTGCCCGTGGTGTACAGGTACTTTGCGCCCCGTTGCATGTATGAAGATAGCAGATCTGCGCTCATATCGTCATTATCATAGCTCCAGCCCTTGCGGTCTATGTAGTACAGCAATACCATATCGCTGGGGTCGTTGCCTGCTATGCATAGGGCGCCGGGTGGGGTCAGGCTGCGTATCTCGTCCTTGTAGCGGTAGAATGCGGGCTCGAAACCGGTATCGGAGGCTACATCCCAACGGGAATAACAGCGAATAAAGGCTGTGACCGGCAAGACCACAAGGCATACAGCCGCGAATATGCGAACAGGCCGGGCCATAGCCAGCAGCCGCGATGCCCCATATGCCACCAGCAGGAAGATGGGCGGAAGGAAGGGGAACATATAATAATCGTGTACGGTAGAGATAGCGTTTATCTCGAAAAAGAAATAGAACAGTACTACCACGCCCAGCGATGCCAGCAGTATAAAGTATGGCCTGCGATATACTTTTCCCCTGACCATAAAATACAGCCCTGCCGCAAAAAGCGGTGTGGCGCCATAATTGATGAGCAGCTCGGGCAGCATGGACACGGTGATCTTGAGGAGAATGGAGAACAATTCTCCTACGCTTTCCTTAGCATCTGTGACACCGGCAATGATCATGTTATCGCCCCAGGTGTGTATGACGCTGATGTACCATACAAAGGCCGGAAGCACTATAAGCGCATATATACCGGCCACCGCGAGCGCGCGTTTTAGCTGCATGCACCCTGCCCTGAGCTCTGCCAGCAGGTACACGGGTACTACTATGCCATATATGACAAAGGGCAGCTTGGCCAGTGTGGCAAGGCATAGGAAGAGCGCGGAGAGGAAAAGAAGCCTCTCCCCGGCCCTCTCCCGGGGAGAGGGAGGTGGGTTGCTTGTGTTATGCTGCCTTATATTCACATATTCGTAGAAAAACGCAAGGCTCCATATAGCGGTACACATGCTGAAGTTATCGGGCATGGGGTTTACCATGTAATAATGGAATACCGGGGAAAAAGCGAAACACCAGGCACATATGGTGGCGATAGCCGTATGCCCGAAGATATTGCGGGCAAGCCTGTACATACCATATACCGAGAACAGACCCACTATGAAGGACAATACCCGCGAGATGGCCACCGATGGCCCCAGTACCTTATGCACCACCGCAAATAGCCACTGCATAATGGGGAACTCCTGCAGCAGCAGCCTATCGGGATAGGCCATATTGTTGCAGCGGGGGTGGAAGATGTTCATATCCTCGCGGAAGAAATTGTTGATGACCTGCTGGGTCTTGGTCTGCCGCCATACATGTATGCCCACAAGGTCCAGGTCGAAGACATACCAGTGAAGCGCCAGGCTTATAAGGGGTATAAGCGCCAGCAATAGCCTGTGATATTTCTTTATGAACTCCATTTGCCTGACAAGGGTGGCTACTTCGTCAATACTATTTTAGCCGACCTTCCTTTTTTGTTGAATGCGGTGAGGTCGTACCGTTCGTCGCCATCTATAAGCAGTATCTGTGCCGTATTAGGTGGCGCCGCGCCCTCGTCGCCCGCTACGAAGGTAAATGTATCGTTCTTGCCTGTAAGCGGCACTACCAGCCGTGTATGCTCGCCGGTAAGCGTATGGTCGGTGAGCAAGGGTGCGCCATTATGCAATATGGTGAGGGCATCGCCATCTACCACACCGCCATCCCATACCTCCAGCGTACACACCGGCGACCGCCATTGCAGGCGTTTATCCACCCCCTCGGTTATCTTATCGGTAGCGGTGGTAATGGTATCGGCGATGGCGGGTATTTTGGCGGGCTCTTTTGCAGTTGCTTCCTTAAAGGGCACCTCATTGGTATCTCCCGTCATTTCCAGCGTGCCCTGGTAGCATACCACCTTATTTTTATCCTTACCGGAGAATACGCCTGTCAACTGCACCTTGCCTTTCTTTGTCTTCCAGCGCAGCAGGGCGGTCACATAGCATACATCCATAGAGTCGGGCAGCTTGCCCAGGGCGGCATTCTCTGTCACCACCATTACCTTCATATCCCTGCGCACCTGCACGTTCACCTTCATGCGTACGGACATGCCATCCTGCTCGGTAATGGAGATACCTTTACCTGTAGTGCCAGCTATATCCAGCTCCAGCCGATAGGGATATGTGGGCCCATCCTTGGCTATGATGTTGCCCTTTAGTACGCATTTGCCCTGCTGCGCATGCAATGCAGTGGCAAGGAGCATACAAAAAAGCAGCGATACCCATTTGCCGAAAAAGATACGGATAAGATGCATGTCCGCAAGATAGCGATCACAGAGGTATATAGCAAAAGATGCCCTATGCCTTCCTGAGGCGTTTGTAGATCTTTATGGCGCTCATGAGGAGTATAACGAAGCATATGAGCCCACCCAGGCCCCACAGCAGGCTCATGCCCTGCTTTACCACGGCCAGCATTACTATGGCCACAAGGAATATGGTAGCCACCTCGTTCCATACCCTGAGCTTGCCCGATGAGTATTTGAATATGCCAGCCATTTGTTGCTTGTATATACGGTGCAGGGTAAAAAAGTAGGCATACAGCCCCACTACAAAACCCAATTTTATGGCGAGCCACATGGGCAGTTCGGGCTGCATCTGTGCATACTGATACCACATCCACGGCCCGAAAATGAGGGTAAGCACGGCCGATGGCCATGTGATACCGAACCAAAGACGCTTTATCATGATACCGAACTGCTGCTGCAGTACGGTACGCTCGGCCTCGGGCTTATCGTTGGCCTCGGTATTGTATATGAACAGCCGCACGATATAGAACATACCGCTGAACCAGGTAACGATGAAGATGATATGTAACGCTTTGACGTAGGTATACATTTTTAGTCGCGAGTCGTTAGTAGATAGTTATGGGTCAAAAGTAGAAAGTAGTGAGTAGAAAGTAGAAGGTCTTAAGTAAAAGCGGGTCATCATTCCTTATTCATTACCCCCAATTCCCAATTCCTAATTACAAATTCCTAATTACAAATTCCCAATTCCGAATACCTAATTCCTAATCCCCAATTCATAATTCCCTTAACAGCGTCTCTACGGCGCTCACCCAGGCGGGCCGGGTATTCATGCAGGGGATGTACTCATAAGAGTTGCCACCGGCGTGCATAAAGTTCTCCTTTTCGCGTATGGCTATCTCTTCCAGTGTTTCCAGGCAGTCGCTCACGAAGGAAGGACATACTACCAGCAGATCTTTTATACCCTCGGCCGGCATTTGCGTCATGCGCAGGGTGGTGGCGGGTCTCAGCCACTCTGCACGGCCCAGTTTCGACTGGAAGGCTATACTGTAGCGTTCCTTTGGCAGGCCCAATGCTTCTACCACCAGCCGTGTGGTCTCCAGGCATTGGTGCCTGTAGCAATAGCTATGCGTAGCCGATGGCGTGGTACAGCATTCGCCACGCAGGCAGTGCGACTCGGTGATGTCGCGCATGTGTATGTGCTTTTCGGGTATGCTGTGGTAGCTGAAAAGCACATGCTTGTCATTGCCCGTCACATACTCCCTCATGCTTTCGGCCATTGCGGCTATATAGGCAGGGTGGTTGTAGAATGGCCTCACTACCGACAGTTTGAAACTGTACTTGCCATCGGCATGTACCTTGCGGGCCTCTACCGATGCTGTTTCGAAGCTGGACATGGCATAATGTGGGTACAATGGCAGCAGCACCACCTCTTCTATACCCGGTGCTATGTGCAGCAACTGCTCATAGGCGGTCCTGATATCGGGGTTGCCGTAACGCATGGCTATCACCACGGGCTCGGCCACTTTCTCCTGCAGGGCATCGCGCAACTGGCGGGTGATGTGTACCAACGGAGAGCCGTCCTTCGTCCATATGGCGCGGTATGCCTCTGCCGACTTCGGCGCACGGAAGGGGTTGATGATACCTTTTACCAGTATACTGCGCCATATATATGGCGAGTCTATGACACGCTCATCCATCAGGAACTCATCGAGATACCTGCGCACATCTTTTACCTCTGTGGTATCGGGCGAACCGAGGTTCATGAGTATGATACCACGTTTATTACTATCTTTTATCATTCGGGAAAGACCAAGAACGTGCAAAGAAACACACTTATCGGCCTATGGCAATGGGAGCTGATCTTTGTCAGCTACTTAAATGACCAAAACGTGACAACAGCCCCCCCCCCCCGCGAGATCTTACCTGTAAAAGTAACCGCGCGGCCCGGAAATGACCATTGGCATTATCAGGCAGGCATGGCAGTGCCCGGCCGGCTATATACATAAGTGTGTATCAATGAACGGCATCTGTACAGCGGCATGGCAGGAACATGTTTTTTCCCAATGTCATTTTGATTTCAAGATCATTTGGCTTAACTTTATGCTGTAGATCTGTATCGAACACACAAAAAACACTAAACAAATCAAATTACTTAATCCAAAAAACTGACCGTATGAAACTAAGGATCGTAACTGGTACACTGCTGGTAGCAATTTTATCAGCTTTCACTGCAAGCGCTGGCGATTGCTGCAAGAGCAACAATCATTGTGGTGGCAAACATTGGCACCATCATAGCCATGGCTGCTGGGGACATCACGGTTACTACTATGGCCCTGATGGCTGCTATGCAAAACGCAAAGCTGCATGCTGCGACAACGAAAAGAAAGACAACTGCTGCACCAGCAACAATAGCTGCAAGCATACATATACGCGTGCTAACTACCACGAAGACTGCTGCGGCAGGGGCCATCTGCACATCGTAAAAGATAACAGCGAAGACTAATAGCTATATCTTAGCAACAAACTTGCCAGGGGCTGTCCACAGGATGGCCCCTGATGTTTTATACCAATTAGACAATGAAAACAGGCATGTTTTTTTGGCCCCTCCCGAACCTCCCCAAAGGGAAGGAGGTGAACTATGAGCGCTATAACGTGAAATTTTCCTGTGCCGAATTTTGAAGTCAAATTGTTATTATACCCGCCGGGAAACTAATATCGCATTATGTTCAGCCCCTCCCGACCTCCCCTAGGGGAGGTGATGAGATGTGAGTGCCCGGCAGGGTATTATGCCTATTTCTTTTTCTCTTTCCGGCCCCACCTTATGGCATAGTCGAGGTAGATATTGAGGTCGAACACGGCGCCCTTATCGCCCTTGCCATAACCTGCTATATGCAGGGGTTGAAGGTCGCGGAAGGACTTTCCGTTCATCAGGAATTTGCCGCGAAGGTTCCAGCCTGCCAGCAGGCCGTGTACCAGCTCTACCCGCATACCCATGGTCACCTCCGACCAAATGACAGAAAAGCTCCTGGCCGGGCTGATGCCCGATATGCTGCCCCATAGACTATCTGTAACAATGTATGTACCCGGGCTGCGCGATACATTGCCATAGGCCATGCGCAACCCTACGAACATCATATCCCAATCGTGCTCGCTTTCGCGGTACAGAATGCTCTTATTGAAGCCCAGCCTGCCGAAATAGTTGGTGGTGGTATACTGCAGGTCGGGGTAAGACACCTCCGACCCTCCCCAGCCACCCTCGGCGGCCAGGTAGTATTCGTTCTTCAGGTAGTAGTGTACCTCGCCCTCGTAGCTGTATTTATTGCTGATGCGGGTATTGAGCACGGGATAAAAAACATCTACACCTATGGCCAGCTGGTGGCCTACATCGTACTTCTTGCGGTCGGGCACATCGGTCTCTGCGGCCGCTGTGTCGGCGGTCTTTGTGGTGTCTGCCTGTGCATATACAGGCGCACACATACATAGTGCGGCCACACTAAGGCCTAGGATGTATATATACCTGTATATGGTTCTTGCTGGCATCGCTGGTGACACTGGAATTGATGATCTGTACGGAATCTATGGTATGGCTGGTAGTAGCTGCCGAACGGAGGTCGTAGTAATAGGTATAGCCGCAGGCATTGGATATGAACTGCAACTGCCGCTCGTAACGGAATATGATGGTATCTGTAAGTGTGCCCGCCGCGGTATCGGGGCTGTAGAGCCACATACTGGTATCGGCCACGGGAGAAAGGGAGAGCGCGAATGACGAACGTGAGGTATACAGGTATCCCTGCTGACCGCCAGCGGCCACAGCACGGAAGAACGGATTGGGCGTGGCGGTATCTATAGTAAGGCTGTCGGTGACCTTTCTTACCATGCGCATCCTGAGGCTGGCGCTACGGGGCGTAAGGCAGGGCTGCCGCTCCTGCGTGCAGGAGTACAACGATACCAGCAACACTATGGTAGTAACGAGGATATTTCTGGCCTTATCAGTCATTGAGGGTCGTTAGTATCCTGTCTATCTCGGTTATCACTATGTCCAGTTGTTTGCGCATGTTCTGGCGGTCGTCGTCCCCGGCCACGGCAGCATTCAGGTCTACGCTTACCATATCTTTTTCCAGGGATGCCAGTTGGGCCGTCAATTTTTCGCCTGTCCTTTCCAGCCTGGCAACGGTATCCCTCAGGCGTTTGTTCTCCGCCTCCAGCGCTGTGTATTTCTTCAGCAGCGTGTTCAGTTTGCCGTTCAGTTCGTCCAGTACCTGCATCAGTCGCGTATCAGTGCGTTCAGCTTGTTCTTATAGGCATCGGCCAGTTTTTTCATCAGTTGCTCGGTCTCCGCATCGGTCAAGGTACGGTCTTGCAACTGGAAAGTATAATTGAGGGCATAGGACTTTTTGCCTGCGCCCAGTTTTTCGCTCTCGAACACATCGAAAAGGCCATAAGTGCGCAGCTCTGCCAGCTTTAGCTGGGCGGTCACTTCCTGCACCTGCTGGTAAGAGACCTGTGTATCCAGCACTATGGCCAGGTCGCGCTGCACGGCGGGGAATTTGGGCACCTCGCTGTACCTGGTCTTTACAGACCCTGTAGCGCTATACCATACTTCCCAGTATATCTCGGCATAATACACGTCCTGCTTTACATCGAACGCAGTGCGCTTATCCTTTGGCACCTGCATCATACGGCACAGCTCGCGGTTCTTCCACTTCCATACTATGGTATCGCCATCGTAAGATGTGGCTATGCCTGTGATACCATTGGCTGCCAGCATATTGTTCAGCAGGCCTTTCAGGTAGTATATATCTGCAGGCTGTGCCTTGTACTGCCAATGCTGGCCGCGAGCGTTGCCGGTAACGAGCAGCGACAGGCGGCTTTCCTCTACATACTTGCCATCTATGTGCTTGTACACATTACCGAACTCGAACAGTGCCAGGTCGGTACTTCTGCGGTTGCAGTTGTATGCAGCCACTTCCAGCGCGCCTTCCAGCAGCGATGGGCGCATACAGTCCAGGTCGGCGCTGAGACTGTTTATCATGCGCACCAGCGTTTCGTTGCCGGGGTAGTATTTGCTGTTCACTATAGAGTTGGTCACTATCTCCTGCATACCCATGCCACACAGCAGGGCGGCCACACGCTCGCGCATGTGCCTGTCGGTAGGCAATGCTTTGGTGAGCGATATGTTCAGTCGCTGAGGTATCTCTATATTGTCCAGCCCATCTATGCGCAGTATCTCTTCCACTATATCAGCAGGCTGGGTCACATCGGTCTTGTTCGATGGCACACTTAGCTTCAGCATCTCGGCGGTCTCGCCCTGTATACCGAAGCCCAGCGCCAGCAGTATGTTGCGTATGGCCTCGTGGCCATAGTCCTTGCCGCTGAGGCGGCGTATATGTTCGTATGTTATACTTACCTCTGTGGTCTTGAGCGGCGTGGGGTACACATCCGTCATATGCGGTAGTACCCTGCCACCTGCTATCTCTGCTATCATGGCCGCTGCACGGTGCAATGCGGGCAGCACATTATTTATATCCACCCCCTTCTCGAAGTGTGTGGCGGCATCGGTGCGCAGACCATGATGCATGGATGTACGGCGTATGCCCATGGGCGCGAAATAGGCGCTTTCGAGGAACACATTTGCAGTGCCCTCAGTGATACCGCTATCCTTGCCGCCGAACACGCCGCCTATGGCCACGGGGCCATTACCGTCGCATATCATCAGGTCATCGGCACGCAGCTTGCGCTGCTTGTCGTCCAGGCCGGTGAACACGGTGCCCTCAGGCAGGTGGCGCACTACTATCTTGCCGCCATTCAGTCTATCGGCATCGAAGGCGTGCAGGGGCTGCCCATATTCGTGCAGCACATAGTTGGTGATGTCTACTATATTATTGATGCTGCGCACACCTATGGCCGCCAGCCTGCGTTGCAGCCATTCAGGCGAATCGCCCACCTTTACACCACTTATACCCATGCCTGCATAGCGTGGACATGCCTCTACGGCCTCTATGCTCACATTTATGGCAGGCCAGCCATCTGTTCCGCTCTTGTCATCTATATCGAAGAAAGATACCGGCATCACGGCACGGTGCTCGCTCTTGCGGTGGTGCGACAAGTAGGCGCACACATCGCGGGCCACGCCTATATGGCTGTTGGCATCGCTGCGGTTGGGCGTAAGGCCTATGTGTATGGCGTGGTCGGTAGCGGGCAGGTTGAAGTACTGGCTGGCAGGTATGCCCACCTGCGTATCGGCTGGCAGTATCATGATGCCCGCATGGCTGTTGCCTAGGCCTATTTCGTCCTCGGCACATATCATACCAGCGCTTTCCTCGCCGCGTATCTTGGCTTTCTTTATGGTTATGGGGTCGCCCTCTGTGGGGTATACCGTGGTACCTACCGTGGCCACTATCACCTTTTGCCCGGCGGCCACATTGGGCGCACCGCACACTATGTGCAGGGGCTCGGCGCCACCTACCGATACAGTGGTCACACTCAGCTTATCGGCATTGGGGTGTTTGGCACAGGTGAGCACCTCACCTGTCACCAGTCCTTCCAGCCCACCCTTTATGGTCTCTACGGGTTCTACGGCCTCTACTTCCAGCCCTATGGATGTGAGTATCTGGCTCAATTCGTTCACTGGCAAGGGTTCCGGCAGGTATTCAAGCAACCATTGGTAAGAAATGATCATCTGTGGCGTTCAAATTTGAGCAAAGATAACCTATGCCGATAGCAAAAAGCATGTTCCCAAAAAAACGCTTAACAAGATCTTTTTTGCACACCCGATCCTGAATAACCTGTTAGCTTCCCTGTATAACAAAGTATATGTGTGGATAACAGGTTTATTTCGGAACTTTACAATTCACAACCTGTGTAAAAGATGTGTGCGAGGTGCTTAAAATTATACGATCCCTTTTTGTTTGCGGTACGGTTTTTCGCATTTACATTCGTTCCCCTCACAAATTTTCATGGCCGTTCTTCACGTTCGCTTAACCGTGTCTTCAACTACAGTTAACACCGGGAAAAGACGCCGCCGGCATAGATGAGTGGACAAAATAAACTGAACTAACTGACCATATAATCGCATTAAAAGCAATGGCTTTAAATATAAAAAAAGATTTTTCTTCCTCTCGCTCACAGGGCCGGAAACCCGACATTTCGAGCCTGGTGTATGGCAAGGTACCGCCGCAGGCCCCCGAACTGGAGGAGGCCGTGCTGGGTGCCGCCATGCTGGAAAAAGACACCTTTGCACAGGTACTGGAAATAATACAAAGCGAAGATTGCTTCTATGTAGATGCCCACCAGAAAATATATTCGGCCATGCGCAGGCTCTTCGACAAGGGTACACCCGTCGACCTGCTTACCATAACCGAAGAACTGCGCAGAAGCAATGAACTGGAACTGGTAGGTGGCGCCTACTACCTCACCCGCCTTACAATGAGCGTACTGTCTAGCGCTCACGTCGAGGCGCACGCTCGCCTGGTGATGGAGAAATTCATACAGCGCGAACTGATACGCATAAGCAGCTCGGTGATAAGCGATGCCTATGAGGACAGTACCGACGTGTTCGACCTGCTGGACAAGGCCGAGACCGGCCTGTACGACATAACCGACAAGCACCTGCGCAAGAACTTCAAAAGCCTTCAGGAAGTACTGGTACGCACCATAAACGAAATAGACGAGAACCGCAAAAAGACCGATGATATAACCGGTGTGCCATCCAACTTCCGTGGGCTGGATGCACTTACCGGTGGCTGGCAAAAGACCGACCTGATAATACTGGCAGCAAGGCCGGCCGTGGGTAAAACGGCATTTACGCTGAACCTGGCCATGAATGCGGCCATGAATGCTGGCAAGCAATTCCCGGTAGCCCTATTCTCGCTGGAAATGGGTGCCGGGCAGATAGTGAAAAGGATGCTGAGCTGCGTGGCCGAAGTGAGCATGGAAGCCATAACCCGTGGAAAAATGGCCGAACACGAATTCATACAGCTATCGCAGCGTATGACCAAGCTGTCGCAGGCCAAGATATTCATAGATGACCAGGCCGCGCTGAACATCTTCGAGCTGCGTGCAAAGGCCCGCAGGCTGAAGCAGAAGCACGACATACAGATGATACTCATAGACTACCTGCAGCTTATGCAGGCCAGTGTAGAGAAGGGCGGCAACCGCGAGCAGGAGATAAGCAAGATATCGCGCGATCTGAAGGCGCTGGCAAAAGAGCTGGAAGTGCCTATCATAGCGCTTTCGCAGTTGAACCGTTCGGTAGAGACGCGTAAGGAAAGCAAGGTACCGCAGCTGAGCGACCTTCGCGAATCGGGTGCCATAGAACAGGATGCCGACCTTGTTATGTTCCTGTACAGGCCCGAGTACTATGGCAACAGCAGCAACGAAATGGGCGAGACCATAGAGGGCGAAACGCATATACATATAGCCAAGCACCGTAACGGTAGTACCGGGCAGGTAAAGGTGCGCTTCATAAAAGAGTACCAGAAGTTCGTGGATCTGGAGGATGATGGCTTCGACTCTTACAAAGGGCGCAGCGGTGGCGGTAACCCAGGTGGTGGCAACAACTTTGGTGGCGGTGGCGGCAACTTCGATGCCGGCTTTGGCAGAAGCACACCTCCCGGTGGCTTTGCCGCTGGCCCCAATAGAGACAACCCCTCGGCAGGTATACGCGGGCGCGATGCCAGCGAATTCGGAGGCAGCAAGCTATACATAGAGGACGGGGCTACGGGCTTCCAGACACTGCAGTCTAAGGCCAACAGCATGAGCTGGGAAGATGATGAGTTGCCGGGCCAGAAACCTGCACCACCACCCCAGACCGATGAGGATGCACCGTGGTAACCTCACGGCTACTCGTGATGGTACTGTGAATTATTGAGGATGCTGAGAGAGCGGTATACCTGCTCGGCCACTATTAGCCGCACCAACTGGTGCGGAAATACCAGCGCCGACAGCGACCATACCTGCTTTGCCCTGCTGCGCACAGCATCTGTTACACCATAGGCACCGCCTATCAGTATCACCAGGGTCTTTACGCCTTGGTTCATCATCTGCTGTAGCTGGGTGGCCCATTGGGGCGAGTTCAGCAGCTTGCCGCGTTCATCCAGCAATACCAGGTAATGATGCTGCTGCAGGCGCTTCAGCAGCAGTTCTTCCTCCAGCCGCTTGGCAGTGGCAGCATCGGCGGTGGCATATTTTCGGGGTATCTGCAGGGTCACCAGCTCTATGGTGTTCCACGGCTGTATCTTTTTGAAGTACAGGCGCACGCCCTCTTCTATATGAGGTTCGTTATCCTTGCCCAAAGACCATATCTCTATATGCACGCCTGTAGTGGTTTTAGCTGTTCAAAGGTGTATATTTTTTCTCTGCCGCGAAAAAGTATTTGCAAAATACAGGGCGTTTAGTATCTTTGCACTCCCAAAACGGGAATGGCCTTGTAGCTCAACTGAATAGAGCATTTGACTACGGATCAAAAGGTTTCAGGTTTGAATCCTGACAAGGTCACCAGGAATAAGCGCTCACAAGGCGCTTATTTTCGTTTTACTACCTACTAATTGCATGGTCTGAAGTTTCTCGTACATGAGGTCTTATCCCTATCTTTAAGGTACATTTACCGTTACAAGAACATAATATGAGAAAGTCGCTATTACTGATAGCCGCCGCTGCTACCCTGTTCGGCTCGTGCAGGAAAGAGGATACGCATATGAAGGTGCCCTATGGGTCGCTCACTACCACTACCAACTACTTCACCACCTTCAAGGGTGCGGATGGCAATACCACCGCAGACCTGGCCGATATGGGAAAACGTGTGAACATGCTGAAGGAACTGGATGAATACATGATCTCTTTCGGTGCTGTACCCCTTAGCGGTGCCAAAATGAAGGATATGTTCAATAATACGAACAACCCCTTCAAGGATACATCGCTTAAAAATGCTACCGGCATCAGTATGGCATCGGTAACGGCCATGTCGTTCGCTGCGGCCGATGGCGAGGCCGAGCGCGCTATCATAAGTGCCTGGTTCGATTCGGTGGCCGCTATAAGCGTTCACGGGCAGACATTGGCCTCGCAGGGTGTACCCGGCGCGCTGGACTATGCCTACCTGGTGAATGGCAAGGCATTCGAATACGGGCAGTTCGCAGAGGTGGGCCTGACAGGCGCCCTGCTGCTGGACCATATGAATGTGATGCTGAGCCCCGAAAAGATGGCCGCAGACAATACCACGGTAGTGGCCGGCAAGAACTATACACAACTGGAACACAACTGGGATGAGGCCTACGGCTGCCTTACCACCAATGAGTATTTCCCTAAAAAGGACAATAAGGGTAGCTGGCAGGAAAACTACCTGGGCGACCTTGTGCGCCAGGTGAACGGCCTCTTCGGTGAGCCTACCGATGTATATATGGCATTTCTGAAAGGGCGTGCCGCTATAGTGAACAAGGATATAGCCACCCGCGACCAGCAGATAGAGATAATACACAACAAAATAGAAAGAGCCCTGGCCACAGTGGCCGTAAGCTTCCTGAACAGGGCAATGGCAGCCTCGAACGAGGCCTCGCGCTATCATGCACTGTCTCAGGGCGCAGGTATGATATACGCGCTTCGCTATGCCTACAGCCCCAAGCTAAGCAAGGCCAGGTCGGAAGAACTGATGGGCATGCTGATGAACAAGGCCAATGGGTTCTGGTCGCTCACCACTACCGATATCACCAACGTGCGCGACCAGATAGCTACTACCTACAACGTAGACAGGGACGCAGTGGTATATAATTAAAATAATACAGATACAATTCTCCAAGGACGGCTTTAGGGCCGTCCTTACTATTTTATACAACAAATAACACATGTGAAATAAAGCGGAAAAACTAGAATTTCCCGATTATGAAGATCGGGCCGGTGGGCAGCCGATACATTTGCACCCACAAAAACGTTCCCACTTTAATATGAACAAAAAATTAGTACTTTCTGTAGCTGCAGCGTCTATGCTGTTCGGCGCGTGTAAAAAAGACAAAGAAACCACACCTGAAGAAAAGGTGCCCTACGCATCGCTCACAGCTACTACCAGCTACTTTACCACCTTCAAGGGCACCGATGGTAACACATCGGTAGACTTTAGCGGCCAGACCACCCGCATCAGCATGATGAAGGAGATGGACGCATATATCAAAACGTTCTCTACCGCCGCACTGGACGCTACAAAACTGAAGAACATGTATGCCAATACCGGCAGCCCCTTCAGCGATGCAGCACTGAACAGCGCTACCGATAAGACCATCATATCTAAAACGGCCCAGTCGTTCGCTACTGCTGATGCAGATGCCGAGCGCAACTGGTTCAAGGCCTGTTTCGACTCTGTGGCGCTGGCCAGCACACATGCTTCGCAAACTGCAGCTATAGGCGTACCGGGCAAGCTGGGCAACTACCTGGTGAATGCAAAGGGCTTCGAATATGGCCAGTTCATACAGAAAGGCCTGATGGGTGCCATGATGCTGGACCAGATAAGCAACATATACCTGGGCACAGAGAAAATGGCCGCCGACAACAACACCATAGTAAGCGGCAAGAACTATACCGCGCTGGAACACCACTGGGATGAGGCATATGGCTACCTTACTGCCAACGAATACTACCCCAAGCCCGATCCTAACGATGCTACAAAGTGGCTGGAAAGCTACCTGGGCAGCTATGTACGCCAGGTGAACGGCACCTACGGCGACCCTACAGCGGTATACCTGGCCTTCCTGAAAGGCCGTGCTGCGGTAGTGAACAAGGACATGACCACACGCGATGCACAGATAGCCTCTATACGCACTGCGCTGGAAAAAGCTGTGGCCACTGTAGCCGTAAGCTACCTGAACAAGACCAAGACCGCTACTACCGATGCTGCACGTTTCCACTCTCTGTCGGAAGGTATGGGCTTCTTGTATTCTCTGCGCTTTGCACACAATGCGAAAGTGAACAGGGCAAAGTCTGAAGAGCTGATGGGCCTGCTGATGAACAAAACAAATGGTTTCTGGTCGCTGACCAATGCCGACCTCGATACTGTTCGCGATCAGATAGCTACTGCCTGCGGCATAGACAAGGAAGCGGTGGTGAACCACTAGATCGTACCTTATACATCCTATGAAGAACTAAATGGAGCGACCGGTAAGTTACCGGTCGCTTCGGTCGTAAAAAGACGAACCATAAAAATGAGAAAAAAGGCACTTTTGGCAATGGCAGCAGCGGTGGCAGTGATACTGTCTGTGGCCGGCTGCAATAAAGACAAGGATAAGGATAACGATACTTCTGTCGACTTCGACAGGGCGGCAATGCTCACAAATTATGCTGATAACTATGTGATACCCGCCTATGCCGACATGGCGGGGAAACTGACCACGCTGAGAACGAAAATAGACGAATTCGCTGCTGCGCCCGATACCACAAAACTCATAGCCGCACGCACAGCGTGGAAAGAGGCATACCTTACATGGCAGGGTGTGGAAGTGCTGGAGTTCGGCCCGGAGGCCAGCATATCGCTGCGCGACTTCCTGAACATCTATCCTGTATCTGTAACGAAGGTGAACACCAATATCACATCGGGCAGCTACGACCTGGAACAGTTCGGCAATAAGGATGCACAGGGCTTTCCCGCGCTGGACTACCTGCTGAACGGCCTTGCCACTACCAATAGCGCTATAGTGGCCCTATACACCACCGATGCGAAAGCCACCGGCCGCAAGCAATACCTGCAGACCGTAGCAGCAAAGATGCTGGCCAAGATAACTGCGGTAAAAGATGCATGGGGCGGCTACAGGGGCACCTTCATAGCGGCCACATCTACCAGTGTCACCGGCAGCATATCGCTTATGACCAATGCCTATGTGCTGTATTACGAACGCTATGTACGATCGGGCAAGATAGGCCTGCCGGTGGGTGCCATGACAGGCACTGCCGCGCCAGAGCTTACCGAGGCATATTACACACCTACCCTATCAAAAGACCTGGCCATAGCAGCTATGAACAGTGTTGCCGCCTTTTACGAGGGCATTTATTACAATGGCAGTAACAATGGCATGGGCTTCAAAGACTACCTGGCAGCTATAGGTACCAAGGATGATAATGGAACGCCAATGGCCAATGTGATAGCCACCGAAATGGAAGAAGTAAGGACCGCCCTTACCACTATACCGGCCCCTATAACCACTGCAGTGACCACCAACAGGGCCGAAGTGCTGAAACTATACGACCAGATGCAGCAGGTAGTACCGCTGCTGAAGGTGGATATGGTATCGGCATTCGGGATATCCATTACCTATACCGACAATGATGGGGACTGATGTGATAGGAGGCGATGAGCAGAACAACATCCATATCGATAAAGACATACCTGGAGCAGCCGTTATACTCGGCTGCTCTTGCCGTTTTCAGGCTGGCGTTCGGTATCATGTTGTTCGGCGGCGTCATCAGGTTCTGGCTACGCGGCTGGATAGAGGAACTGTATATACGGCCGCACTTTTATTTCCACTATTATGGCTTTGAATGGATAAAGCCACTGGGCAATGGCGCCTACCTGCTATTTGCCGTCTGTGCTATCAGCGCATTGTTCTTTGCAGTGGGGTTGTTCTACAGGCTGTCGGCCACAGTACTGTTCCTGTCCTTTACCTGGATAGAACTGCTGGATAAGACCAATTACCTGAACCACTACTACTTTGTGAGCCTGGCGCTCTTCCTGATGATATGGCTGCCCGCCCAGGCAAACCTATCGCTGGATGCATGGCAGCGCCCTACCCTGTACAAGCGCTACCTACCCCGCTGGACCATAGGCAGCATACGCCTGATGCTGGGCATAGTGTATATATATGCCGGGCTGGCAAAGCTGAACAGCGACTGGCTGGTACAGGCCATGCCCCTGCGCCTGTGGCTGCCTGCCAAGAACGACCTGCCACTGGTGGGACCACTGCTGAACAAGGAATGGGTGGCCTATGCCTTTAGCTGGTTCGGTGCGGTATACGACCTTACTGTGCCTTTCTTTCTGCTGAACAGGAGCACCCGGCCATTTGCATTCGCGACAGTGATAGTGTTCCATGTGGCCACATCCATACTTTTTCCCATAGGCATGTTCCCCTACATCATGATACTGTCCACCCTTATCTTCTTCGACAGCCGCGATATAGATACTATTGTAAAGAAATGTGAACATCTTTTTACAAAACTGCCTGCGGCCACAGGCAGCGATATGTTTACCTTTGCGCCGCCCTGGCGCCGGGTGGTACCGGCGCTGTTCGCAATGTTCTTTGTCATTCAGTTGCTACTACCCTGGCGCTACCTGCTGCTGCCCGGCGAGCTCTTCTGGACCGAGGAGGGCTACCGGTTCTCGTGGCGGGTAATGCTGATGGAGAAAACAGGTTATGCACAGTTCGTGGTGCGCGATGGCGCTACCGGCAGGCAAGTGGGGGTGAACAATACCGACTTCCTGACCGCCAACCAGGAAAAGATGATGGCCACCCAGCCCGACCTTCTGCTACAATACGCGCACATGCTGCGCGATCACTACAGGCAGCAGGGCATGCAGGATCCAAAGGTATATGCCACGGTATATGTGACACTGAATGGCAGGCGCAGCAGGCTGCTAACCGATACATCGGTAGACCTGGCGGCAGAAAAAGATGGGTTCTTCCATAAAAAATGGATAACCGATCAACAGTATAAGATATATGGTTTGTAAACGTTCGTTGTTCTTATTGTTCACCTTCCCCATATACTGCCACGCGCAGGATACGGTAAAGCATTTGAATGCCGTAGAGGTACGCGATAGGAACAGCAGCGACTTCCGCAGCATGAACCAGGTGGAAGGCATGAAGCTGACGGCCGGCAAGAAGACCGAACTGATAAATGTAGAGCAACTGACGGTCAATAAGTCGACCAACAACGCACGCCAGGTATATGCCAAGGTAGCAGGGCTGAACATCTTCGAGAACGACGGATCGGGGCTGCAACTGAGCATAGGCGGTCGCGGGCTGGATCCCAACCGCACCTCGAACTTCAATGTGCGGCAGAACGGGTACGATATAAGCGCAGATGCCCTTGGCTATCCCGAAAGCTACTATACCCCACCTACCGAGGCGCTGAAGAAGATAGAAGTGATAAAGGGCGCATCGGGCCTGCAGTATGGCACCCAGTTCGGCGGGCTGCTGAACTTCGAGATGAAACAGCCCGACGACCTCAAGAAGCCGCTGGAGATAGAAAGCAGGCAAACGGCGGGATCGTGGGGGTACTTTGGCAGTTACAACAGCATAGGCGGCACATCGGACAAGTTGTCCTACTTCGGCTACCTGCAGTACAAGCGTGGCGACGGCTGGCGGCCCAATAGCGGCTTCGAGGCCATAAATGCCTATGCCGACCTGCATTACCACATCAGCAACAAACATATGCTGGGGCTGGAGCTTACGCACCTGAACTACCTGTCGCAGCAGCCGGGCGGCCTTACAGATGCCATGTTCGCAAAAGACCCGAGGCAGAGCAACAGGTCGCGCAACTGGTTCGCAGTGAACTGGAACCTTGCCGACCTGGAATGGGACTTCCACATCACCGAGCGTACCCGCTGGCAAACACGGGCATCGGGCCTGTATGCCACCCGCAATGCACTGGGCTACCGCCCCAACAGGCCATCGCAGCCGGACAACGGCACCGCCCCGCGCGACCTGCTGAAGGGTGTTTTCAGGAACGGCACGCTGGAATCGCGCATCATACACAGGTACAAGGCCGGCAAGCAAGAGAACAATCTGCTGGCAGGCATACGCGCCTACTATGGCCGCAGCAAGGAGGCACAGGGATATGTGCAGAACGGAAGCGGCCCCCAGTTCTCCTTTGCCGATGAGACAAGTACCGATATGATGTCGGACTATGAGTTCCCGAATATGAACTATGCGGCATTCGTAGAGCATATCTTCCGCCTGGGGCCACGGCTGAACATCACCCCCGGCCTGCGAGCCGAGCATATACGCACCCGTGCGCAGGGCTACTACCGCTACCGCGAGACCGACCTTGCGAACAACCCTATAATAGATACCCTGATACAGGAGAACAGGTCGCTGCCGCGCACCTTTGTGATAGCAGGGGTGGGCGCAGGCTACAAGCTGAATACGGATGCAGAGTTCTATGGCAATCTTTCGCAGAACTACCGCTCGGTGACCTTCTCTGACATACGCACCATGAACCCATCCTTCCAGATAGACCCCAACATACAGGACGAAAAAGGCTGGAGCGGCGACCTGGGCATACGCGGCAGTGTGGGCAAGGTATTGCGCTATGATGCCAATGTGTTCTTTCTGCACTATGGCAACCGCATAGGCGAATACCTGTACAAAACACCGAACTATACCGTGATACGCCGCAGGAGCAACATAGGGCAGGCCGATATATATGGCCTGGAATCCTTCCTGGAGCTGAATGCGCTGCAACTGGCAGGCTATACCGGCAGCGACTGGAAGCTGAACCTGTTCACCAACCTGGCCCTTACACAGGCCGGCTATACCAAAAGCATGATACCCGACATACAGGGCAAGCGGGTGGAATATGTGCCCCTCATGAACCTGCGCACAGGCGTGCAGGGCGCATGGAAGAGCCTGAAAATGTCGGTGCAACTGAGCGCCCTGAGCGAGCAGTATGCCGATGCCACCAATGCTACCGACGGGCTTTACAGCGCCGTGAACGGCCTGATACCCGCCTACCGCGTGGCCGATATATCGGCGGGGTATACATGGCGCAGGTACACGGTGGAAGGCACGGTGAACAATGTGCTGAATGCGGCCTACTTCACCCGCCGCGCCACCGGCTATCCCGGTCCCGGCATCATACCCGGCGATGGCAGGGGCTTCTTCATTACACTGGGGGTAAAGATCTGACCGACCGCTATGCCCGGCAGCATACATTTCCCCCGCATTGCGGCTATCTAACCCATCCTTTGCATCATGGTTCATACCCATAGCGTATATTTACACCTCAATTCACACACTACGTTATGAGGTCGAAAAAAGCCCTGTGGATCATTATCATTGGTGTATTGCTGCTGGTAGTACTGGTCATCGTCATCAAGAACAGGGGCGATGATGGCACCAAAGTGGCCGTAGAAAAGGTAGCAAGGCACACCATAACCGAGACCGTGACGGCAAGCGGCAAGATATACCCCGAGACAGAAGTGAAGATAGCGCCCGAGGTGAGCGGTGAGATAACCATGCTGGATGTGCAGGAGGGCGATAGCGTACATAAGGGCGATGTGCTGGTAAGGATAAACGCCGCCATATACAGCTCGCTGGTGAACCAGGCCTCGGCATCGGTATCGCAGTCGAAGGCAGGGGCGCAGAACTCTTCGGAGATGATAGCACAGGCAAAATCGCAGTACGATCTGGCGCTGGCCACTCACAACCGCAACCAGAAACTGTATGAGCAGAAAGTGATATCGCAGCTGGAATATGAGCAGGGCGAGGCGAATTTCAATTCTGCAAAAGCATCGCTGGAAGCTGCAAAGGCATCGGCATCGGGCGGGAAATATAGTGTGGATGCGGCCATGGCAGGGCTTTCGCAGGCAAAAGAGAACCTGCAGCGCACTACCATAGTAGCGCCTACATCGGGCATCATATCCCAACTGAACGTAAAGAAGGGCGAGCGTGTGGTAGGTACCGCGCAAATGGCAGGTACCGAAATGCTGACCATAGCCGATATGAGCCGTATAGAGGTGCGTGTGGATGTGAGCGAGACCGATATATCGAAAGTGAAGATAGGCGACACCACCATCATAGAGGCCGATGCCTATCGCAACCGGAAATTCAAGGGTACTGTATCGAAGATAGCAGTGAGCAGCTCCAAGTCCATCATGTCGGGTGCGGGCGGCAACAGTTCCGACCAGGTGACCAACTATACGGTACACATCACCATTCTGCCATCGAGCTATGCCGATATAGCGGCCAAGCTGCCAAAGGGTAAATTCCCCTTCAAACCGGGCATGTCGGCATCGGTAGAGATACAGACCAACAGGCAGGAGAACATCCTTTCCGTACCCGTGAACGCAGTGACCACCCGCGACTGGCCCGACAGTATGAAGAAGAAGGAAGAGCTGGCCTATATAACCAACGAGATACGCCAGGTGGTGTTCGTATACAACGACAAGACAAAAACAGTGCACCTGCGCGATGTGAAGACCGGCCTGCAGGACAACAAATACCTGGAAATAACAGAGGGCATTACCGAGAACGAACAGGTAGTGACCGCACCCTATGGCGCCATAGCCCGCACCCTGAACGACAAGGGCAAGGTGAACGTGGTGGACAAGGAAAAACTCTTTGAGAACAAGGATAAGGACAAGGAATAATACCCCATACCGCGGCCATACCTTATGAGCATAAAGCCCTTACTCAGCCGCTTCGACCTTACCATGATAGTGGTGAGCCTGGTGATAGGTATGGGCATCTTTCGCACGCCGGCCGATGTGGCCATAAAGGCCGGCAGCGAATGGGTATTCTACGGGGCATGGATATTCGGTGGTGTAGTGAGCCTGTGCGGCGCGCTCACCTTTGCCGAGATAGGCGCACGCTACCCGCATGCAGGCGGTTTCTACAAAACATTATCGCATTGCTACCACCCCTCTGTGGCCTTTATGGCAGAGTGGGTGCTGGCCATATCCAACATAGCATCGGTAGCGGCAGTGGCCATGATAGGCGCAGGCTACATAAACCCCGTACTGATGCCGGACAGCCTGCAGAACGATACGGGTATAAAGATCACCACCATCACATCGGTACTGGTGCTGTATGTGGTGAACTACCTGGGTATAAAGACCAGCGCACGGCTGCAGAACGCCCTTACCCTCTTCAAGATAGGAATGATAATATTGCTGTGCATGGCGGTGTTCGTACATGATGCACCACCGCCGGTAGCTACCTATAAGCCTTATGAGGGTAGCCTCATAAGCGCTTTCGGCCTATCGCTGATACCTGTCTTCTTTACCTATACCGGCTATGCCCTTACCATAAACATGGGCGGCGATATAGCACAGCCGCAGCGCAATATACCCCGGTCCATATTCACGGGCATAGGCATAGTGCTGGCGCTATACCTGGCGGCCAATTTCGCCTATTGCCGGGTATTGGGCTTTGGCGGTGTGCAGCAGACCGATGTGCTGGCCGCGCGCATGGCGCAGGTACTCTTCGGCAGTGTGGGGTACAAGGTCACATCCATACTCATGTTCCTGTCGGTGCTGGCCTATGTGAATGTATACATTATGTCGAACCCGCGGGTATATTACGCCATGGCCGAAGACGGTGTGCTGCCACCCATCTTCAGGCGGGTGAACCCAAGAACACAGGTGCAGGAATTCGGCATCACGGTATTCGTTGCAGCTATACTCGTTACACTGTTCTTTGCAGACTCTTTCGGGTCGCTGCTCAACTATACCATGTTCTTCAACACCACCGGCCTGATACTAGGCGCCAGCGCCATCTTTGTGCTGCGCAAACGGGACGATGGGCAGGAAGGCATCTACAAAGTACGGCCCTACCCTATAGTACCGCTCATATTCATAGCGGCATATGCCTATGTCACCATATGCATAGTGGCCGATGACCCTGCGGCATCGTATGTATATGGCGCAGCATTCGCCATCGGGCTCGCTATATATTACTTATGTATAAGAATATGGGGGAACAAACCCCAAAGCTGATAGCCTACACAGACACATTAAAGTCCCTCAGCGCATCGTTCAGGCTTGTCTTCAGGTCGGTAGATGGTTTGCGGGTACCTATGATAAGGGCGCAGTTCACATGATACTCCCCGGCAGGGAATTTTTTGGCATAACTGCCCGGTATCACTACACTGCGTGCAGGCACCCTACCCTTGTATTCTACAGGTTCGGGGCCGCTCACATCTATTATCCTGGTGCTTTGTGTCAGTACCACATTGGCGCCCAGTACGGCCTCTCTTTCTACTATCACCCCTTCTACCACTATGCAGCGCGAACCTATGAAACAGCCATCTTCTATTATGACTGGCGATGCCTGTAGCGGCTCCAATACACCACCTATTCCCACACCACCGCTCAGGTGTACGCCCTTACCTATCTGCGCGCAAGAGCCTACAGTGGCCCATGTGTCCACCATTGTACCCTCATCTACATAGGCGCCTATATTCACATAAGAGGGCATCAGCACCACATTGCGGGCCAGGAAGGCACCATAGCGGGCCACAGCATGCGGCACCGCACGCACGCCCAGCGATGCATAGTCCTTCTTCAGGGCCATCTTGTCGTAGAACTCGAAGGGCGGCAGCTCCCATGTCTGCATCTGCTGTATGCCGAAGTACATGAGTATGGCCTTCTTCACCCATTCCTGCACCTCCCAGCCGCCATCTATGGCGCGCGCCACACGCAGGCGACCTTTGTCCACCTCTTCTATAACGGCCCTTACGGCATCGCTGTAGCTGGTGCTCTTCAGTAGTTCACGGTCTGCGAATGCGGCCTCTATCGCCTCTTGTAGTTGTGCGTACATAAAATAGTGTGCTGTTGAGCGGGTCAAAAATAGTAACGGAAAGCCATCATGGCTCACTTGCTATCCAGAAAAATATCGCGCAGGTACTGTATACTGACATCGGCGGTCATTTTCCGCGTCTTCAGGTTCAGGTAGCGGTATGCACATTCATCGCCATCCTTTACCCCGAAGAGGAAGTACTGGTCTATACCATCTATATGCGCTTTCCACAGCATATACTTTTTGGCACTGTCGGCCACTATCAGTTTTGTGGACTGTCCCTGCATGTCCTGGTACTTTTTCTCCAGTTCGTAATACCGCTCTACTACGGCATACCCCTGCAATTGCTGCTTGCCAAAAGGCAGGCTTCTGCAGGAGCCTATGGCCGCTACAAGGGTGCTGGTATCGGCCCGGTACAGGTATTGATGTCCGCTACCCTTGGTATACTTTCCCGCCTCCCAGCGGCCGGGTATCACCAGGCTGCCATACGGCGCTTCGGTATAGGTAGTGGTCTGTGCGCTTTCGTTGTATACTATATCTTTCTTTGGCTGCATTATTTTGCGGTGGCAACTGCTGCCGGCCAGCCATAGCATACCTATCATCAATATACCTGCTATCTTGTTCATATCTCTTTTGTGTCTTTTTCTGTGGTGCCGGGCTTCTGTTCCTGTGCTCCGTCCACCCTTTGCGGTGTGCCCACTATCTTCTCGAATACCTTTATGCGCTTTATGTTGCCCACTATCCACAGCAGGTCGTTGCTGAGCAGCACCACGTTCGATTCGGGGTTCAATATACGCTCCCCGTTGCGTTCTATGCCCACTATCAGTCCCTTGGTACGCTCCCTTATCTCCGATGCCTTTATGGTCATACCGGCTATGGGCGATCCTTCTGCTATCTCCATGCGCTGCAGCGTCAGCTCGTCCTCAGGCGACCCTTTGCGTGCGCGTGCCGCACTGCTTTCTTCCAGGTGCTTTTTGAAAGAAATGACCTGGTCATCGGTGCCTATCACATACAGGGTATCTTCGGGATATATGCGTTCCTGCCTGTCGGGCGCCTGTATGGTAAAGGCGCCACGTTTTATCATGGCTATGTTCACACCGTAGTTCTCACGCAGCTTTAGCTCCATCAGGGTCATACCTACCCCTTTGAAATCGGGCGATACTACGAAATTGGTGATATGCGCATCCCATGGGGTAAGGTGGGCTCCGCTCTCTCTTTTATCCAGTACCTCTTTTTCGTTCAGGTTGGTCATGAACCTGCGCTCGGCCCAGGAATGTACCAGTTGCAGCCGCCGGTAGTTCAGCAGTACGGTTATCAGTGTGACCCCCAACAATATCAATGCCCATGTATAGGAAACGATATTATGCACCACGAAACCCATTATCACGAAGGCTATCACCAGGCGCAGCAGTTGCAGCACTATCATGGGGCCGCGGTAGTAGCGTTTTTCCCAAAGCCTGTTGGCTACCGAAGGGTATATCTTGCGTATGGCAAGGGCCCATAGCAAGGGCGCTATGAGCAGCAAGGTGGTGATGGCAGTACCTATTCTTATAACAGGATTGTCGCCATGATCGTCGAGCGCGGGCAATATGATATTGGACACCACAAGCACTATACCCACTACCAGTATAGTGTGAATGACCGTTTGTATGAGGTAAGATGTGATGTACTTGTTCCAGTCGCTGGTGGGTTTCACTTTCTGCCCCTCGTGGCTGTATTTGTCTATGGCGGTCACCCAGTTCCCGGGTAGTCTGCGGGTGAGCCAATTGTAGAGCGGCCCCGATAACCGTATCATATAAGGTGTGGTAAAGGCCGTGAGCGCCGATACGGCCACCGCCACAGGGTACAGATGCGGGCCGGTGAGCTTCATGGTAAGGCCCATGGTAGCTATGATGAAGGAAAATTCGCCTATCTGCGAAAGGCTCATACCCGCCTGCACCGATATCTTGAACGGCTGCCGCGAAAGCAGGGCACCCACTATGGTACTGAATGGCATGGCCACCAGCACCACCAGCATGATGATGAGTATCTGCTGCCAGTACTGCGGCAATATATTGGGGTCTATCATCATACCTACCGATACGAAGAAGACCGCCCCGAACATCTCTTTTATAGATACAGTAAGGTGCTCTATCTTTCCGCCAAGGGGGGTTTCGGCAAGGATGGAGCCCATGATGAACGCCCCGAGGGCGGGTGAGAACCCGGCCCCGGCGGCCAGTATCACCATCATGAAGCAGAGCGCCAGCGAGGTGACGAGCAGCATCTCATTGTTCATGAACCGGCCTGCGCGGCGCAATATGGTAGGCAGGAAGAAGATACCCGACACGAACCACAGCACCAGGAAGAATATGAGCTTGCCCACCGGGAACAGGATGGCCGTACCCGACAGCTTGGTACTGGCGGCCACCGTAGGCAGTAATACAAGCATAAGGATGGCGGCGAGGTCTTGTACGATAAGTACGCCGAACACCAGGCCGGTGAACTTCTTTTCCTTTACCCCCAGCTCATCGAACGCCCTGATGATGATGGTGGTGGAAGAAATGGACAGCATGGTACCCAGGAAAATACAATCGGTGGTAGACCAACCCAGCAGCTTACCCACACCGAACCCCATCAGGAGCATGGTGCCTATCTCTGTAACTGCGGTGACCGATGCCGTGCCGCCCACCCGCATCAGTTTTTTGAAACTGAACTCCAGGCCCAGGCAAAAAAGCAGCACTATCACTCCTATCTGCGCCCATACATCTACGCTTTCCGTATCGGCCACGCTGGGGAATAGCGGGAAGTGAGGCCCTACCATTATGCCTGCCAGTATATAACCCAGTACAGTGGGTTGCTTCAGCCGTTTGAACACGAGTGTCACTACGGCCGCTGCCCCCATTACCAGGCCCAGGTCTGATATAAGTGGTGGAAGATGCGTCATTAACTAATTTTTTTTATATAAAATACGGGTCAGCGATAAAGATAGAAGATAGGCGTCTTACAAGGTAATGAATATAATGTTAAAAACCCGGCCGGCCGGAGCGGCAAAATGTATTCTACACATGTCTCAAAAACATATTGGCCGAAAATATCTGTACACCTTACCAACGGCTGTAGCCCATATTTTTTACGGCCTATTTATTTAAAAACAATTTAATTTGTATCTTACTGCGCCATGCTTCGATATCTTATGTTCCCAATTCATTATTTTTTTATTTTTTGTTCATGGCAGGGCTTGTTAGTAAATTAATTTTGTTAAATTTGCTGCCATATAGGCTAATGTGTATGGGATCGATCCGTCGGTCTACCTGTAACATTTTTTATTACAGAATGCATGAAAAACATTCATATTTCTGCGTAATATTGCCTAGTAGTTAGTAAATAAAGAAGTAATAATCGATCATTAAAATCGTATACATGAGTAAGCGAATTCTATGTTTAGTGGCTTCAATTGTTGCATTGAACGCTCAAAGCGCGCTTGGTCAGGTGAGGAGCGAATATTTTCGCAGCTTATCGGCAGACCTGCAAGTAAATGGCGGCTTGCTCAATCAGAAGATCACTGCTATCCCTTTCTCTGAGAACTACCCCGACGCTCTGAATGCTACACAAAGTGATATCAAATTCACCGGAGGCCAATCCATAGGCTATGACTTCCGTCTTGGATATTATTTCAACCGTAAACGTTCGCTGGGTATAGGTGTTGGTATCAATTACTACCAGCAGAAAGGCACCCTCAGCCTCGATACCTTCCATATAGAATTCAGGTCATCTACCGAGAACTATCCTATATTCAGGCAGGTGATATCTACTACCCGCGGCATAAAGGAGACCATAGTGAGCAAGAGCCTGAACGTGCCCATACTGTTGCGCTACAAGAAAGACTTCAACGACAAGCTGGCCCTTACCGTAGACGCAGGTCTGCTGTACAACATAAAGGTGACCAACAGCTACGAGACCGATGCCCGCTTCGACTATGAGGCCATCTACAAATTCGAGGGTCCGGAGCTGGTGTACGACAACTCGCCCATACCCGATCCGTCGTCGCTCATCATCACCAAGGCCGAATACCTGAAAGATTTCCCCAAGGGCGATGTAGTGAAATACTTCATGCACCACGATAGCATAGGCAAAAGCGTGGGTCTGAACCTGGCCGCCAACGAAAAGAAGGGTGATGTGGCTTACAAGTCGGGTTCGCTGGGCTATACCGGCGAAGTAGCTGTGAACTACATGGTGGTAAGGAACATATGCATAAGGGCAGGTGTATACTATACCGCACAGTCTTTCACCAATACATCGAACAATAACGCACTGCGCCTTACCGATACCAAGATAAAGGATGCTGCAACAGGCACCAGCACGGTGAACTATAACTCTCTGCTGAACGAGATGCAGACAGCGAAGACCAGCAACTATGGCATAGTGCTCGGCGCCCGTATCTACTTCAACAGGATGGCATGGAAAGCACCTGCCGACGATGTGAACAGGGTGACACCTGCGAAGGGCCGCGCTCACTAATACCACAAAAGATATACTATACCAGGAGCCCCTGCATACTGCAGGGGCTCTTTATTTATGGCATCGTCCGTGCCTCATTACGCATGCCGGGAATGCGTCTGTAGCGAACTTGCAAAGCATATCCAAAATTTACTGTGGGTACTGTAAAATGCATGAGCTTTCCTTACCTTTGGCTACCTTACCACAGAAGTATATAAAATGAACAAAAACATAGCCTTGCTAGCCGGCGGATATTCAGGCGAATATGTAATATCCATAAAGACAGCAGAGACAATAGAAAAGAACCTTGACGCCAGCAGATACAACGTTTATAAGATAATCGTCACCAAGGAAGGATGGTGCCATGAGCACAACGGACAGAGGTTAAATGTGGACCGCAACGACTTCTCGCTGACCATAGACGGGAAGAAAATAAATTTCGACTGTGTATTCATAGCCATTCATGGCACACCCGGCGAAGATGGCCGTATACAGGGCTACCTGGACATGCTGCAGATACCCTATACCACATGCAACTCTATAGTATCGGCGCTTACCTTCAATAAAAGCTATTGCAACAAGGTGGTACGCTCCTTCAATGTAGTGAACATAGCCAATGCCGTACACCTCATAAAAGGCGAACCCTTCTCTATGGGTGCCATACTGGACCAACTGAAACTACCCCTCTTCGTGAAACCGAACGAGAGCGGCAGCAGCCTGGGCGTGAGCAAGGTAAAGGATGTAGGCGGCCTGCTGCCTGCCATAGAAAAGGCTTTCAAAGAAGACGACCAGGTGCTGATAGAGGAGTTCATAGAAGGCCGCGAGCTGACCATAGGCGTATACCGTACCAATGGCTACCTGCGTGCACTACCCGCTACCGAGATAATAAGCAAGAACGAATTCTTTGACTACGAGGCCAAATATACTCCCGGCGTGACACGCGAAGTGACACCTGCCGAAATAGACAATACCACCCGCGAACAACTGGAGAACAAGGCCATGCATATATACCGCCACCTGAACTGCCGTGGCGTAGTGCGCATGGATTTCATACTGCAGAAGGGAACAGGCAAGCTGTTCTTCCTGGAAGTGAACACCATGCCCGGCCAGAGCGAGAACAGTATAGTACCACAGCAGGTAAGGGCCGCCGGCCTGCACCTGAAGGACTTCTACGGCGAGCTGCTGGAAGACTGCATGAACAACAATAAATAATTACGATACAAGCATGTATCGCGCAATATGAAGGAAAAACTGAAAAATTCGTTCTTGCTGAACCTGGCAGTGGTGCTGGTATCGTGTGTATTGCTGTACATACTGTTCTTCGCATCGCTGCATTGTGTTACCAACCATGGCAAGGAAGTACTGACGCCTGACGTGCGTGGCAAACGTGCCGACAGCGCCATAAAGATATTGAAAGACCTGAAGTTCGATGTGGCCATAGACTCTACCTACGAGCCTGCATTCCGGCCCATGAGCGTACTGAAACAGGTGCCCGATACAGGATCGCTGGTGAAGGAAGGTCGTACCATATTTCTGACGGTGAACATGCTGACACCGCCGCGCATACCCATGCCCAACATAAAGGACCTGTCTTACCGCAGTGCCGAAATGATACTGCGCAACAACAAGCTGATGGTAGGCGATACCACCTACAGGGCCGATATAGCCATGGGCGCCATACTGGAAGCAAGCTATGAGGGCAAACCCATAGCCGCAGGCGCACTGATAACACAGGGCAGCAAGATAGACCTGGTGATAGGCAATGGCCTGGGCAATACCGAATGGGATGTACCTAATGTGACCGGTATGACGGTAGATGAGGCACTGATACTGCTCACCCAGTTCAACCTGCAACCGATGATGGTGCCGGCCAGCCAGATGGACCAGATAACCGATACCCCATCGGCCATAGTTACCGACCAGCGCCCACGCCAGCTGAACGATGCAGGGCAGAAGAACCGTATAAGGATGGGAGACTTCATAGACCTGCAGATAATGCAGAACCCTGCACCGCAGGATATCTACCAGGGCCCGAGCAATACGAACCAGTGACGCAGCGTTAATAACTATGACCCAAAATATAGAATGAGCAAGTGAAACACAGGATCATCGTCTTACAGATATTCATTACCGGCATATTGCTGCTTGCGGGCCTGGCCCATGGGCAGGAGTATGAGGGTCATATCAATTATAATCCTGCTCTTTTCAATACTCCTGTAACTGCCTCACCGGTATTTGCCAAAAAAACTTCCGCTACCGATCCGCTACCCCTACCCTTCTTCGAAGATTTTACCAATACCGGCGTCTACCCCGACATGGCAAAATGGACGGACCGCAATGTATACATCAACAACACCATGGGCTTCAAACCCATAAGCCGCGGCGTAGCCACGTTCGATGCGCTGGACCAGCGGGGCATACCCTACGATTCGTTCAGCAACACCACTTTCCGCATTGCCGATTCGCTCACATCGCAGCCCATAAACCTAAGCCTGAATGTGGTAGCCCCCGGTGATAGTGTGTACTTCAGCTTTTTCTACCAGCCACAGGGCAATGGCTTCTACCCCCTGCCTCAGGATTCGCTCATGCTCTTCTTCAAAACGAGATTTGGCGGGTATGTAAAAATATGGTCGGCACCGGGCAGCACACTACAGCCCTTCAGGCAGGTGATGATACCCATTACCGACACCCTGTATTTCGATAGCTTCTTCCAGTTCGCATTCATCAACAAGGCAGCGCTGGCCTGGGCCGATGCCATATGGAACGTAGACTATATACGCCTTGGTGCAGGCCGGTCGGCAGGCGATACTGTTGTGAATGACCTTGGATTCACTGCAGAGCCTACCTTTCTGCTCAACGACTATACATCCATACCATATCGCCAGTATTTCACCAACCCGGCGGCAGAGCGTGCTACGCAGTACATATGCAGCCTGCGCAACAACTATAATATGCCGGTAGGCGTGAGCGATGCCTATACCGCTACCGCACTACCCCTGGGTACACTGCTGAAACCCGCAACATTAACGCCGGTAACGGTACCGGCAAATACTGTGCAGCAGGTCACCTTTCCACAATACGTTACATTGCTGCCGCTATCCAGCCTGGGGTATTACGAGAAGGTCATTTTCCAGAACAAGTTCTTCATCACATCGCCTGCACCCGGCGACCCTACCGACAATGATACCGTGATACGCGACCAGGTATTCGACAACTACCTGGCCTATGACGATGGCTCTGCCGAAAAAAGCTATTACCTGAGCCTGTACCCTACCCTGCCGGGCCGTATAGCCATAGAGCACCACCTGAACCGGGCCGATACCATGCGCGGCATGTCCATATACTTTGGCAGGCAGGTACCGTTCGCCTTCAATAAAGGTTTCAACATCAATGTATACCGCTCACTGGCAGGCGTGAATGGCGCCCCGGCCGATGAGCTGCTGTATACCAAAGAGTACTGTATGCCCGGCTATGCCGACACCATCAACAATTTTTGGGTATATCGCTTCGACGATGCGCTGCCACTGCCACCGGGCACCTTCTTCGCAGGAATATTTCTGCCTGCAGAGAGCGGCAGCGACAGCCTGTACCTGGGGCTGGATGTGAACCGTATAGGCAGCAACCACACCTATTTCAAAGTACTATCGGCATGGGAGCCATCGCTCATCAGCGGGGCCATAATGATGCGCCCCCTGCTGGGCCAGGATGTAACAGGTACACGCCTGCCCGATGTGCCCGCAGTGAAATGGAGCTGGAACATATACCCCAACCCCGCCAGGGATGTAGTAAGAATAGACCATGAAGGTAGCGCACGCGCCACATATGCCATTATGGACATACAGGGCCGCAAAGTGGCAGAGGGCGCTGTGAGCAGGGACATGAGCATAGACATATCGTCTTTCGCACCCGGCATATACTTTGCACGCCTGGTAAGCGGCGATGCCATATACCCTGCCATAAAGCTCATAAAGGAGTAGAGACGAACACCTGTAAGGGAAAGGAACACACAACACAAGACATATGAAACAGATAACAGCAGCAGAACTGAAACAACGCATAGATGCCGGTGAAAAACTGAACATAATAGATGTACGCGAACCTGCAGAATATGCTGAATATAATATGGGCGGCAAGCTGATACCCCTGGGCCAGATAATGGGTATGCAACTGGAGGAACTGGAAGACCTGCGCAACGAAGAGGTGATACTGCATTGCAAAGGCGGCACACGCAGCACACAGGCCGGGCTGATGCTGGAGCAGGCAGGCTTTACCAATGTAGTGAATCTTACAGGCGGCATCATGGCGTGGAAACAGCTGGGCTAAGCAGCTGTTAGTACCTTTACATTACTATGAGGAAGTATCTACTACTGTTGCCGGCGGTATGTGGCGCTATGCTGTGCCATGCCCAGTATAGCGACTCTGTACACCACTATGCGGGGCTGGTATCTACCGGCACATACAACAAGACCACTACCAACAGCTCTTTCGTGCTGTCGAATATGCTGAAGCTGGGTATACGGCAAAAAGCCTATGCCTGCAATGGCAATGTGAGCTGGCTGTATGGCCAGCAGCAGGGCAACCTTACCAACAATGACGTAGTGGCCACTGCCGACATCAACCTGTACAAGACATTTCCCAACTTTTACTATTGGGGGCTTGCCAACTATACGTCCAGCTTCTCGCTGAAGATAATAGACCAGTACCAGGCGGGCGCTGGCATAGCGTACAATATACTGGATACTAAAAATGCTTACCTGAACGTGAGCGACGGTATCATTTATGAGAACAGCAACATCATACTGGCAGACTCTACGGACAAGTACAGTACTTACCGCAATTCGTTCCGCTTGTCGTTCAGGTTCGTGATAAAAGATATGGTCACCATCAGCAGCATGTCTTTTTACCAGAATTCGTTCAATTCTTCTACAGACTACATAATACGCAGCAATGCCACGCTGGGTGTAAAGGTGCGCAAATGGTTGTCGCTGAATACCACCTATACCTACAACCGTTTTAACCGTACAGGGCGCGAGAATACGCTTCTGAATTACGGCCTTACAGTAGAAAAATACTTTTAACCGAAGCTTTATTTGGTGGCTGTATACAGCGTGGTCACACCCAGGGTCAGCGGGCGTGCATTGGCCTTGCTGAAACCGCATTTGGTAAGTATATCGCAGAAACGCTGCCCATCAGGGAATGCCTGTACCGATTCGGGCAGGTAGGTATATGCCCTGCTATGTTTAGACACCATGCGTCCTATAGCAGGCAGCACATATTTGAAGTACATGCCGTAGAGCTGCTTCACGGGAAAGGCCGTGGGAGATGAGAATTCCAGTATGGCCAGTTGCCCGCCGGGGCGCATCACCCGCTGCATCTCGCGCAGGCCTGCCTCCAGGTTCTCGAAGTTGCGCACACCATAGGCACACATCACCGCATCGAAGCTATTGGCCTCGAAAGGCAGCGCTTCGCTATCGCCCTGCTGCATGGCTATGCATTTGTCCAGCCCCAGCTCGCTTATTTTCTTCCGGCCATGGTCCAGCATCTGTACCGCTATATCCAGGCCTGTCACATGCGCATCGGTAGCGCGCGCGGCGGCTATGGCCAGGTCGCCGGTACCGGTAGCTATATCCAGTATAGCAGCAGGCTTTATGGCGCTTACCACGGCTATGGCCTTCTTCCTCCATGTCTTGTCTATACCCAGAGAAAGAAGATGGTTCAGAAGGTCGTACTTGCCCGCAATGTTATTGAACATTTCGGCCACCTGCTCCTTTTTGCTCTGTGCCGATGCCGCATTCGGCATCACTACGGCCTGCTCACGGTCTGATGTTGTTTGCATGGATCGCAAAGGTACGAATTGTGGGTCTAGAACAACGATACATTACCCGAAACATATGGATCTCACGGCCCCTTATACCTACCGGGCATTGTCATTAATTTGTAACTTTGAACACCGCTCACTTACCATCTCTTCACTTAAAAACCGACCATTATGCTAACATCCCGATGCCCGGAAAAAAGAAATATACTGAGGAAAATAAGGAGGGCAGCGATAACGCTATTGCTGGCCATACCTGTGGTGGCCAATGCCACTACGGCTTCGGTGACACGCACATCGACCAATAACATCATATGTACCAACTATGCCGCTGCAGGGCTATCGCCCAAATGGACAGCGCTCAATACCATAGGGATAGATGAGGTAGATACATATGGGTTCGGAAATACCGGCAGCACATTCTTCATAAGCATAAGGATTGATGCACCGGCAGGCTGGGAATTCAATTCAGCGCACATACCCGCCATATCTGTATCTACTGGCGACCTGGAGGGGTCTTCTACCATAGCATCATTCACGTCAGCGGCCATCACCATAAATGTGAGTGGCACCGGCGACATGGCCCTTGACCATATACGGGTGAACGACCTGCAGGCCCGCCCTGCTACCACCAGCCCATCGGCAGGCAATGTTACTATCTCAGTGCTATCGGGCACCATTATAGGCATAGCAGGTGGTGAGAGCCTCGGCACACTGACCCCAGAGACCGCTGTAGCAGGTACGGCATCGGTAAGCGTGGGCGCTACAGCTACCGCTATCTGCGCAGGCGAGCATGTGACATTTACTGCTACCCCCACAAATGGCGGCCTTGCACCATCTTACCAATGGCGCATCAATGGTGCCGATGTACCTGGGGCCACTTTCGATGCCTACACTTCTTCTGCCCTTGCTGATGGCGATGAAGTAGATGTGGTGATGACAGGCTATGGCTGCATCACGAGCCCCAATGCAGTATCCGGCATCACTACCATGACGATAACACCATCGCCTGCGGTCATTACCGGCACTACTGCCATATGCCTGCACGATGTGACCAGCCTTGGCAGCTCACCTACAGGTGGCACCTGGAGCAGTAGTGATATGGCCGTTGGCACAGTAAGCACCACCGGCGAGGTGACAGGGCTAAGTGCAGGCACTACCACCATTACCTATGAGCTGGCATCGGGCTGCAAGGCCACTGCCGATGTGACCGTGAGCGATCCGCCGGAGGCCTTTGCGGTAACAGGCATAGGCAGCTATTGCGCAGGTGGAACAGGGCTTGCAATAGGGCTCGACAATTCTGCCACAGCCACTACATACGACCTATACGATGGCAGCGGCTACATCTCCTCAGAAGTGGGTACAGGGGCAGCTATATCTTTCGGCACATATACTGCGGCAGGCACATATACGGTTACTGCACTGAATATAGCAGGCTGCGCGGCCGATATGACGGGTAGTGCGGTCATCACCATCATACCATTGTCTACCCCCGCAGTATCGGTGACCAGCACACCAGGCGATACCGTATGTAGCGGCACTGCGGTCACCTTTACGGCCACGCCTGTGAGCGGCGGCACTGCACCTACCTATGCCTGGAGCGTGAACAGTATGCCCATGGGTACCGGCGACACCTACAGCTATACGCCTGCCAATGGCGATGTAGTGAATGTAGTGCTGACCAGCAATGTAGTATGCCCTACCACTACCACTGCTACCGATGGTGTGACCATGGTGGTAGTGCCCTACCAGGCACCCGCTGTGACCATTGCAGCCACCAACACCAGAGTATGCCAGCATACACCCGTTATATACAGCGTGGCCGGCACGGCATATGGCGGCGCCGGGCCGGTATATACATGGTACAAGGGCGCTACATCTACTGGTATCACAGGCCCGGTATATACCTACGCGCCTGCTAATGGCGATGTGGTATCGGTACGGCTGAACAGCAACTATCGCTGCACCAGCAGCAACAATGTGGCCAGCAATGCCATTACTATGTATGTAGATAGTGTTTATGCGCCTTCTGTATCCATATCGGCCAATACGGGCCTGAACATAGCTGCCGGTGAGCGTGTCACATTCACGGCTGCAACGGCAAGCGCAGGGGCCACACCCGGCTACCAATGGGTAAAGAACAAAACAGCTATTCCCGGTGCTACTGCGGCCACATATACCACTGCTGCACTTGCCAATAACGACTCTATTACCTGCGTGGTATGGGGCTCGGGCCTGTGTTCCTATCATTCTTTCAACTCGGTAAAGATGAAGGTGGCTGCAGGTATAGACCAAGTGGGACCAGGCTTAACAGGCATCTCCCTTTCCCCTAACCCCAACAATGGCAGCTTCTACCTAAAAGGCTCACTGAACACCGGTACAGATACCGAGGTATGGCTGGAAGTGACCAATATGATGGGGCAGGTGATATATAGCACCAGTACCATAACAAATGATGGCAACATAGACACCTATGTGCAGCCGGCCGACATATGGCCCGATGGCATGTACATACTGAGTGTACGCACCGCCACGGCCAATAGCGCCATCCGTTTTACTAAACAACACTAATACCGCGCATAACAGATCAAGGAACAGCCCTGTATAGTACAGGGCTGTTCTTTTTTGTATACGCATATCATATCCATTTATCCGGGGTTTGTGTTTTTTGCGCGTTCTTTGCAGCACAATGTCACAGGGAAACGTTTTCTACTATATATTCCGTTTGCTGCTGTTCCCGTTCGCCCTTATATATGGCGCGCTGGTGTGGCTGCGCAACCGCATGTACGATACCGGTTTCTATTCCTCGGTACGCTTCAGCGTGCCGGTCATATCTATAGGCAACCTCTCTACAGGCGGCACAGGCAAAACACCTCATGTAGAGTATCTCATAAGGCTACTGCAATACCGCTACCGCGTGGCCACTATGAGCCGGGGCTACAAGCGGCATACGCGTGGTTTCCTGCTGGCAAATGAACAGTCCAATGCATTGCGTATAGGCGATGAGCCCATGCAATACCACCTGAAATTTCCCGAGCTGGTAGTGAGTGTGGCCGAAGAGCGAATGACAGGTATACCTTCCCTGCTGCAGCGCAGGCCCGGTGTGGATGTCATACTGCTGGACGATGCCTACCAGCACCGATCTGTAAAGGCAGGTATGAACATCCTCATCACCGACCGTTCGCACCCTTATTACAGCGATCATATACTGCCATTCGGCAACCTGCGCGAAAGCAAAAGCGCCGCTAAACGTGCCGACATCATCATAGTATCGAAATGCCCGGAGAATTTCCCACGCCAGCAGGCCGATGAGATGGTAAAACGTATAGCCCCAAAGCCGCACCAGCAGGTATTCTTCACCGGGCTGCGATACAATATGCCCTACGACTTCTTTACCGGTCAGCCGGTGAACATAGCAGGCACCCATGCGCTGCTGGTGTGCGGCATAGCCCGACCCGAGCCGCTTGTGGCCTTCCTGGGGCAGCATGTGACGGGCATACACTCACTGCCCTACAAAGACCATCATTACTTCGTATCGTCAGACCTGGAGGAGATAAAGACCGCCTACGACAACTGGGACACCCCCAACAAGATAATAGTGACCACCGAAAAAGATGCCACCCGCCTGCGCCTGCACTACGAAAAGCTGGTGCAATGGGGGATTGCCATTGTCATACTGCCTATAGAGGTACATGTGCTCTTTGGTATGGGCGAGCAGCTCGATAGTATCATAAACACTTATGTAGACAGCGTGGTAATGGAGAACAATGGCGGTGAATTTCCACCCCTGCCTGATGTAGGGCCTTTTACACCATAGCAACAAAAAGGCAGCACACATGTGCTGCCAGTTCAGATATGGCCGTTCTTTATCTTTCGGCCTAGTGTTTCTTGTCACTCTTTACACCCTTTCGGTTGTGAGTAACGTGCGAACCCTTATTTTCCTGTTCTTCGCCGGTACGGGAGTCAAGGTCATCCTTGTTCTCTACCCTTTTACCGCCCGATCGTGAGGCCGCCGGGTCCATGCGGGTATTCCTCACGTTGGGATCCTGATCTTTCCTTTTCATAGCACAGATCTTTAGTGAAGTATAAAGTTACGACACGACCTGTGTAAATGAGGTTAAAGAAGGTATAAACAAATACTAAAACCCGCTACTGCAGTGCATCTTAGCTACTTTACCTTAATAAGGAGGTCCTCAGAGAATTTCACATTGTACCCACTCTCCCATTTTATTTTCTGCCATTCTGATGTCACTGTGATAGAGGCAGTTCTATCGCCTGCCTTTACAGATAATGGCAGAGAAAAACCGGGCACTACATTCGTGAACCTGTAACTAAGCTCACCATTGCTCACGCTATATTCTATCTCGGGTATATCCTTTCGGCGCAGGTACTGATCGAAGAAGGCATTGAGCTTCAGGCCTGTCATACGCGCTATGTATTCTTCTACCTGTGCCGTGGTAACGGTGCTGTGATAGAACTCGCTGCCCAGCCCGCGCAGCATGGCCCTGAATTTTTGATCGTCGCCGGTAAGTATGCGTATCATGTGCATTATCGCCTCGCCCTTCTCGTATATATCGCCCGTGCCTTCCGAGTTCACTCCGTAAGATGATACAACGGGCGCCTCGTTCTTTATATTATGCCACAGGCCACGGCTATACTTCAGTCCTTTTGTCCATCCCTGCTGGCACTCGGTAAAGAGCGCCTCTGAGTAAGAGGTGATGCCCTCATGTATCCAGTTGTCGGCCATATCGCGCGCGGTCACATTATTGCCGAACCACTCATGCCCGCTTTCGTGAATGATGATGTAATCCCACTTCAGCCCAAAACCCGTAAGCGAGCGGTCGTACCCCTTATAACCCATCTTGTAATCGTTGCCATAGGCAATGGCGCTCTGGTGTTCCATGCCCAGGTAGGGTGCTTCTACCAGTTTATAGCCATCCTCATAAAAGGGATATGGGCCCATCCAGTACTCGAAACAGCGTATCATTGGCTTTACCACCTCGAACTGCTTGCGGGCTTTTTCCTCATTGCTGCGCAGTACATAATAACCCAGGTCCAGCTTACCTTTTTCGCCTAGCAGGGTATCGCTCCAGTGTACATAGTCGCCTATGTAAAAGGTAACATCATAATTGTTTATCGGGTTGCGTACTTCCCATATGGTCGTTTTGTAGCTGCCATCGCTATGCTCACTTTCCTTGCGGCCATTGCTTATGGCCTGCAGGTTGGCAGGCGCTTCCAGGCTTATGCGCATACCCTGTTCAGGCTCTTCCCATTGGGCATCCTTGCAGGGCCACCATACGCTGGCACCCAGTCCCTGGCACGATACCGCTATGAGCGGTACCCCTGCCTCATCATGCCGCCAGCTAAAGCCACCATCCCAGGGTGGGTTCACTGCCTTGCGGGGTGTGCCATGGTAGTAAAGCACCAGCGATGCCGTGCTATCCATAGGGGTTCTGCGGAAGTCGTGCAATATCCACCATGCATTGCCGTCCCTTACAAAGGCCGCCCGCTGTATGCGCGATGAGTGGATAGAAGGTATGACAAAAACACTATCCAACTGCATGGGTTCCTGCAGGTCTATCTGCATGCTATCGGTAGTGGCACCGGTGATCTTGTAGAATATCTGCACCCGTCCACTAATGCTTTCTTTCAGGGTATCGAACCGCACATCCAGGTGATAGCGGCGTACATCCCACCAGCTACGGCCACGCCCATTGCTGCCGCGCAGGGTATCGGCACGGTCGAATGCGAATGTATGGGCCGGGGCCAACAGACCTACCACCAGCAGGATGGAACTGAATATATGCTTCATACCCCTGCAAGATACACAGTAGCGCACATACGGTGCGCGCCCCGCGGTGTGAAATAGGTAGGGAATTTCAGAGCCACATATTATAGCAGAGAGGGCAGCCTTGCGGGCTGCCCTCTCCATATCTCTACCCTTTTCGGGTACTATTAGCGGTGTTTCAGCGACATTATCACCCTGCGGTTCTTCGAGCGGCCTTCGGCGGTATTGTTGTCAGCTACCGGCTGACGGCTACCATGGCCTATCGCTACCAGGCGTTTGGGGTTAGCGCCCATGTCTATGAGGTATTTCCTCACAGCGTTCGCACGGCGGAATGAAAGCGCATCGTTCACAGCATTACCACCGGTTATATCGGTATGACCATCTATAACTATGTAAGCGTTCTCGTGCGTGTTCAGCTCCATTATCGCTTCTGCCAGTATGGGGAACGACTCTTCGCTGATCTTGGCCTTGCCTATCTGGAAGAGTATGGGCTCGGTCATATCATGCTCGCGCAGCGGTGCAGGAGCAGGCAGTGGTGGTGGTGGCGGAGGAGGTATGGGGCAACCATCGTTAGATGCCGGACCGGCCTCGTTGGGGCACTTGTCTTCGCTATCCAGTATGCCGTCATTGTCGGTATCGGGGCAACCCATGAACTTGGCAGGACCGGCCTGGTAAGGGCAAGCATCGTCATAGTTAGGTATACCATCGCCATCGCTATCGGGGCAACCGTTGAAGTGCTTCAGACCGGGTACATCCGCGCATGAGTCCTCTGAGTCGGGTATGCCGTCGCCATCGGTATCGGGGCAGCCGTCGAACTGGGGTACGCCCGGTGTCCATGGACACTTGTCTATCCTGTTAGGCACGCCATCCTTATCCCTGTCGCTGAACTTAGAGAAGTAGAAACGAACGCCCAGGTTACCACCGTAAGAAGATGCTTTGGTGGTGGTAGAATTGCTCAGGAAGGAGTTGTACTCACCCAGCCTGTCGGTAAGGTGTGCACCTGTAGGCGCATGTGTGAACAGCTGGTACAGGTAATAGCCGCCTATGTTCAGCGCTACCTTGTCTGAAAGGTACAGGCTGTAAGAAGGCTGGAACATGAAACCTACAGAGCTCTGTGCATAAGACACCGAGCCTGTGGTCTTTGCTGCCTGTACATCCCAACCCACATTGTAGCCATTGTTTATACGCTGCGATGTGAGGTATGCTGCTGCATCGCCACCGGGATGCGTTTTCAGGTACTGGTCGGCAGTGATGAGGAGCGACGTACCGCCCGGAGTGGGCGAATTGTCATATACCGTAGCTACACCATTGCCGGTGTTCACATGCTTGTATATGGCCTCGTAGTTGAACCTTGCATCGGTAGTGTACTCGTTCTTCATAGACACGTTGTACACCAGGCCCGCATCGGCGGTGATACCCGAGCGTTTTGTGAACCTGTATTTGAATTTCAGCACCAGCGGTATGCTGATGTTGGTCATCTTCAGCTGCTCCTTTATGGGGTTGGCAGAAGTGATGATCTGGCGGAACACATCGCCATTGCCGTCCGTAGACTGGAACTCTACCTTATACTTGTCCAGTGTGGCATCGCCGGTCTGCATCAGGTACATAAGACCTGTACCTATACCGAAGTGGCTCTTCTTATCGAAGAAGAAACCTATCTGCGCATTGCCTCCATAAGACATCCCATTTTCGAACTTCACGCTGCCTATGCCCGATGAATTGAGCGCATTGGTATAGTTGAGCACAGGATTGGTAGTGGTTATATCCTGAGTGAGCATACCGCCCATTGCATTTATATCTATCACCCAGCGAGGAAGCCCGTCATCCGTCGTGTACTTCTTGGGTGGTGGTGTCGTCTGTGCGATGGCTGATAACGCTCCATTGGCTGCTATCAACAAGAAGAACAGTTTTTTCATCTACTGGAATTTTTATTTTAAGAAGATCAGTTTTTAATGAACCTGGCGGCGGCAACTTTCGTGCCATCGCTGTAACAATCAACTATATAAGCGCCGGCCGCAAGATCTGTTATGCTTATAACAGCCCTGTTGTTCACTGCCTTTACGCTCTGTACCTTCTGTCCCAGCAGGTTGAACACTTCCATCGTTATTTCACCTCTTACTGAAGCGCTTACCTCTACATTCACAACATCTATAGCAGGATTAGGATACAGCTTCATACCTGCTACTGCATCGTTCATATCTACTATGCCTGTAGGCCTGTTGAAGTAGGTCTTCTGTATACAGCCACCTGCGTTCGTGATCACCCAGTAGTACTTGCCTGAAAAGTCGGGGAACGCATTAGAGTAGTTCTGGTTGGTCTCGCCTACAAGTACGGTAGAGTCGAATGTGTTGGCGTCGTCATAACCCCACTGGTAGCTCGATACCTGGTTGCTCTTGCAGATGAACTGGTTCTGATAGTAGATAACCTCTGGTATGATGGCAGAACCTGCATTCACCTTCACATTGTAGTTCGACAGTGAGGTACATGTAGTGCTGCTGTTGTGTGTGGTAAGGGTAACTACTGCATTGCCGGGGTTAGTGAAGCTCACTACTGCGAACTGGCCGTTATTGCCTGTAGAGTGCAGTATAGCATTGCTAACGCTCCAGCTATATGTGAAACCTGCAGGAGCAGGGGTAGCAGCGCCGAAGTTCTGGTACATAGAGTTGTTGCACAGCTCTACTTCAGGATGAGTGCCTATCACAGCTACTGATGGTGCAGGGTTCACTGTCACGAACACTTTCTGTGGGTTGTCGCAACCGTCTACGGTCAGTATGTAGTCGTAAGTAACTACTACGGGATTAGAAGAGCTGCTGGTAAGCACGTCCTCTATTTTGCCTTCGCCATCTGCTACATCGGGAGTGATGCCTGTTACCTTGGCACGAGACCATGCGAATGAAGCATTGGTAGAGTAGCTAACGGGCTCGAACTCGAAAGGAGCAGCGCTACATACTACAGCAGTATTGCTTGTAAGTACTGCCGAAGGACGCACCTGCACTATCACGTTCTGTGTATTGTTACAGCCGTTGGCCGTGATGGTGTATACATATGTAGCAGCTACGCTGATGTATGTAGTGTTGTTCAGGCGTTCGTTAGGGTTGCCGGCACCTGTAGAACCGAGGTTCGATATACCGGCCTCATAAGCGCGGGTCCAGGCGAAGGTAGCGCCGGGAGTGATGCTTGTGGGCGAGAATGAGAACAGTGCGCTATCGCAAACGGCAAGGTCGTCAGAGTTGTTGCTGATCTTTGGCAGGGGGTTCACCACTACTTTCACAGTATCCTGGTGGGGGCAGCCGTTAGCAGTGCTGGTGTATATGTAAGGAACGGTTATTGGCAGGTCGGTAGTGTTCACCAGTACCTCGTGTACACTGCCCGAGCCCATCATAGCGCCATTGCTGATACCGGCCTTCACATCGCGCGCCCATATATAGGTAGCGCCTGCTGTACCGCTTGCAGGTACATAGTCGAAGTACATGTTGGTGCATATGCCATTAGGCGTGAGCGAGCTGCTGAGCCTTGGCCTTGGCTTCACTGTCACCGATACGTTCTGTGTATTGGTACAGCCGAAGGCGGTCATTGTATATGCGTAATCCACGCTTACGAAACCAGTAGTAGTGTTCACCAGTGTTTCGCTGAAACCATTAGTACCTGTGGCAGCAGCATTGCTGATGCCTGCCACTGCTGCACGGCTCCAGGTCATTGCAGCCGTAGGTACAGATGATACAGGGCTGTACGATGTTACCACACTGTCGCACACAGAGCCAAGAGAAGTAGCGCTGGTGAGGTTGAGCGGAGGATTAACTGTTACTACCACGTTCTCGTTGTAAGAGCAGGCATCTTCGCTCAGGGTCACTACATACGTCACCGTCTTTGGAGTGGTGGTAGTGTTGTGCAGTGGCTCGCTTATAGCGCCTGTACCTGTATTGGCAGCATTGCTGATACCTGTTACCGCAGCGCGGCTCCATGCTATGTTGGCACCTGCATATGATGGTACGGGAGTGTAGTTGAACGCAGCATCGTTACACAGCGCTGTAGGCGTGTGTGTAGATGTAAGCACGATAGTGGGGTTCACATCTACGGTCACTGTCTGTATGTTCTCGCAACCGGCAGCAGTGAGCGTGTATACATACGCTACGGCTACAGGGTCGGTAGAAGAGTTCATCAGCAGTTCGTTAGGGTTATCTGCACCGCTGGATGCAGGATTGTCCACACCGGTCACAGCATCGCGGCTCCAGGCAAAAGTAGTACCGGGCGCCAGGCTGTTGGGTATGTAGCTGAACACGGTATTGTTACATACCGAGGCAGGAGTAAGTGTGCTGTTGAGCTCTGGTATGGGGTTGCTTATCAACTGGAATACCTCTTCATCACCTATACAGCCGTTGGCCACAGGTGTAACAGTGATGTTAGATATCACAGGAGAAGAAGTACCGTTCACAGGCAGGAAGCTGAGTATATGACCTTCGCCCGATGCGGCCAGACCTATAGCAGGGTTATCGTTCACCCAGTGATAGTCGCTGGCACTGGGGGCAGTACCTACGAAAGTGATGTCGGGTATCATGGTACCGTCGCATGCAGCTATGGTACCGGGGTTGTTCACTATAGGCTTAGGCTTGATGGTTATCTCTATCGGGTAGCTGGGGCTGTTACAGTTGCCATTGTTGATGGTGAGTGTACCGTGGTATGTGCCTGCAGCTGCTGTAGCAGGTACAGGGAAGGTGATAGCCGATGTCGGCAGGGGCACGCTTGCCTGGTTCTCGAAACCTTCTGCGAAAGCTGTAGCATCCCATATGATGGTGTATGTACCTGGCTTCACATAGTAGAGTGTGGCCATACCGTCGCCTGCATTGGCACCCTGTGTATGCGTTACGCTGGTAGTGGTAAATGCATCGGCATAGGATGATCCGCCGCCGCCGCCATTCCATATACCGCCGCCGCCGCCGAAGTAGCCACCGCCACCGCCACCGGATATACCCTGCGTGCTACCGTTACCGCCTACGCCTGTAACGCCGAAGCCGCCCGATGTCCAGCCTATGTACGATGCAGGTGCGCCACCCAGTGCCTGGGTACCACCCTTAGATGCAGAACCCATAACATTGGGAACGCTGCTGCCGCCTATAAGGCCGCCGCCATTGCCACCGGGGAACATAGTGCTCAGTTCTGCACCATTACCGCCGCCGCCGCCGGCCACTGCCTTCCTGTTGGTAAGGGCATTGCCGCCTACGCGTATATCAGTAGCACCACCACCGGCGCCGCCAGAGCCATAGTAATAGAAGAAGGCATCGCCGCCGCCATTATAGCCGCCCTCTGCCACACCTGCACCTACACCGTCAGAACCGGCCCCGCCTACATATATACCCAGGTTGGCACCGGGTGTAACTGTAAGTGTACCTTGTATACGGCCACCTTTGCCGCCACTGCCTGTTCCCAGGTGGCTGTCGCGGCCGCCCGAAGCACCTTTGAGGTCGAACTGAACGCTGGTCACGAAATCGGGCACGGTCCATCCCTGGTCTGCGCCTGTATATACGAATTCAGCAGTATCGGGGCCCACATTCGTGAGGTCTGCTATGGGAATAACAGCCGATGTGATACCCGAACATACCGGCAGTATGGTACCTACCGATATAGATGGGCCTGCATTTATGGTAATGATAACTGATATGGTAGCTGTACCGCCATTGCCATCGTCTATGAATACCGCGAAGGCATCGTTGGTAGCGCCTGGTGTGGTAGGCGTATAGGTCATACCTGTAGGTATAGAGGCGCTGCCTCCCGCGGCCACCTGTGTACCATCGCCAGATATTGTACCATTTGTAGGACCGCTGATGAGGGTCCAGGTTATTGTTTCACCTACATTCGGGTCAGTGACCTTCAGCCAGTCGCTGATGTCGGTAACAAGGCCGCTGCACACCGTATGGTTCTGGTTATTACCGTTCAGGGGAGCAGGTGCTACCAGCTGTGCCTGAGAAAGCAGCGGGGAAAAAACCATCAACATGCCCGACAATAGGAACGCTTTTTTGAAGCCGCTCCGCCTGTTGCCATTCTTTTTCGCAATAAGTCGGGAGGATACATGTTCTATTCTCATATCAATATAGTTTAGGAAACAATGCCGAAAAATACTCAAAAAATCAAACTATTCCCTGTTATCCACTCATTTTTTTTTAAATATACGTTCCATTACACCTCATTTTAATACACTTTTTTGATGTAAATGAGGAACATTAAATTGGAACACAATGGAATATATTTCTGTGCTTAAAAAATATCATTTGAGTGTTCTTGTATTTAAAAATATGAACTTTCAGTTAAAGTATCCCAAAGGGCGAAGTATTCCTTCGGGATAAGAGACCTCTTCCAGGTACAATCCATGTCCTGTCACATCAAAAAAAGCTTTTGTACAATCGCGCGCTTCTATTATCTGTCTTAGCCGGGCCATGTCCATACTGCCCCTTGCCACCCTGAGTTGGGTGGCTACAAGACCCCTTACCATTCCTCTCAGGAACCTGTTGGCCGACACAACATAGTGCAATTCTTTGCCATGCCTTTCCCAGCGGGATGTATTGATGGTGCAATCGAAGGTATGCACCTGCGAGTTCCGCTTTGCGAACGACTGGAACTGGCTATACCCCTTTAGCACTGCCGCTGCCTCGTGCAGCAGATCCTCCTGCATACGAAAAGGATAGTAAAGTGCCCTGTTCACAAGAAATGGGTCTTTTATTGCATATATTTTATACCTATAGCTGCGTTCTATGGCATGGAAACGGGCATTGAAATCGTAGGGCGCGTGGTATACGTTCTTCACAGCCATCCCCGATGGCAATATGGCATTGCACTTGTACACCAGGTCGGGGCGGGGTTCGGTATCGGCGTCGAAGTGGAAAAAGTTCGACAGCGCATGCACCCCCTCGTCGGTACGGCTGGCGCCAATGGTGACCATAGGCGTGCGGTAGAGGGTGGAAAGCACTTTATTCACCAAAAGTTGAACGGTCTGCAATTCGCCCTGTACCTGCGACCCGTGGAAGCAGGTACCATCATACATCACCTCCAGTACATATCGTGCCATTGCAAACTCTTTGATGCCGGCAAATGTAAGCCAATAATGCCGCAGCTACCAATGCCCTGCCCTATCCCACTCACAACAAAAAAGCCTCCTTTACAGGAGGCCCCTTGGGGTTTTTATGAAGCAAACGTATCGTTAGTTGTTTATATTGATGTTCAGCGAGCCCTTGCCACCTTTTATGGTCACTTCCTTCCCTTCCATGTAGCGGCTGTATTTCTCATATACTTTCCCGGACTGCTTCTGACCATTTATATACAGCTCGTTGTTCTCCTTCTCTATCTTGAATTTTTCGTTCCTGTCTATGAGGCCATCCTTCTGCATCTTGTTCAGCATGGTCTCTATGTCGTTCGTATCAGAGTGCAGGCGGCCATTCCTTGCCATAGCACGGGCATGAGCAGCCTCGGCCCTTGCCTCTGCGGCCATCTGCCTGCTATCGGCCATCTCGCGCCTGGCCTCGGCCTGTGCGCGGCGGGCATCCGCCATCGCCTTTTTTACTTCTACGCGTATATCCTCGCCCAGGTCCTCCATGTTCAGTTCGTTCTTCAGCTCTGCCATGGCGCTTTTCAGCTCTGCCTGTATCTGGTCCCAGTCTATGTTCTCCAGTTCTACATGTACGTTCTCCAGTTCCTTGCCCAGGTCGTCCAGGTTCAGCACTATGCTGTTGGCACCTCTGCCGCCCGATGCCATCACTATCTTCTTACATTTCTTCTTGCCCTCGCAGCAGTCGCCTACATCGTTCACGGTCACTACCCTGGCATGGCCATGTTTGTTATCATCGTCATCTACCAGCACCTTTACGTTCACATTGCCTACATGCACATCCTCATCCTCTGTAATGTCTGATGAGGTTTTGGTCTTTGTCACCACTTTTTTCTTACCGCTGCCGTCTACGGTCACTGTCTTCGATGTGGTGGTCTTCTTCTGCGGTGCGGCCTTCTTCTCGGTCTCTACCTTCTGGGCAAATGTGGTGGTGAAAGTGGTCATAGATGCAATGAACAGTGCGGCGGCCACAGCTACTACCACCAGCGAGTACCTGCGATGGGCGATATTCTCTTTTTTCATTTCCATTATTCTTTTTATACGGTCAAACAATTGGTTTCTGCTCCCTGTCGCAGCCAGGGAAAGGCTGTTATTATTCATACGGTCTTCTTCCAGCAGTGCCAGGGCGCGGGCATAATGCAGCGGATCGGCAGCGCAGGACACTACAAGGTCGTCGCAGCAATGCTCGCGCTCGCGGCGAATGACGGACGACATGAGCCATACGAACGGATTGAAGAAAAGTATGGTCTCTACTACCGTCTGAACAAGATTGAAAAGATAATCGTGCCGCTTGATGTGAGCCAGCTCATGCATGATGATGGATTCTACCTGCTCTGTGGTAAGGTGATTGATGGTGGCCACAGGCAGCAGTATCACGGGCTTCAGCGCGCCCAGCATCATGGGCACATTCACCCGCTCAGACAGCATTATCCGCACCGGGCGCGATATGCCGAAATTGTGCCGCCACATGTTCACGAACCCGGTCCACTCTGTAGCAGGTGTAGATGCTGCTGTGCTGGTAAGCGAGCGTAACTGCCGCATATTGATGCTAAAGCGCAGCAGCATGAACAGCAGGCCTACGCTATACACCATCATGATGATGGGCACATACTGCCCTACCAGCGGCAGGTACTCCCTGAAGATATCGAACCGGGCCGGGGTGCTGGCATTGGCGGTGAGCGGCTGTGCAAGGCCGGTGACAGCGCCATTGGCCGCTGTACGGGTGATGTATACTGTAACGCCCTGCAGCTTGCTGTACTGGCTCTCCCATGTATCGGCGAACCATATGAAGAGCGCTGCCAGTGCACCAAATGAAAGGCTGTAGCGGGTGCGGGCGCCCATGCCGGGCAGCGCCCTGAGCACTACAAAAAGCATGCCGTAGATAAGCAGCCCCTGCCACAGCGAATAGAGCAGTGCATAAGAGAAAGAGTGCGCAAGAGATGTAATGGATATGGCGCTCATAGAAAATAGTTTTGGGGAATTAAGTGATGGTATCATGCTAACACTAAAACACTACTTGCTCTTCTTTTCTATCTCCTCCAGGTATTTCTTTATCTGGTCCAGTTCCTTCTTATTGGTCTTGTGGTTGCCCAGCGCCTGCATCACCAGTTGCGATGCCGATCCGTTGAACATGCTATCTATCAGTTTCTTTACCAGTTGGCCCTGTGTCTTCTCCTGCGATATATTAGCGGTATATACATGGCTCTTGCTGCCCGTGTCGCGGGCCAGCAGCTTTTTATCGTGCATTATCTGCATCAACTTCAGCGTGGTGGTATAGCCTGCCTCTTTGCTCTGCTCCAGCACCTCGTGCACATCGCGCACAGTGCTGGGGCCTCGCTCCCAAAGAATGTTCAGTATCTCCAGCTCGCTCTCGGTAGGTTTCGGTGTCTCGCTCATTCCTGTGTCTTTACTGTTCTACGAATTGTTTCGTAAGCAAACCTACGAAGAAATTCGTAAACAAAAAGCACAAAAGCGATCTTATATTTTCTTTAACAGAAGTAAGGGTGGGAATATCACTGCCCGGCGAACCTGTTAATGAGCGCAGCCAGCAGGGCCGCATCTACCTGCTCTATAGGGTGTGGCGTACCCGGTAGTATACCCAGCTGCGCTGTAGGTAGCGCCTTGTATACGGCAAGTGTCTCATCTTGTGTCACCATCTTGTCCCTATCGCCCAGCAGCACCAGCACAGGTGTGGTTATGGCCGCATGGTCTTCCTGTTTTAGCGTATTGTTGACACCAAGGGCCACCATCATATCGGCGGTCTTCTTTAGTACTTCCTTCCAGTCGTTAGGCGCATGGCGCTGCTGCAATGTGGCAGCGAACGCAGGCAGCTTGGCCTCTATCTTCGCAGGGTCCAGCATCAGTATCTCTTTGGCTGCCGTGGCCTCATCCCAATGATATTTTGTGGCCAGTGTTATCACCTTGTTCATCCTGTGTGCATGGTGGCGCGCCAGGTACATACCCACATAGCCGCCCATGCTGTAACCAAAGATGGATACTTTGGAAAGTCCTTTCTCATCCATATACGCCAGCACACTCTGCGCAAAAAGCTGCATAGAAAAAGGCGCGTCTGCAAATGCCCTGCCACCATGGCCCGGAAGGTCGGGCACATGTACATCGTATGTTGCAGACAGGGCATCGGCCAGTGGCATCAGTTGCGAAGAAGAACCTATAGCGCCATGCAATAGCAAGAGTGTTTCCATAGGGGTAAATATAAGGAGCAATTTCTTATATGCACAAAAAAACGCCCCGTCTTCCGGGGCGTTAACGACCATTGATAATTGCTGAACGAATTACTGTTTAACAACTCTCAGGTTTGTGGTCGCAATGCCTGCGCCCGATACCTGCACATTGTACAAACCTACAGGAAGTGTACTCATATCGAGGTACAACACACGGGTACCGGGTGCATATTTGTAAGTGGCTTCTATACGGCCGGTCATGCCCAGTACAGATGCTTGTACTATGCCTGTCGGCTGCTCGTTCAGCATTATGCGCGTATCGCTGAGCACAGGGTTGGGATATACCAGTAGTTTATTGCCACCTGCAGCATAGGGCACTATGGTAGATGGCGGCAATGCCCACCTTCTCAGCGCTATATCCTTTACAGGTGTGCCATACCCTACCCTGCCTACCATGGCAGGCGCGCCTGCCGTACCACGGTGGTATGCGGTGAGCATGCTGCTCATATCGTACATTACAGAGTAGTTGTTCACCATGCTGCTGTCGCCATAGTAGTTGGCCACCATATAGCCATAGTTGCTGGCCGATGCCTGGTCGTAAGATATGTTCATGTAGGCATTGTTGTAGGCGCTGGTATGCAGCAGCAGGCTCAGTATGGCATTCAGGTTCATGATAGTATTGATGTAGCCGCTGGAACCATCTCCATAGCCTGCAGTACTGTTGGTGTTATTGAACATCACCATAGAACCCGTACTGGCATCGAACCCGAACATCTGCGTAACGGTATCGCCGCTATAGCCGGTATAGGCTATCGAGGTCACATTGGCCGTGGTACCGAAGTAGGTATCGCCGGTCACATACTGCAGCGGGCTGTTGGTGGCCACTATGGCGCCGCTATTGGCATCCAGTTGCACATTCACGCTGCCATTGCTGCTGGTAAGTCTTATGCGGTCGTGCGTGGTAGCCGTGGCAATGAACCTGAAACCAACGCGCACATAATTGCCCGACCCATCATCCGTGCCCAGGTTCAGCGATACAGGTGTGCTGTTCACTGCGGTCACTGCGCCGCTCAGGGTATCTATCTTGTATAGCTGGTAGTTATGCGCTGTGCTATTGTAGCCCAGGCCGTACAGCCAGCCATTGGCAGAATAGTCTATGGCTACCATGGCCTGCCCGGCGGCCATACCTGTGAGGCGTACCATCTTGCGTATGTTCTGCGGCCTGTCCGAGTCGAACCATACCAGGTTGCGCATATTCAGCGTCAGCCCCGTTATCATATTTCCTGTGATGGCCGTTGTTGTATCGCGGTCCGATGCAAAGGCGATATCGCGCACATGCAGTGTACCGCTGCCCATAGCGCCCAGATCTATCAGTGTACCTGTACCACTGCTCATGGTATACTTGTACAGGTGCGCACCACCGCTCAGCAGGGCCGTACCGCTCAGGTATATGGTATTCACTCCGGTAAGGGTATCGTACCAGGTATCCATGCCCATGCTGCTACCCGAGGCGAACACCACACCCGATGTAAGCCCTATGGAATGCGTGAAGTTGGATGCATTATTGAAGCCATTGCCAAAGTTGCCGGGCTCCATTTTTACCAGCACATTGTTCAGTACATCGAAGCCCACCTGCTGTGTGGCATCGGCACCAAAGAAGTTATTGGTATAAGCCGTAGCGCCCATCACCATAGTACCTACATGCGCATCGCCCGATGCGAACGAAAGCCCGCTGATGCCTGTGCTCATAAGTGTACCGTTATCGGCATTCAGTATGTAGTTATTGCCATTGCGGCCTATGATGCGTATCTGGTTGCCGGTACTAGAGATAAAGTCCATAGAGGCATTATTGGTCACACCAAGGTCTATGGCCGTCATGCCGCTACCTATAGTTACTGCAGAATACGCGCCGGTAGAGGCGTTATAGGTAATGCGGTACAACTGCGAGATGGTAGTGAGCGAATCGTAACCCAGCGCATACAACTGGCCATTGGACGAACGGGTATCGAGGGCCACCAGTGCCTGCCCCGTTGCCACACCCGATACAGTGTACGGGCCCGACATAGAGCCCGGGGAATTGACATCGCTGATAGCGAAAATGGCATTGGCCGATGTGATACCATAGAGAGTCGTCTGCGCCTGCGCAGAATAGGTAAAAAATGATGCGATAAATGCTAATAGTAATGTACTCCGTTTCATAGCTTCAGGTTTTTAGTGATCGATGAATGAAAGCTCTGCACTTGTATATAGGTGTATATTCGTCACACAAAGTTCCGACGGCCAAAGGCCGATACCATTACAAGATCCGCCTCAGAATTTATAACATCACCACATATATTACCGCAGCATACCTATATACCTGAAAGCTATGAGCGAAGAAAGGGCCGCCGCACCATTATCTACCCGGTAGCGCGCCATGTTCGAGACGAAGAGGCCGCTGGTTCGGAGCCGGTCATCCCGACTTAAAATGAGAGCGGGTGCGCAGACTTTGCGCACCCGCTCTCATTTTATCCTCCACTCTCATTGTTGTGTAACCTAATCTAAGCAACTGTCGTTGAAGCAGTGCATACTCATATGCTAATAATTTGCACTAATTTTTAGTGACTTCTAAAAGCTTCCGTTTCGATTCTGCCTTTCTCAAATACAGTTCTTTTTCTTCATGCAGCTTATAGTATTCACGATACTTATTAATAAACTCAAAGGCTGACTCAAGGTTATTGCACTTCCATATCTTGTTCCAGTAATATAAATAGATCCAAACATAACGCCCATTAGATTGATTTGCAGCAATCATCCCATAAATTTCAAGGGAAGCATTTTTGTCATAGATCAAGGGCAATTTAATCTTCTGTATTAACTCCGTAGCATGTCCGTCTAATAAGTACTTTGCTTCTTTTTCTGATCCTACATAAAGATTATTAGTTGCCAAAATGTAGCTCAACAAATTCCGTATTCTTTTTTCTAAAGAGAGTAATTCAGGATCTTTCATACGAACGTTTTTTTTGTATAAAAAATGAATATTACATAAAAATAAGTAAAAATATATTAAAAAATAATCTAAAAACTCGATACAGGAATGTGTTCCAAAAATTTGTGTAGGATGAACAATCCTTCTTACCCCACAACAAAAGCCGGGTGCAGACCAACAACTGCACCCGGCCTTTCACACCTTTCTCACTCACACATACTGTTTCCTGTCTACCAAACTGCGCACATACCGTGTTTCCTTGTAGCTTATGGCCCCATACCATATGGCCAGGAATGGGGCTATGAAAAATAGAGCAATAAGGCCCGCCGCCACTGTGGATGACCCTTGTATGAACAGATATATAAAGAACAGCACCAGCAACACTACCGCTATTTCGCACCCTAACCTGCTACCATGCCTCAGATGATCGTTCAGGAACAACCGGTTGAACAAGCAACTGAGCGCCTGTACCATACCATACTTACTGTAAAGTATGCCAGCAAAAAATAAGAGGCATCGTAAAGACCCATTCCAAAGGGCACGAGCAGAGCCATTGATTGCAGGTACAGGTCTACCCGTTTCAAGAATAATGTAGTACGCATGGTTATTGGTGTTAGGCGTTCATTTTACTGTAGTCATAAAGGTCGTTCTCGCGTTTGTCTATCAGGGCGCGCTTGCGCAGGCGGAAGAATATGAACATGTTCAGGAAATGCATGCAGCCCAGTATCAGTATTATGAGGCCTATCTTCACGCTTAGTATCTCTATTACCAGCCGTGCGCTGTCTACTTCATTCACTACCCGCAGGGTATATACGGCATATCCTATATTGATGAGGTAAAAACCCACCCATAGCAGGTTGTTCACGGCATCGGCCAGTGTGGCATTGCCATGAAAGATGTCTATCAGGAATACCTTGCCGTTCTTGAACAAGGTATGAGCTACCCATACCGTAAGTGTAACTGTGATGAGGATGTACATGATGTACAGAACGATAATGTGATTCATAAAATATGTTTTAGAAGAGTGATAATGAATGTGATGTGCGACAGGGCCTACAGGGGCTTGCTTTGCCTTGCAGGCGGGGCATGTATATGTTCTGTTCGTTTCATAAATACTGTATTGATAGAATTTTCAGAAATTTTTGAAATTTATTCTTCTTAAAAAAACCGGCTGCCCGGTCTTGAACTATACTTTAGATAACACACCCTACTTGAACATTTTCAGCAACGTACCTGTGAACCAGTGTTCATCCATCCTCACCAATCCATCTACACCCTTGCTGGCCTGGTTGGCAAATTTCTGAATGTCGCCTATAGTGTCCACAAATACTTTTACGTCCTTGCTGTTCTTGTCACCCTCTACTTCCTTCAGCTCGTTCAGGGCGCTCAGTATGGGTTCTACCTCGCGGCGTTTGCGTTCCTTCACTATCCGCATGGCCACCTTCCATATATCTTTCTCTGCGCTGAAGTACTCTTTGCGCTCGCCGGGTATCAGCACCTTTTCTACTATGCCCCAGTCCAGCAGCTCGCGCACATTCATGTTCACATTACCACGGCTTATCTTCAGTTGGGTCATTATATCATCTGCACTCAGCGGATCGGCAGATACCAGCAGCAGGGCATGTATCTGTGCCATAGTGCGGTTTATACCCCACTGCGTGCCCAGTGCGCCCCAGTTCTGAATGAATTGCTGTTTTGCCTCCTGCAGTTTCATGACGTAAAGGTAGAACACATTTTTTGAACTTTCAAAATTTTCTGAAAAATAATTTTCATGAATAGTTCAAATGAAGGAGAACGCCTGCGATCCCAACGGGAAAACTATTGTCCTCGCCTTTGCCCGCCACCGTTACCACCTCCACCACCGCCATTGTCGCTGTCGTCGTTCTGCTTCAGGTTGTTGGCACGGTCCTGCTCGGTAGGCTTTTCGGCCTTTCGGCTCTCGGCACGCTTGGCACCCCTACCCTTATCGCCACCCGGGCCCATACCCTTATTGCCCATATCCTGCTTGCCAAAGCGGTAGGTAAATGTAAGGTTGCCTATACGGGTCTCCTTCACGCGGTCTATGGTCTGTGTGTAGAGGGGGGTATTGTAGTTGTTTATGAACTGGCGGGTCTTGAACACGTCCGAGCAGTTCACTATCAGTGTGGCCTTGTTCTTCCACAGGTTCTTGCGCAGGGCCACATCCAGCCAGTAGCTTTCGCGCTGCCTGCCCTGGGTTATCACCTTCGGCGATTCGTAGTTGCCGTTGAACTGCAGGGAGAAATTGGCAGGCAGCTTTATGCTGGTGTTCACCTTAGAGAACCACCCATAACCACTGGTGTTCGATATATAGGCCGAATAGCCGTCTGGCAATTCGCCTATATTCAACTGGTTATTGAACAGGTTTGCACTAAGTGTTGCATCCCAGATCTTTGTGAATTGCAATTTTGCTGTTCCCTCCAGACCATATGTCACACCCGAAGCTATGTTCATCGGGCGCGACAATAATTGGCCCACCTCGTTCTGCAACCCCAGATCCACATCCAGCGCATCGCCGGTTATAGGTTTAAGAATACGTTCCGAAAGGTTGCTGGTATTTGCAAAATACGCACTGAATATCAGCGTATTACCCTTGTCATCTGAATAACTGTAGTTGGCCTCTATATTGTCTATGAACTCAGGCAGTATGTCAGGGTTACCCATAGATACGGTACCGGGGTTGGACAGGTCTTTAAAGGGCATCATCTGGAAGAAACCCGGCCTGTTGGTACGGCGGCTGTAGTTCAGGTACACGCTATGCTCCTGTGTGAGCTGATAAGACACGAATGCCGATGGAAACAAGTTCAGGAAACTGTTCTTGAATGTCTGCTTCGTGGGTACCTCACCCGTACCATTGTATTGGGCATCTTCTATACGCAGGCCCAGTTGGTAGGCCAGCTTGCCTTTCTGGTCGCTCCAGTTCACATAGGCAGCATGTATCTGCTGCTTGTAGTTATACTTGGTAAGCTGCGTATAGTCTATACGTTTGATGTCTGCTGAATCTGTGTTCCATATCAGCGGATCATTGCTGCTGTAGAACTCATAGAACTGCGATTTCATGCCCGCACCCAGCTTGCCGGTCTCTGTTATGGGGTTCACATAGTCGGCCCATGCATTGAAGCTGTTATTACCTCCCCTACCGGGGGCTTCCGACCTGATACCCAATATTTTACCATTGGTATCTAATTTGGTATCGTATATCTGGCTGCGCTGTATGGTGGAAGATGCGTAGGTGGCATCTATGTTCATCTCCTCGCCCTTCTTCTTGAATTTATGCTTGTAGTCCAATGCGCCGGAGAACGATAGGGGGCCACCCAGACCCTCAGAGTATCGGTTGCGGTACATCTTCATACTACCACCCTCCCTGCCGGGTTCGTCATAAACGTAATAGTCCGAATTGTCGCGAAAACCCCACTGCATGGTATTCACATTGCCGGTAAGGGTAAAAGAGTTGTTCTTGTCCAGGTCGTAAGTAGTGCCCAATGTGTTGAAGAACCCGCCGAACAACCTGGGCACATGCTCATAAGTATAGTACGAGTCTCCGTGCAGGCCGGTATCCTGCCTGTCGGTGGTCACATTATTGAAAGTATTGTTCTGCCTGAAGCTGCTGTTCAGGAAAGTGTTCCACTTACCCTTGCGTACGTTCAGCCCCAGGTTGGCGTTATACTTGTCGCGGGTGCCTGCACCTACGGTCACATTGCCATTTATACCCAGGCGGCCATCTTTTTTGGTGATGATGTTGATGATACCCGTAGTACCCTGCGCATCATATTTGGCCGATGGATTGGTGATGACCTCCACGCTCTCTATACTGCTGGCCGGCAGGCTCTGCAGTGCCGATGTGATGTCGGTACCCATCATGGTGGCAGGCTTGCCGTCTATCAGTACCGTCACATTGCCCTTGCCGCGCAGGCTCACATTGCCATCCATGTCTACCGATATGGCAGGTACGTTCTGCAGCACATCGGTAGCGCTGCCACCGGCCGTGGTGGTGTTCTTCTCTACGTTGAACACTTTTTTGTCCACCTTCAGCTCCATCACTTTCTTCTCAGCGGTCACGTTCACGGCATTCAGCTCGGTGGCCACCGCGGTCAGTTTTATGGCGCCCATCTTCACATCGGGTTTGGCGGCGGTCACAGGCACGGCCACATATTTACTGGTAAAACCTATCGACTCTATGCGAATGGTATAGCTACCCTCGCCTACCGGCGAAATGCGGAACGAGCCATCGTCCTTCGACAGGTCGCCATTGGCCACCGATGAGTCTGCCCGAAGCAGGGTCACATTGGCATAGGCTACAGGGGCCCCACTGCCATCGGTCAGTTTACCCGAAACGCTGCCGCTCACCTGGGCAAGAACAGGCAAGGATAAAAGGACAGCAAAAAGAAAAAGAGAATGCCTAACGGCGGTCGTGCGCATTGTGTAGAGGAAAATAAGATGCAAAAGTCCATGAAATATGGGACAGTTGGGCAGGGTAAAAATGTTAATGTGGTGCCAAATCCCTGTATGTTACCACACCTGCACCTCTCGCTCCAGCTCTATACCGAACTTACCCGCCACAGAGGCCACTATCTCGCCCGATAGCTCCCATACCTCCCTGCCTTTGGCACCACCATAGTTCACCAGTACCAGCGCCTGGCGGGTGTGTACACCGGCATCGCCCCTGCGGTGGCCCTTCCAGCCGCACTGCTCTATAAGCCATGCAGCCGGTATCTTCACCATGCTATCGCTTACCACAAAATGCGGCATAGAGGGGTATGCGGGTAACAGAGCCTCATACTGTGCACGCGGCACGGTAGGGTTCTTGAAAAAGCTGCCCGCATTGCCCGTCACCCTGGGGTCTGGTAGTTTGCTGCTGCGTATGTTCATCACCGCCTGCGCTATCGCCTGTACCGTTGGTGTCTGCACGTCCATTGCAGCCAGTTCCTGTTCTATAGCGCCATAGCTGGTATTGAATACCGGCTGCTTACTAAGCCGCAGCACCACCGATGTGATGAATGCCCGTCCTCTCAGCTCATGCTTGAACACACTATCCCTATACCCGAAACGGCAGTCGGCATTGCCGTATGTTACAAAGGTCTTGTCCTGCAAATGATAGAAGGTCACCTCTTCCAGCACCTCGCGCACCTCTGCTCCATAGGCGCCTATGTTCTGTATGGGGGCCGCACCTACGGTACCCGGTATCAGGGCCAGGTTCTCTATACCACCCCATCCCATACCGGTGGCATACAGCACCAGATCGTGCCATACCTCTCCGGCCTGTACCTGCAGCCATACATTGTGCGCATCCTCCCGCAGCACGCTGTGCCCCTTCAGGGCATTGTGCGCTACTACCCCCTGTACGGGGGCCGTAAGCAATATATTACTGCCGCCACCCAGCACCTGCAGCTTATATGGCAGGTCTGCGACATCCTGCAGGTCGTCCAGGTCACTGATGGTGGCAAAATACTCGGCCACCTCATCTATACCGAATGTATTGAATGGCTTTAGGTGTATGTTCTGTTGCAGCAGCATATAAGGGTAAAGACCTCTACGGGTACGCAAATGTAGCATATATGTACCAGTGCTCTTTGCGGCGGCCTGCGGCACAGTAAGGATGTCATTCTCACCACTCCCAAGAAAAACACACCACTACCATGAAATGACCTATGCCGCACTAACAATGGGTATGCTGGTACAGCCAATACTCCTTTGCATACTATACTTCATCTACATCACCATTAAAAACAACAGTCACACACATGAAGAAAAAGATCGTACTCTTACCATTTATCTGCGCCCTCATCTATGTACTGCTCGGTGGCAATGCAGGCGGCCCCGGCGCTGTCAGCAACCTGGAGCTTACCGGCATCACAGGTACTGCCAGTTGCGGCGGCGCCAGTTGCCATACCATGTCGGGCTCGGTGCTCACCACCATAGAGCTTATAGGACCGCTCGGCAGCACTACCAGCTATACCCCGGGTGGCACTTACAATATCCGCATTTCGGGTTTCAATGCCTCTACCACTGCTGTGCTGCCCCGTTTCGGTTTCCAGGTATCGGCGGTAACTACGGCCACCTCATTGGGTGCCGGGTCTATGACACCGCCCATAGCCATATTCACCCAACTGTCCTACCCTGCCGGTGGCATAGAGGTGGTAGAGCATGCCTCTTCGCTGCCTGCCACCAGCGGCACCGGCGCACCCGGCACATCCTATGTACTGAACATACCATGGACGGCCCCCGGCGCCGGTACAGGCTCAGTGACCCTGCGCGGCATACTGAATGCCGTGAATGGCGACGCCACTAATGCAGGCGATGCCTGGGGCGCAGGCTCACTTGTGGTCACCGAGACCACCGGCGGCCCGGCAGGTATATCGGGCGCCAGTGTAGTATGTGTAGGGGCCAGCACCACGCTTACCCACACCACTGCAGGTGGCACATGGAGCAGCAGCGCCCCCGGTGTGGCCAGCATATCATCGGGCGGCGTGGTCACCGGCCTTACACCGGGCACTACCACCATCAGCTACACCCTCTCTTCCGGTACGGCCACCCACATTATGACGGTGAACCCCAATCCCGGCCCCATATCCGGCACGCCTGCGGTATGCCCCGGCGGCACCACGCCACTATCCAATAGCACTGCCGGCGGCACATGGAGCAGCAGCAATACCGCAGTGGCCACAGTATCGGCCACGGGTGTGGTATCGGGTGTTTCGGCAGGCACTACCACCATATCCTACATCATAGGCGCTACGGGCTGTTATAGCACGGCCACCGTTACCGTAAATACGGTTCCGGCCATCACAGGTACTACCAGTATGTGTACAGGTGGCTCTACCACGCTCTCGCACTCCATACCCGGCGGCACATGGAGCAGCAGCACACCTGTAGTAGCTACTGTCAGCAGCACAGGGGTGGTAAATGGTATATCGGCCGGTACGTCCACTATATCCTATACTTTCGGTACCAGTGGCTGTGCCGCTACCACAGTGGTAACGGTGAATGGCGTGCCTGATGCCAGCATCACCGGTAGCAGCACGGCATGTGTGTCGCATACAACCACCCTTACAGGCAGCCCCACCGGCGGTACATGGACCAGCCTCAATACCGCCCGCGCCACTGTAGGTGCATCTACCGGTATAGTAACGGGCGTGACCCTGGGTACGGTCACTATCAAATACAAGGTAGTAACGGCCTGCGGCACAGACAGCGCCACACACAATATGAATGTACTACCTGCGGCCAGCTGCCCTACAGGTATAGTGGCCACACCTGTGCAGGAAGACGGGCTGCGTATACTGCCCAATCCCAACAGTGGCGACTTCGCTATACGGATCAATTCGCTGAACAATGAAATGGCAGACCTTGTGATATCCGATATGGCAGGCAGAGTGGTAGAACGCACTACGGCACCTACCAATACCGATACGCGTGTAAGACTGGATGTACCGCCGGGCATCTACTTCATAGCAGCCACATGGGGCCCTCAACGATATATTACCAAAATAGAAGTAAAGTAGCTGATACCATATAGACCCCTATAAGGAACGGCCGCCCGATAGAGGCGGCCGTTCTAATTATATACGTTGGCATGGTTTTTATATCAGTTCTTTCAGTTTCTCTATCACCATATCTACCTGCGCGGTAGTATTGTGCCTGCTGAACGAAAAACGTATGGGCACCATAGTGGCAGACATGCCATTGTGTATGGCCTTTATCACATGGCTCACCGAATTGGCACCGCTGGTACATGCGCTACCACCGCTTACGCATATGCCGCTCATATCCAGGTTGAAGAGCAGCAGCTCCGAACGCTCCGTCATGGGGAACGACACGTTCAGCACCGTATACAGGCTGCTGCCAAAGGTATCGCCATTGAATATTATGCCGGGAAAATGCTCCCTCAGCTTTTCGGCCATATACAGTTTCAGGCCCTTTACATGGGCGCTGTCCTGCTCGTAACGCTCTGTGGCCAGCTCCAGCGCCCTGGCAAAGCCTACTATACCGTATATGTTCTCGGTACCGGCGCGCATATTGCGCTCCTGCGAGCCACCGTTTATGTATGGTCTTATCTGTATGTTCCTGTTCACATACAGTATGCCTATGCCTTTCGGCCCGTGGAACTTATGCCCTGCACCGTTTATGAAATGTACTTTCAGCCCTTTCAGGTCAAAAGGGTAATGTCCTACCGTCTGTACCGTATCGCTATGGAATATGGCATCGTACTTTTCGCACAGGTCGCCTACTGCCTTTATCTTCAGCAGGTTGCCTATCTCATTATTGGCATGCATCAGGGTCACTACGGTACGCTCGGGGCTGGTGGCCAGCAGCTCTTCCAGGTGCGCTATATCTATATGGCCCTTATCGGTAAGCCTCACAAAGCTCAGCCTTGCCTGGCCCGTATGCGCAAGGTACTCCACCGTATGCAGCGTGGCATGGTGTTCCAGTGGCGATGTGATGATGTGCCTGCAGCCCAGATCGCGTATGGCGGCATTGAGGGCCGTATTGGTGCTCTCCGTACCGCCCGATGTGAAGAATATCTCTCCCGGCTCGGCATTCAGTATGCGGGCCACTGTCTTGCGGGCATTCTCAATGGCCATCTTGGTCTCGCGCCCATAAGAGTACACAGATGAGGGGTTGCCGAATTTCTCCGAAAGGAACGGCATCATCACATCCAGCACCTGGGGATCTAGCGCGGTCGTAGCGGCATTGTCAAAGTAGATACGGTCCATCAACATTGGTATTTGCGGTGCAAAATTAACCTAAATATTACTATCTCAACCATTTGCCTCCTACCTATGAAGGTTACATGACAAACATTAGAATAAAAATAACAGGTTCTCCTTATAAAACCGAGTGACCGGCCATATCATACGGCCGGTCACAGGTAAACGTCTCACAAGGGGTTATCAGTTCTTGCTTTTCTTCTGTTTCAGGCCATATTTACGGTCGTTGCCATACAGTATGAAGTTGAAGCTGAGGCGAAAATGGTTGACGAATGAACTGATACCCTCCGGCCCGAACAGAGACAGATCGGGCAGGTTATCGTTGCTAAAGGCGATATGGGGCATTTTACCCAGCTCTACACAGGTAGATGATGGGCCGCGGTCGGCACGCCATATCACCCTATAGCCCAGCGGTGCCGAATTGGCATTGTTTATAGGGTATGTCACGCCGCCTACTGTTATGTCCTGCATTTTGCTGGGTCCGCTCAGTACCTGGAAGCTCCAGCTGGTGGCCTTGAAATTGCGGTAACGATAGCCTCCGCTGCTCACGGCCGCCTTCTTTATCTTGCGGAACGATACCCCACCGAAGAAACCGGCGGTACTGATGTAGGAATGGAAGATCTTGTCCTGAGCAGGCTGCAGTTTTTGGGTACCCGATGTGAAATAATGTGCCGAATCGCGCTCCATATAGTAGTTGTGGCCATAAGAGAAGAACCCGCCACCTACGGTGATGAGTTTCCTCAGGTCGCAAGTGGCATGGAAGTAGCGTTCGCTCGTCATATTCGATGACGTCACTATCCTCATCTTCCCCTGATCCATCTTGTCCCTTATGGCCCATTCGGCGCCGGCCTCCATATACCTGCCGCTTTTTTCGGTCTGTGTCGTTTGCAGGTCGCCGGTAGCTGCAACACCTGCGTTAGAGAAACCCCGCACCAGTACCTTGCGGTATTCCACGCCATAGAACAGCTTATTCATCAGGCAGCCCTGCACTATGCCGCCAGCACCTATCTGGTTGCCCGATGCGAATGCCAGTGTAAGGCCCACTTTCACCGGTGCCAGCTTTTTTGTCTGGTCGTCAGTTTTGTAATCTACCATTTGTGCTGTTGCAGCATAGCAAAAAAATGTGGCCAGTATGGCAGCAATGTGTTTGTGTGTTCTCATAATGGTATCATTTATTGCAAAATTCATCCCGGAACATATACCACGAATAATACTTTAGTGGTATTCCTGTTATACCTCGCCTACACTAACCTAAAGTTACAACGATCGGAAAAGGCTTCGTATATTTAACTGGTAATACCATACACATGAAACGAGCGGCGAGATATATGTTAGCATTCGCAATGGCTGCGCTGCTATCGGCGAATGCCATTGCGCAGCGGACCGAGAACGAGACCAATGACAAACGGGCAAAGACAGCGAACGAGCAAACAGCCCCTGCTGCTACCGGCACAGCAAAAAAGTCATCTACTACTACCGGCAAGAACAACTCGGCCGACGAACCAAAAAGATGGTCGCTGCGCGTAAAGCAGGGCGAAAAATGGTACCAGCTTTCGATAGAGCTTACCTATTAACAGCACTTCATCGCCTGGCAGGGAACAGACCCATGGTATGTTCCAGCAACTCCTCATCACCGGCATCATCATGGCCGGGCACTACATGCTTTACATCAGGATATGCGTCTTTTATGGCCTGTACCGTACTGTGCCATGCGGTGGTATCGGCATCGTTCAGGTTGCCACGGCCGGTGCCCACGGCTTTAATGAGGCAGCCTCCGAATAGCACCTTTTCCCGGGATATGTAGCAAACTATATTATCGCGCGTATGCCCGGGGCCAAAGTACCTGCATATCACCTTTTCTCCACCCACATCCAGCACCTTTTCCTGCTCAAAGCCCACCAGTGGTATGGCCGGCCGGTGCACCGTATCGCGCGTGGCATAGGCCTGCGTCAGCTTATTGGCATACGATGCCACGCCCTGCCTGTGGAACTCGCGCAGTCCCCCCAGCCGGTCATCGTGAAAATGGGTCACCACCACCCCCTCGAAGCGCACATACTTGTAGTGTCTTATCCAGGCCAGCAGTTCGGCGGCCACGGTATCGTTCGTGGCGGCATCTATCACCAGTGCCTCTTTGTTGTTGATGTATATGAGCCCGTTGCAGGCCACCTTACCCCATTTATTGTCATAGAGAAAGGTGCGGTGTATAAAGGTATTTTTTGTCAGCCTGTCCACCTCCAGGGTAGGTGACCGGTACAGCGCCGTCTTCCTGAATACATGACACGCCTGCAGCAGCATGGCCACAGAGAATAGCAGGATCAGCCCCCATCGGTTCATTATATAAAGATAGGTAAAAGAGGTACGCTATGTGGTCTTCCCCAGTACAAGCCTGCGCAATTGGTATGCGACAATTCCCGACAGTATCACCCCCAGTGCGAACAACTGGTACTTCGTTTCGTTATTGAAGAATATGAACAGCCATATGGCTATGCTCAACAGGGCAGGCAAAGGGAACAGCGGCATACGGAAGGGGCGTTCATCGTGAGGTCGCCGGTAATGCCACGCTATCACCCCCACCGCCTGCGATACGAACTGTATCAGTATGCGCATCATCAGTATGGTGGTTATCACCTCTCCCAGCCTGAACAGCAGGCTGAACAGGAAACCCGCACCACCTATGGCCAGCAGCGATACATGCGGGAATTTGTACCGCGGATGCACCTTTCCGAACACACTGAAGAAATCTCCGTTCTGCGCTGCCGCATAGGGTATGCGCGAATACCCCAGTATGGCCGAGAATAGCGAAGCCATGGCTATGATGAGTATAAGAAAGGTAGCCACCTGCCCCACGAAATGGTTGTTATAGATACGCTCGAAGTAGATACTTGCCACAAAGTCCGATGCGGCGGCCTCCTGCCACGGCAGCACACCTACTACTACCGTCTGCATACCCAGGTACAGTATGGCTATACCGGTTATGGACAGCAGCATACTGCGGGGTATATTGCGTGCGGGGTCCTTTATCTCTGCGCCCAGGTGGCATACGTTGTAGTAGCCCAGGTAAGAATACACCGCATTCAGCGACGACCGGCCCAGCGCGGCATACAACAGCGTACTACTGCTAAACCCATCGAAACGCCAGTCGAAGGCCTGCCGGGCATTGAAGTGGCCTATACCCGACCCTATGAGCCATAGTATGGTGCCACCCGTTATCACCCACAGCACTACCGATATCTTCCCTATGCTCTTAATGTTTCGGTATAGCAGGACCACCAGCAGTATCACCAGCCCGCCGCTCACCATCTTCTTCTGCACATCGCCCAGCGGCACCAGGAAGGAAGCATATTTGGCAAAGCCTATAGCCCCGCTGGCTATCACCAGTGGCGCCTGTATAGTGGTCTGCCATATGAAGAGGAAGGCCATCAGCCTGCCCCATTTATTGCCGAACAGCTTTTGCAGGAACACATAGCTGCCACCCGCCTGCGGCCATTTAGCGCCCATCTCTGCCCATACCATGCCATCCATATAGGCCAGCAGTGCGCCCAGCAGCCATGCGAATATACTGGCCGGCCCCTGCATCATACCTATTATCATAGACAGGGTAACGAAAGGGCCTATACCCACCATATCTATCATATTGATGGCGGTGGCCTGTGTGAGCGATAGTCCTCGCTCCAGTTTCGGTGTATCGGTGGCGGACAAATAGCAGGAATTGGGCGCAAAGTACTACCATATGCCCACCTTTGCCAATACCATATATCACATTTCCCGATCGCGGCTTCACATTTTCCGATATATAGTGGCCCTCATACCACCTAACTTCACATAGCAAAACCAAATGAGGCTGTATGGAACCAGTGCTGCTACCCGAACATTCAGAAGAGATATCGTTAGATGGCGTGATACCCGAAAGGTATATGCCCGTACTGCAAAAGGCCGCTACCCTGCTGCGCTGGATGACAGTGGCCATAAACGGCAACACCATCATATGCCATACGCCCTACAACGAGCGATCTGCGGGCGAGATAGTGACCATAACCGCTGACCGGAAAAAAGCAACACTACACAGCCGCCCGGCCAATGAATACTATCACGATGCCGCCATGGTACGGAACAATGCCATACTCTTCCGCAAGGCGCTGGCGCAGGTGATAGAAGAGGAGGAAAAGGCCGACCGCAACCTGCACCCCATGCACCGCGAGAAGTATGGAGCCCTGCTTATATCTAAAAGCTATGTGGTAACACCCCTGCTGGTATATGCCAATACGCTTGTTTTCATAGCCATGGTACTTGCCGGTATCTCTCCATTGCACCCTACTGCCAAAAGCCTCTTCCTGTGGGGTGGCAACCTTGCCCCCGCAGTAGTGACCGGGCAGTGGTGGCGGCTCATAACTTATATGTTCCTGCATGGCGGGGCGCTGCACCTCATCATGAACACCTTCGCACTGCTGTACATAGGTATGTTCCTGGAGCCACTCATGGGGCGCATACGCTTTACAGGGGCCTACCTGCTCACAGGCATCTGCGCGGGCCTCCTCAGTATAGCCGTGCATACCAATAGTGTGGGTGTGGGCGCATCGGGTGCCATATTCGGCATGTATGGGGTATTTCTGTCCATGCTCACCACCAGCCACATACAAAAGACACTGCGCAAGACCATGATGCGCAGTATACTTTTCTTCGTGGTCTATAACCTGCTGGCAGGGCTACAGGGGAATACCGACAATGCGGCCCATATAGGCGGCCTGCTCAGTGGTATAGCTATAGGTTATGCCTATTATCCCGACATAGCCCGGAAGTCTTCCCACAAAAACCAACTATTGCTCACGGGCATACTTGCATTGGCCACTGTGGTGCTTGTGGTGGCGAGTGTATATCTAGTGGGTAAGACCATAGGCATATGATATACCACTCCATTAAGACCGACCGCACCTCTCCTCTTCTCGGGAGAGGTCGGGAGGGGCTAAAAGAACAAAGGTGGCACATGGCCACCTTTGTTCTCTATTGTACTTACTGATCCTTATCGTTTCAATATTATATGGAATACCTGCCTGCCCGCAACGTTACCTACTGTAAGCAGGTAGGTACCATCGGCCAGGTGGCTGCCCAGCGATATACGTTCGCTTATCCTGCCCGCAGTGGCTGTGGTATTCTTCCTGCATACTTCCTGTCCCAGTACATTGGTCACTGTTATGGTCACGGCCCCGGCACTTTCCATACCTGTCATTCCTTCTATGGTCACTTCCCCATTAGTAGGATTGGGTATCACGCTTATAGTGCCTGCCTTACCTGTTGTACCTACACCGCTCGATACCACATTCATCACTATGGCATTGAAACCATCCAGTCCGCAAAGGCCCGAGCCTTTTACCATGCACATCACAGTGTCCTTATCAAACAGTTCTGCTGTGGTGAACGTAGCATTCGTAGCGCCTGCCAGTACCTGGCTGTTGATGGCCCATTTGTAAGTAGGTATAGGTCCGCCGCCGGCCACATGTGCAGAGAAGGTCACAGGCTGGCCCTGGGCTATGTTCTGCCCCGGTATGGCCGATATAGTAACCGCAGGTATGTAGCTATCATCTACCTGCATACTCACCAGGTTGCTGTATACATTATCGGCAAGGCGGCAAGGCGCATTGCTGGCCATAGATACTACCACGGCATCACCATCCACAGGAGTGAACGAGTAGGCCGTAAGACCCGTAGCTGCTATCACGGAGTTCTTCAGCCATGTGTATACAGGGGCCGAACCACCATTCACCGATGTCACAGAGAAAGATACAGGCGTACCATTACATACCGAGTCGCTGGTAACGGCCAGCGTAGCCGATGGCATCACGTTCGGCTTTACAACAATGGCTGTATCAACAGTTACAGTAGAACCGGTGACACAAGGCAGCGAGCTGTGCAGTGTCACAGATACCACATCTCCATTGGCAGGCACATAGCTATATGTGGCCAATGTTGCGGGTACTGTAGTGCCGTTCACCTTCCATTCGTAGCCGGGCGTTGCGCCGCCATTCTCGGCAAGGGCATTGAAGAACACAGTAGTGCCCTCGCATACAGTATCAGTGGGGAATATGGCCACCGTAGCCGTGGGTACGGCCACAGGAGTGACAGTTATTGCCGCAACACCACTCATGGTATTGGCGCAGGAAGTGGTAAGGTCGGTAGCTATCACATTATAGCTGCCGGCATCTGTCTGCGCACCAAAGGTCAGCGGCAGGCCTGTACCTATTTCAGGTGTACCTATTGCAGTGGTGCCATTATAGAGCTGGTATTCTATACCTGCCGATGAACCACCAAGCCCTACTGCTACACCTGTACCACCTGCACAATAGCTGCCACCGCCTGTTATAGCATACAGTGTAGGCAGGCCATAGATGCCTATGGTAGATGCACCCGCCATGGAATTGGTACAATTCGTAGTAGTGTTCGTAGCCAGCACGGTATATGTACCTGCGGCCAGTTGTGTACCCATATCCAGCACGGTACCCGTACCTGCTACGCCACTGCCTGTAGCGGCAGTGCCATGGTACAACTGATAATCCACACCGGTCTCAGAGCCCGATAGTGTAAGCGGCACACCTGTACCACCACTACAATAATTGCCGCCCGCACTCATGGTATATACCACAGGCAGCGGATCGATGATGACAGTAGCGCTGCCGTTCATGCCATCGGTACAGCCTGTAGTAGCATTCGTAGCTACTACGGTATAGGTCGTTCCATTCGTCAGATCGCCAAAACCGATAGCGCTGCCTGTACCTGCTTCAGGTCCGCGTACAGCTATACTACCATCGTACAGGTAATAGTTCACGCCGGTCTCACTATTGTCCAGGCCCACAGGCATACCTGCGCCACCCATACAGTAGTTGCCGCCACCGGTCACATTATACACTGCGGGCAATGGGTCTATGCCTATTGTTGCACTGCCGCTCATATCGTTCACGCAAGTAGTTATGATATCTGTAGCTACAACACTATAGGTGCTTGTAGTAGTGAACGTACCAAATGTTATGGCCGACCCCGTACCCGCACGAGGCGCTCCGATGGCCGTTGCGCCATCATACAACTGGTAGTTCACATCTGCCTGGGTATTGCCGAGACCTATGGGTGAGCCACCGGAGCCTGCACAATAGTTGCCACCGCCGGTCACGGTCTGTGCCGTAGGGGACGTATATATGAATACCTGTTTCGTATTCGCCATGCGGTTGGTGCAGCTCGTGGCATCATCTGTGGCCAGTACAGAATAAGTGGCCACAACACTCAGCGTACCGAACGATATAGGTCCACCCGTACCTGCACGGGGTGCTCCAATAGCAGTAGCGCCATCATACAGTTGGTAGGTCATACCGGTCTGGGTATTGGCCAGTCCTACTTCCACACCGGTACCACCCGGGCAGTAGCCGCCGCCGCCTGTCATATTGTAGACTACAGGCAGAGGCTTTATGGTAACGGTAAAGCTCTTGCCGGTACTGCCACATTCGTTGGTAGCAGTTAGGGTAACAGTGGTCACGCCTACGCTGAACAGCGATCCGCTACCAGTACCATTGCCCGAAGCAACGGTAGCGCCCGTGAATGCATATGTGATAGCAGGTGCCGGCCTGCCGGTATCGGCAATGGCATAGGTCACCATATTGTCGCAGCCCTCGCGAATGATGTCTGCAGGCATAGAGGTTATATCGGGCATGGTGCAGAGAAGGTCTACATAATGCTTGTCTGTAAGGCATGTGGCCGACATATCGTCCTTTACCTCTACCAGCGAGTCCTGCGTAGGTGTAACGGTCACGGTGCGGGTGGTAACACCGGGTGCCCATGCATAGTTACCCTCCCACGATGCCGAAAGGTCCACACTGCTGCCATGCAATACCTCTACGGTATCTTTCACTTTCACATCCTTCATTATGGTGAACTTATCCCATATCGTGCCATCCTTGCGTATGAATTTCGCATCCAGGCGATTATTGTTGATATCTACAAAGAACATACCGCCATCATTTATAGAGAATGGCATGGCATTGTGCGGATAACCGCCCTGTACACCGCCACTTGCACCCGACGATCCTGCCACTACATATACAGTACCATGGTTCACCTGGCCCGATGTTGTTGTGTACGGGCAAGAGTTGGCCGAGCCGTCATATTTGGCGCTCGAATTATCTACAGCATGTGCGGCCACATTGAAAGATGCCTCATTGCCATAGTGACCTTTCATAAGATAAGAACGCTCATAGTCGTGGCTGTGGCCACATATGATCATATCCACACCATAACGCTCCAGTATGCGAATGAAGTTCTCGCGTATGCTCACCAGCTCTCCCTCACCATCCGATGTATGGCTGCCCATAGTATAGGGCGGGTGATGCCAGTAGGCTATCACCCACTTTTTGGTATTGGCAGCAAGGTCGGCCTTTATCCACTGCACCTGCGCACCCGCGGTATCATACAGACGCGTAGTACCTGCGTTCTCACGGCCATAAGAGTCCAGCGACAGTATATGCACATCTCCCCAGTTATAAGAATAATAAGCCTCTGTACCCGATGGCACACCGCCGCACTGGCCTGCTGCCGGCATAGAGAAGATACTGTAATAGGGCACGTTCTTATCGTTCTGTCCGGTACCGCTTGCATAGTAGTCATGGTTGCCGGGTGCAGGGAACAGCATATGGTTCTTCAGTATATTGCCCTGGTAAGCATTGAAGAAGCCGGTCTGGTATTCATTATCGGTGCCAGAGTTGTAGGCATTATCACCTACCAGCAGCATCATGTCCGCGGCTTTGAGGCCTATAGAAGAAAGATACGCCCTGTATGCAGAAAGCGCACCTGTCTGGTAGCCGTTAGAGTTCTGGCCGCAATCGCCATAGGCGGCCAGGGTCACCCTGCGCGATGTACCGCTGGCAGGCGCCGTTACGCAGAAGTTGGTAGTATCGCCCTGCAGTACTTCCAGGCTTGTACCAAAACGGTAATAATATTTAGTGTTCGGGCTCAGGCCTCTTACACGCATTTCATGTTCTGTCACCATGGCCGCATCGTCCAGCACTATGTTATAGTTACCGGTGCTGGTACCCAGCTCCAGTTTCGAGTTGCAGGCCACATTCGTGCGCCAGCGCACCGTGAAGGCCGTATCACTACCCATTTGCAGGTAGGGACCACGCACCAGGGTAGGTACTACATGTACCACACCGGCCACTTGCACGTTCATGTCGGCATCAGAGCTCGTTGCCGAGTTCTGGTGCAGCTCTATGGCTATCACATTATCGCCCGTTGCGAAAGCCGATATAGGTAACGCCCTCACTACCGCCTGCTGCTCTGCATACTGGCCGGTGGTGCCATTTATATTATTGGGTGCAGTTGTGTTATAGTTTATCACCGTAGGCGCTGCGGGCATATTGTCTCGCCACACTTCGTTTCCGTTCACATACATTACTATACCATCGTCCCTGAATACCGAGAATCGTACAGAATCATACAGTGTGGGATCGGGTATACTAAGGATCCTGCGGAAATAGCTGGTAGGATATTTGGTGCAGCTACCGCCCGGTATGCAGCCTGCGGTACAGCCCGATGGTCCGGCAGGTATACAGGTAGTTGTCCATGTTTCGCCAAAGCCCATATGGCCACCCGTGCTCAGTGTCCACGATCCGTCGCTGTAGAAAGATGCCCTCCATGCGGTACCCAGGTCGCTGCCCACATAGTATTTCCAGATAGAGCCGTAGGGCATCAGGATAGACCTAGCATAGGCCTTCGCCTGCATATTGAAGGTAAGGTCCGAGCTGGAACCATCGTTCTGGTGCAGCTCCAGCGCTATCACGTTCGTGCCGTTCTGGAATGCAGATATAGGCACATTGCGAATGATAGGCGTATATTCATCAGCTCCGCCTATAGCATTGGGCGCCTTGGTCTGGTAGCTGATGCCGGATGTGGGTGGCGTCAGTGTATGTGCAGGCATATTATCAGAGGCCACTTCCACGCCGTTCACATACAGTATGAAACCATCATCGCGCATGATGCTGAACTGTACGGAGTCGAACATCGATACATCTGCCATGGTGATGGTCTTGCGGAAATAGGTAGTGATATATTTAGTGCCGCACGATGGTGCGCAAGATACCGTACCACAGGCGTTCAAACATTTGGTCACCCATCCGGGGTCGCCATACCCGAAAGTGCCAGTATCGGCCAGCCATGTACCATCGTTGAAAGAAGTGGTACGCCAGGCAGTACCCTGGTCGCTGCCGTTGTCCAGGTACTTCCACTGCGATGAGAACGGGAATATGGTAACAGACTGCGCATGGGCGGTAAGACCCACCAGCAGGTGTACCAGGATAATGGTTCCAAGTAAGTATAGTTTCCTCATGTTCTGAAATTTTGCCCGAAAGTAGAAGGCTACTATTACCGCTATCTGAACGTAATATTTCCGGTGTGTTAAGTCTTTTGCCCGGCGTTAAATAATTATTACCACAGTATTACGCAGCGCATTTACGCCTAAGTTCGCATCGCCTAAAGGCATGTGCTATGAATAGATATTATAAACGCTACGGCATATTGCTTGCACTTGTATCTATAGTGGCATTTCTATCTTTTACCTCCACTACCGACCCCAAGGCAAGAACGGCCGCCTATTACGACAGGCAGTTAAATACGCTCTTGTCGTCGCTTACATCCTTTAATAGGGCTGCCGTTTCGGGCATGCCTAAGGACACGCTGCTGCAGCGGTTCTTTACCTGCAGGCAGCACTACAAGGCCATAGAGCTATTCGTCGATGTATTCCTCATGAACAAGGCCCGCATCATAAATGGCCCCGACCTGCTAAGGATAGACGAAGAGAACCCCAGCGACTCTATGAAGCCTCACGGCTTTCAGCATATAGAGAGCATATTGTATGCGGACAGGATAGATAAAACGGAATTGGCAAAAGAACTAAAACTACTTACCGTTACCATTACCCGGCTCCGCAACGACCCCGACCGTATCTACTACTTCACCGACGATAAGATATGGACAGCCCTGCGACTGGGCACATACCGTGTCATATCTATGGGTATCACCGGTTTCGATGTGCCTCTGTCCTACCATGCATTACCCGAGGCCCGCGCTACCCTTTCTTCCATACAACAGATAGCCGGGTTCTATAAAGAACAAATGGCAGATAGTATATGGAATGCCGGGAACGTACTCTTTAAAAATGCCGATAGCTACCTGGCAGCGCATAATGACTTCAATACTTTCGACCGCCTTTCCTTTATACGCCACTACCTCGCCCCCATATCATCATGGCTGGCACAGGCCGGGCGCGCATATGTGAATACCCATGAGCTATACCCTATCGCCCCCTATGCCTCCCACCTCTTTGCAAAGGACGTCTTCAATACCGATTTTTTCTCGCTGAACAGTGATATGCTTGCTACTCCGCAACGGGTGGCGCTGGGCAAAAGGCTTTTCTACGACCCCATTCTTTCCGGCAATGGCCGCCGCAGTTGTGCATCGTGCCACAAGCCCGAGCTGGCATTTACCGATGGGCTGGTAAAGCCCATGGACCTGTCGGGCAAAAGACAATTGCAGCGCAATACCCCTACCCTATGGAACGCGGCCCTGCAAACGGCACAGTTCTACGACTCCCGCGCAAAGGTGCTGGAACGCCAGCTAAGCGCAGTGGTACACAATGCGGACGAAATGAACGGTTCGCTACTGCAAAGCGTTCCAAGGCTGGCCGCCGACAGTATATATGCCGGCATGTTCCGCAAGGCCTATGCCGCCGATGCGCACCCCATCAGCGAGCATAACATAGCCAATGCCGTATCGTCCTACATACGCACCCTTGTAGCGCTCGATTCCCGCTTTGACAAGTATATGCGTATGGAGACCGACAGCCTCACCGCATCAGAGCGGAATGGGTTCAACCTCTTCATGGGCAAGGCAAAATGTGGCACCTGCCATTACGCGCCCCTGTTCAATGGCCTCACCCCACCTCTCTACCAGGATACGGAATCCGAAACACTGGCCGTCCCTGCTACAGATGCTCCCCGCTCTGCACTGGACGATGACCTGGGCAAGGCAGCCTTTACGCAGCATCCCTTTCATAGATATTCGTTCAAAACACCTACGGTGCGCAATAGTGCGCTCACGGCTCCCTATATGCACAATGGCGTCTTCGCCACCCTCGATGCCGTGCTGGACTTCTACGACAATGGTGGCGGTGCAGGCCGCGGCATAGATCTGCCTACCCAAACACTACCTGCCGAGAAACTGCACCTCACCAAAAAAGAAAAAAAAGACATCATAGCCTTCCTGCATACCCTTACCGATACCACTGCTGCCCGGTAACTATCTGTTGCGTTCGTAGAGGATGGTCCTGCCTGTGGGCGATGTGTACACTATATGATAGTCGCGCTCTACCTCAGCTACCAGTGCTTTGGCGGTCTCATGCTGCCGGTACACAGGGTCAAAGTTCATCATCAGCACATTGTTCACCACTATGCCTGTCTTTTGCCGGTACTCCTCAATGGCCGCAGCGGGTGGTATGGCCTGCAATCCCGGCCAGCGGGCCAGGTGTACAAAGGGATCCAGCTCGGGCCGCCAGTTCAGGGGGAAGTAGCCCGTATTGGCCTCATAGTTGTCCAGCACCAGCGTGTGCGGAATGGCCGTAAGGTATTGGGCCATGTGGCAGAATATATTGTTGCGGCTGCATATCACCTTGCCCTCTCTGTCACGGCCCCAGGTATCGTAGTTCAGGGGCAATACTACCGCACCGGGCTTTATGTGCCCTGCTGCCGACATATGGTCTGCGATAGCGTCTGATGCCTTATATACTATGGGCATGCGAATAAGGAACATCACTACGAAGGCCGCATACAGCAACACTGCACTGCCACGCTGCATCTGCACAGGCAGTGGTATATAGGCACAGCAAATGCACAGCAGCAGCAGTATGAAGATACCCGCCCTTAATGCGAAGTAGCCACCATGCAGCATAGAATCGGGCAGTAGCAGGAACACCGCGAATGCGAACAGCAATGAGAGCAGAAAACCATCATATTTGTGTATGACCTTTATCCTGCACCGATACACCACCGCCAGCAAAAGCAATATCGCGAATACTATACCTGTACCTATCAGTACATCCTCTTCCTTGTGCGAATAGTTGATGAGGTACTTGAGCGCCACCAGATCGCCGAGCCGCCCGGGGGCGAACTTTATCTTTATCTCCTGCAGCCCGCCCATATTATCGGCAAAGCGTTGCAGCATCAGCACAAATGGAGTGATGGACAATACCAGCACCAGCAGCGCCTTTCGCCACTCACCCGTCCTGGCCGGCATTTGCCCCGATAACACATATGTCATACCCAGCGCCACACTGCTTACACAGCCGAACACAAAAGAGACAGGGTGAGAAAAATAGGTGAGCAGCAGGTATACGAAATAAACGACGGCGCCCTGCCACCTCCGCCGCTCCAGGTACGACAGCCATGCGGCCATCAGCAGCATATAAAAGGCTATACTGAACGAAAAGTTATAAAACCCCTGCGGCACGGCATTATGAAAGATAAGCATCAGGAATGCCAGTGGCCATAGCGGGGCATTATTGCCCATTTGGCGCAAAAGGCGGATAGCCCCTGTCATCATCATCAGCACATATATGGTCAGCAGTACCTTCTCTGCCACCACATTGCTGAATGCATATTGCAGTGCCACCAGCAGCAACTCGGTAAGCCAGTTGGGGTCGGATGCATAGTTGAAGGTATAGAAGCGGTGATAGATACTTTCCCCGCTGGCCCACATATCGCTCATTATAGCCGCGTTCGATACATGGCAGGGCCCATCACAGTTGGGGTAATACTGGGGCAGCCACACCTGCAGCAGGCATAGCACTATCCCTGCCCAAAGCAATACCTTACCTATCTTCTCCGTATTTGGCATATGTCTTATAAGCAGCTAAAATACACCATACGGCCTCATAAAGGCACATAAAAAAGAGCGACAAGGTATACCCTGTCGCTCTGCAAATGTTGTTTTCTTTCATTACCAACCCAGCAGGTAGGCAAATATCAGTGGGGCCACTATCGTAGCATCGCTTTCTACTATGAACTTGGGCGTATTTATATCCAGCTTGCCCCAGGTTATCTTCTCATTGGGCACCGCACCGCTGTACGATCCGTAAGATGTAGTGCTATCGCTTATCTGGCAGAAGTAGCTCCAGAATGGCACATCATGCCACTCCAGGTCCTGGTACATCATAGGCACCACGCATATGGGGAAGTCGCCGGCTATACCACCACCTATCTGGAAGAAACCTACACCCTTACCTGCAGAGTTATTGCGGTACCAGTCGGCCAGCCATACCATGTATTCTATACCGCTCTTCATGGTAGATGGCTTCAGTTCGCCCTTTATGCAGTAAGACGCAAATATGTTGCCCATAGTGCTGTCTTCCCAGCCTGGTACTATTATAGGCAGGTTCCTTTCGGCGGCAGCTATCATCCAGCTATGCTTGGGGTCTATCTCATAGTCGGGCTTCATCACCTCGCTCAGCAGCAGCTTGTACATATACTCGTGCGGAAAGTAGCGCTCGCCTTTCTCCTCTGCATCCTTCCATATCTTATGTATATGGCGCTGTATACGGCGAAAGGCCTCTTCCTCGGGTATACAGGTATCAGTTACGCGGTTGTAGCCCTGCTCCAGCAGGTCCCATTCTTCCTGCGGGCTCAGGTCGCGGTAGTTGGGCACACGTTTGTAGTGCGTATGCGCTACCAGGTTCATTATATCCTCTTCCAGGTTGGCGCCTGTGCAGCTTATTATATCCACCTTTCCGGCGCGTATCATTTCCGCCAGCGATATGCCCAGCTCGGCAGTGCTCATCGCACCCGCCAGCGATACCAGCATCTTGCCACCCTCCATCAGGTGGGTCTCATAGCCCTTTGCCGCGTCTACGAGGGCGGCAGCATTGAAGTGGCGGTAATGGTGCTGTATGAATTGTGAGATCGGTCCTTTGTTCATGTAAACCTGTTTTTATAACAGGCCGCAAAGGTACTGCAAACAACACAAACAAGGAAACCCCTATACATACTCATCGGGCATATGTGCCTATACCTATCGGTCGCAAAAAAGAAACATTGCGGAAATAAAGAGAGCGAAGTAACCGATCTACTTCGCTCTCTATATTTTGATCAGGGTAAAAGTGGCTACCGCCTGATAAACTCCACCCGCCGGTTATTAGCTTTTCCCTCCATCGTAGAATTGGTGTCGATAGGCTCTGAGGCGCCAAGGCCCTTAGTAGTGAGCCTGGATGCGGCTATACCCATAGCTATCAATTGTTTTCTTACTTGTTTCGCCCGTTCCAGCGAAAGTTTCATATTGGCTTCGGCATTACCATCGCTATCCGTATGTCCATCTATCTCCAGTTTTACTGTAGGGTTCTTTTTCAGGAAACCGGCAAGTCTGCTGATGAATACCATACTTGTATGTCTGAATTCCGACCGATCCACATCGAACAAGATGGCGTGTGTTGTGTATTTTTTATCTGATAGCAGCCTTTCAATAGGGATCACCTCCGGACCTTTAGCAATGCGAATGTGGCGTATTTTGACCGGCCCCTTTGGAACAATGAAAATATGCAGATCCTTGATCGAGAACCCGGTCAACATAGATACCAGGCTATCATCAACGTAATATTTTGTTTGCTGTCCATGGTGGGATATCGCCAGCCGGTGCCATAGTTTCCGGTCAAAGCCGGAGATGTTTGTTCTCTTATCGGCCAGCGACCCATATTTTTCATAGGCCATACCGCACTCGAAATGCCCCTTGCCGTCCAATGAGTCATATATCCCTCGCCGGTCAAGATCATCGGTCAGTATGCATGCGATAGTGGAGTTGTAGTATTCAAGCAGCACTTCGATCTCTATTGTAAAACTGTCACTAAGGTCATACTTCGGATATGGTTCCAGCACAGGCCGTCCATTGCGATTTATTTTCAAATACATTCCCTCACCATCTTTTTCTACCTGGAACATTTTATATGCATAGCGCAGATCGTAGCTGGAAGTTCCCATTACCTGCAACTTCGATGGAAATGCCCCCACCGTATCTTCACCGAAGTCCTCCTCGTATAGTACCACCTCGCGTTGTTTGAAGTCGGTGGTCACAGTACCTTCTCTATTCTCCTGTGCATATGTCAATAGAGAAGTTAGCAGAAGTACAAAGGTCAGTTCTATTATTTTCATATCAGTTCAGTTCAATGAATTCCTCATTACGGTCGTTCGCCTTTCCCGGTTCACTACCATAGCAGGAAAGAAAAACTACTACCTTCTACGGCATGAGAATAGCCCCAACGCAATACAATAAAACTAAGATAATATGAAAATTGCAGCGGCGCAAATAAAACTATTAGGGCACATCAACCGAACTGACGAGATCAGTCCAAACAAAATAAACGCAAGCGTTATGCTTGCGTTCTCTATTTCTGTGGGAGCACACGGAATCGAACCGCGGACCCTCTGCTTGTAAGGCAGATGCTCTGAACCAGCTGAGCTATGCTCCCTTCCGTTTAAGGACTGCAAATATAAGCACGCTTTCTTACCGTACAATACCTTGACGAAGAAAAAGCAAAAATAAAGACCTGCAGCGCAAGGCATTATATCATACAACGAAAAAGGGTCTCGATATCGAGACCCTTTTGTTTTTATTTGGTGGGAGCACACGGGATCGAACCGCGGACCCTCTGCTTGTAAGGCAGATGCTCTGAACCAGCTGAGCTATGCTCCCTTCCGTTTGAGGACTGCAAAGGTAAGAGCAGTTTTCATTCTTCCAACACCCGTTATCAGATTTTTTTTCGCCCTATTTGTCCGGCATCTACGGGGCCACAATATCCCTGTACATACCCATTCTCCGTATTGCATATCAGCTATATTTTTCCCTGTTTTTGCAGCTTGTTTTCCTTACCTTTGCAAGCATTAAAAATTCACTTCCACCTTCAATACCACACATATGGGTTACGTTAAAGACCTCTTTAAGGAGAAAGCAGACGCTCAAGGCAAAGAGATAAAAAGCATAATAGAGCAGCACGGCAACAAAAAGATAGAAGATGTGACCCTGGCCCAGGTATACCAGGGCATGCGTGGTATCACAGGCCTCGTTACAGAGACCTCCCTGCTGGATGCGAATGAAGGTATACGTTTCCGTGGCTTCTCCATACCCGAGCTGAGGGAAAAGCTGCCAAAAGCAGAGGGTGGAAGCGAACCGCTGCCTGAGGGCCTTTTCTACCTCATGCTTATAGGCGAGGTACCATCGCAGGAAAATGTGGACCACATATCGGCCACATGGGCCCGCCGCTCACATGTGCCGAACTATGTGTTCGATGTCATAGAATCTTTCCCGGTGTCATCACACCCCATGACACAGTTCACAGCCGCCGTGCTGGCCCTGCAAACAGAGTCTAAGTTCGCCAAGGCATACAACGAAGGCATAAGCAAAAAAGAGCACTGGTCTTATGTATACGAAGACACCATGACGCTCATAGCCCGCCTGCCCCGCGTAGCTGCATACATATACCGCCGCAAATACAAGAACGGCGAACACATACAGCCTGATGGCATGCTGGACTGGAGCGCCAACTTCGCTCACATGCTGGGCTACGAGGACGAGAGCTTCAAAGAGCTCATGCGCCTGTACCTCACCATCCATGCCGACCACGAAGGCGGCAACGTATCGGCACATGCTACGCACCTTGTAGGCTCTGCCCTCAGCGATCCCTACATGTCGTTCGCCGCTGGTATGACCGGCCTCGCAGGTCCCCTGCACGGCCTTGCCAACCAGGAAGTGATACGCTGGATAGAAGAGATGTGCGCCGAGCTGAACACAGACAACCCTACTAAAGAACAGATAGCCGACTACATACACAAGACACTTACACAGGGCAAGGTAGTACCCGGCTACGGCCACGCAGTACTGCGCAAGACCGACCCCCGCTTCACGGCGCAAATGGAGTTCGCAAAGCGTCACTGCCCCGAGAACCCCACCGTACAGACCGTATGGAACGTGTATGAAGTAGCGCCACCCATACTGGAAGCTACCGGCAAGATAAAGAACCCATGGCCCAACGTAGACGCGCACTCCGGCGCCCTGCTGAAGCATTATGGCCTGATAGAGGAAGATTTCTACACTGTACTCTTCGGCGTATCGCGTGCGCTGGGTGTACTGGCCAGCCTGTGCTGGGACCGCGCCCTGGGCTTCCCTATAGAGCGCCCCAAGTCTATCACTACCGAGTGGGTGAAGAAATTCCTTGCAAAAAGCGAAACAGTAGCATAAGCTACCTGCACATAAAAGAAGATCGGCCCCTGTTGCAACAGGGGCCGATCTTCTTTCGTACCTATTCTATTCCGTTTTTTTATTCCACAGGTGGGCGGTAGTTCTTTATCTCTTCTTCTATACCCTCCACATTCAGCATGGTCAGTTCTTCGTTCACCCCCAGTACTGCCAGGTACTTTCCATCGGGCGAGCACTTCACTATTTTCAGGTCTCTTTTTGTCTCGAACACCGGCATATGTTTCATGGTGTTGGTAAGCCACGCGAATACCTTGTTGTCGTTCGCTGCCGTGAATAGTACCCTGCCTGTATTGTTGTAGCTCACATCTGTCACCCATCGCTTGTGCCCTTCCCACTTCGCTACCAGCGCACGTCGTTTCATATTGAAGATGTACACCTCCTTGTTCAGGCTGCCTATGGCCATGGTCACACCATCGGGCGATACGTCAAAGTGTTCCAGGTTGCCTATGCTGCTGTGGCTTGCCGTCTCTGTACCCGTGGTCATATCAAAATAGCGTAGCCCGTTGGACAGGCTTGTGAGACCTGCCACTACGGTAGTGCCATCCTTTTCCACATACAGCGATTGTACTTTATTCGCGCCTCTGTACCCCATGGTATAAAATGGTGCGCCGGTGGCTGCGTCCCACACTTTTATGGTCTTGTCCTTGCTACCGGTAAGCAACATCTTTCCATCTTCTGTAAAATACATGGCCGTCACAGCCTTTTCGTGCGCCTTTATGCGGCCTATCACCTTATCGGCCACATGGTCGTACAGTATCACATTGCCCTCCTTGTCTCCGCTGGCCACCACACTGGTACCCGGCCTGAACTTGGTACAGAACACATGCGATGTATGCAACAGGTAGTTCCGCACCACATTCCCCGAGTCGGTAGTGAAAATGCTCACATTTCCCTTGTGATACCCCACGGCCAGGTACCTGCTGTCGCTGCTGAAGCCCACCTGCTGCTCCTTGAAGAAATTCTCATCGAAGGTGTTGGTCCATAATACACGGCTATCGCCCTGCGCCATACAGGCAAAGGCAAATATCAACGCTGCCAGGGTCAGCAGTATCTTTCTGTTGGGGAACATAATGATGCGAATTTACCCCTATATCACAATAAAAAGGCGGTCTCGTAGGAAGGAGACCGCCTCTGGGTATAAAAGGCTTTTTCATAAGGGTAAGAAAGGCCTTTGTCGTCTTAAACCAGGATCCGATAAGGTTATAGGTATCGAACTCGGATCTCTTTTAAATACACTAAGGTCTTGGGGCTGGGTATACTCTTCAGTAATGTCTTTCCGTATATATCCAGTGTTTCTGTTACCTGTTGTTAAGCCAGTTGTTTTATGATCTTCTAATGTTGTTTCGCTAATGCGTTGTTAACTGTATGCAAGGTACATAGGCATCTTTCCCCCAAAGGCCTCCGACCGACGAAATGTCGTTCTGGGCCGACGAACTGTTGTTTCTGGCCGACGAAGTGAATTTACAGGTAGCGAAAATTCGCCCATATTCCCATTCCGTCCTCATTCTGAATGCCTTAATTATTTACCAATAGTTAGTAATGCAGTAAAATATTCGTACTATATATACCCGAACAAGTATTAAATTTGAACTATGGCAAAACATGACCCGCGTGTGGACGCATATATCGAAAAGGCCGCAGATCTTGCAAAACCTATACTGGTGCACCTGCGCGAGCTGATACATACCACCTGCCCCGAAGTAGAAGAGACCTGGAAATGGAGCTTCCCAAATTTCGACTACCGGGGCGGCACCATGTGCAGTATGGCCGCCTTCAAGCAGCATTGCTCTTTCGGGTTCTGGAAGGCAGCCCTCATGCCCGACCCCGATGGCATACTGGAAATAGCCGAGCGGGCAGCCATGGGCCAACTGGGCCGCATCGCCAGCCTCAAAGACCTGCCAAAGGACACTGTGCTGAAGAGGTATATAAAAGCCGCTATGAAACTGAACGAGGAAGGAGTAAAAGCACCTGTTAAAAAGCCTACAAAAGAGCAGAAAGAAGCCCTCACCACGCCCGATGACCTCGCTGCCATGCTGAAAAAGAACAAGGCCGCAGAAAAAGTGTTCAGCGAATTCGCCTACAGCAACAAGAAGGAATACATAGAGTGGATAAACGAGGCCAAGACCGATGCCACCCGCACCAAACGCATGGCCCAGGCCATAGAATGGATAGCCGAGGGCAAGACCAGGCACTGGAAGTATAAGTAGGCTCTCCCCGACCCGACCGCTAAGTTATGTCCGCCGATACGGTACCATTGTTTATTTTTGCCCTGTCAAACAACACATACATTGAACGACCGTTACAGCCAGCGCGGGGTATCCGCACAGAAAGAAGATGTACACAAGGCAGTGGCAAAGCTCGATAAGGGCCTTTACCCCAATGCCTTTTGCAAGATATACCCCGATCATTGGGGTAACGACCCAGCCTACTGCAACCTGATGCATGCCGATGGTGCAGGCACCAAATCCATACTGGCATACATGTACTGGAAAGAGACCGGCGACATGAGCGTATGGAAGGGCATAGCCATAGACAGCATAGTGATGAACATAGACGACCTGCTGTGCGTAGGCGCCACGGGGCCGTTCACTTACTCATCTACCATAGGCCGCAATAAGCACCTTATACCCGGCGAGGTCATATCGGCCCTCATCAATGGCACGCAGGAATACTTCGACCAGATGAGGGAGTACGGCATAGACATACACTTCCTGGGTGGCGAGACCGCCGATGTGGGCGATGTGGTACGCACCGTGATAGTAGATGGCACCATGGCCTGCCGCATGCGCCGCGACAAGCTGGTAACTACCGAGAACATGCGCCCCGGCGATGTGGTGGTATCTCTGGCCAGCTACGGCCAGGCCACCTACGAAAGCGAGTACAACAGCGGTATGGGCAGCAATGGCCTCACCAGCGCCCGCCACGAGATGCTGAACAAGGAATATGCCCGCAAATACCCCGAAAGCGTAGACCCCAACTTACCTGCCGATGTGATGTATAACGGCCGGTTCTCCCTTACCGACCCCACGCCTACCCCGCTCAATGTGGGTAAGATGATACTCTCCCCCACCCGCACCTATGCGCCCGTGGTACTGCGCATACTGCAGCAGCATTTTCATAACATACATGGCATCATACACTGCAGTGGTGGCGGGCAAAGCAAATGCCTCCATTACCTGCCTGCACCGCTTCGTGTGGTGAAGAACAATTTATTGCCGGTTCCTCCGTTATTTACCATGATACAGGAAGCGGCCGGCACCGGCTGGCGCGAAATGTACCAGGTGTTCAACATGGGCCAGCGCCTGGAGCTGTTCACCGACAAGGATACCGCACAGGGTATAATAGAGATAGCCCGCGGCTTCGGCATAGATGCGCAGATATCAGGGTATGTGGAAAGCGCCGAACGCAAGGAAGTAGTGATAGAAAGCCCCTATGGTTCCTTTACTTATTCATGACCTTTTACATGCATTATGGAAATAATATCATTGAATAAAAAATAATAAGTACATTTAAAAGATATTGTGCAGATAAACACTATCTTCACGGTGAAAATTCACAGCCTTACGATAAACACTAAAAAACAAAAAATGAAAAAACTACTTGTCGCCGCTTTCTCAATGCTCCTCTTCAATGCCGCATATGCACAGGATAATTCTGATGACGATGGCATCCTCAACGAGAGAATAGGTCTTGACGGCAGCCCCAAACCCGGCGGCCATGACGATGGCCCCCATCATGGCCATTGGAACCACCTCACCACCCTTGCACTGTCTCCATTCCAGTATACTGAGAACGGTGTAGGTGTAGGCCTCAGCTATGAGCGTGCGCTCGATCATGAAGGCATCATATCGGCATATATGCCTGTCATAGCGTCTTTCAACGTAAGGAACAACAACAACAATAACTACTACAACTACTATGGCAACTATAACCGTGGTACCGACTACATGTTCTATGCCATGCCGGGTGTAAAGTTCTACCCTACAGGTATGGGTAAGGTGAAATATGCCCTTGGCCCCAATGCCGTGGTAGGTTATGGCCGCAGGAGCAACTATGGCTATGCCGATCCTTACTACTACACCTACAGCGGTACCAGCATATACTATCCCCCTTCCTACTATACTTCCAACCGCTTCATACTGGGTATGATGCTGAACAACTCTCTGAACGTGAACGCTACTCCGCACCTGTACATAGGTGCAGAAATGGGCTTCGGCTTCACCTACCTCGATATGAATACCCGTTACAACTATAACGAAGGCATGAAGTTCCTCACACAGGGTTCTTTCAAGATCGGTTATACGTTCTGATAACGATATACGAGCATCACTTTTCAGAGGCTGTCCAAAAGGGCAGCCTCTCTTATTTTCAGAATATTATTCATTAATTTTATGTCACACCAATAATGAATACCCATGAAATGTTCCCTCTTTCTTCTGCTTGTGACAGGTAGTTCGTTCTTTGCTACCTCTGCCCATGCTCAATTCGCCATAGCGCCCGTAGCAGGCTTGTCTGTAGCTAATGGCATATACAGGCAGCAATATGGATACACACGCGAACACACAAGGGCAATACGGGGTCTGAAAGCCGGTCTGCTGGCAGAGATACCTGTATCGCGAACACTGCATCTGCAACCTGCACTTTTATATTCCCGCAATGGCTTCTCGGCAGTGCCATTCAGCTATGACAACAACAAACTGGACATAAGAAGTATCGAGCTGCCCCTAAGCCTGGCCATCAGAACGGCGGGGCCGGGCAAGAGCAGCTTTGTTTTCAATGCGGGGCCCTTCCTGGGTATCAATACAAGCGCAATGCTGGGGGAGATAGAAGCATCCAAACCCAATGACCTTGTCAAGGGCACATACTTTGGAGGAACGATGGGTATAGGCTTTGCCGGGGGAAGCGGCGTATTCGTGCGCACAGATATGCAGGCAGGCTTTGGAGATGTGATGACAGAAAATATCCAGGTCATTTTTCTTCCGCTACAGGCCAGCATCAGCGTAGGCTACCTCATACGCGCCAAACCAAGGGTATCCGAACAGACCGGCAAGGCATCCACAGACAAAGGAACTGACAGAACGAAATAGACCGCATCAGCCGCGCACTTCGCGTTTCCGCACCATCTTTTCCATGGTCTGGTAGTCGAGGTAATAGATGACCTTTACCGAGAGGCTGTTGCTTTGCGGCGCCTGTGTCACATACCGCATGCCCGACAGATAATCGGCGGCCAGCGTACTGCCCGATGAGTAGACACTGTTCTGGTACACAAGGCTCATCTCACTGCCCGGCTTGAACTGCCATACGAAGTTCATGAAGAGGTTGAACGAATTGAAGTTGATATTCTGGCTTATGTTGTTGGGCGCATTGTATAGCAGGCCATTTTCGGCCAGGAACTCATACTTCGCATATTCTGCCTGCGACCAGTAATGTCGCGCATCCAGCTTCAGCGACATGGTACGGGTAAAGATGTAGGATGTGGTAAGCGAATTGATGGCCGTTTGCAACCTGCGTGTGCCCAGGAATATAGAATCGTGCAGGTGTGCCACGAAACCCACATCATTGGCCCGCTGCTCTGCAGAGAAACTGTATATGGCCGATAGCTTGTCGGAGAACCTGTACCTGGGCGATACCGACCACGAGAACACCTTTCGGTCACTGGGGCCATACCATCTCTTGCTGCTCTCAAGATCCAGTGCAAAGCGCCTCCTGTAGTCCGATGATATGAAACCGCCCCACATGCCATTGGCAGGCAACTGGTAGTAACGCCCTATGGTGCGGGGTTCCAGGTAGTCGTAGGCCACGCCGGGCTGTGCATCCCAGTACGAACCTATGGTATGGAAGCTGGTAAAGGTGATCACATGATTGCCATGCACGGCAGCCCTCGAAAATTCATTGGGCTCAAAGGCACGGTAATATTCCATGCCTATCTTGTTGTATGTGGTATTGATCTTGCCGAAGGGAACATAGGTATTGTATACGTTGTAGTACAGCAATGACACAATATTGTTCCTGTCCAGGTAGCCAAGGTCGTTGGGGTTAAAGTGGTCGCTTATCGCTTTGGACATGAGCGTCCAGGTATAGTTGCCGCTCTGCTTGCCCACGTTCAGCAAGGCACGGTAGCCTACATCGGTAGCTGTGGCAGGGTAATACCGCTGGCTCACATCCATAGAGCCTGTGACCCCATAGCGGTTGGCCTTATCTGCAAATTTGAACAGCAGGGCGCTCACATCGGCATCATAGGTCTCACCGGCCCTTGTCACATTGGTATTCATGAAGCTGATGTAGGAATTATTGCGCATGGCCTGGTCTACCACTATCACATTGTAATTGGTGAGCGGCGAGACCTCTGCTTTCCTTTCGGCCCCTGTCGCAGTATCGACCACGGTGGCATATGTGGGCGCCGATACCGCATTGAACACGCCCACACCTGTTTTCCCCTGTGTACGACCCGATACCTTGAAGGCATTGTACAGCCGCGAACTTGCGGGCTCATTGGTCACTATCTCATGGGCTGGTAGCCCGGTCCTTAGCTGCCAGCCGTTGATAGGCGTTCCACCCACACGGCGCGAATAGAACAGGTCATTCTTATTGAAAAGGTCCACACCCTCGGTAAAGAAGTAACGTCGCTCATCATAGCGCACCTCTATGGCCGATAGGTTCAGCACCTTGTCATCGAACCTCGTCTGCCCGAAATCGGGTACCAGGGTCATATCCAGCGTAAAGCTCTCGCTAAGGCCGTATTTTATATCCAGCCCACCATTCACACTTTTGCCGAAGGCGCCTGCATTATCTACCCCGTATGCCGATAGGTATGGCAGCAGGGCCAGGCGCAGCGGCGCCTTTATATCGTGTATGCTGTCTACCCTGCCAGACTGCCCTATCACATTCTGTATCATGGGGCTTACCGGGTTCCAGTAAGAGCGTTCCCTGTACCGCCTTATGATGCGCTGAAAATTGACACCCCACTGCTGCACCTGCTTCTTCGGAAAGCGCAGGGCCGAATATGGTATCTTCATCTCCACGCTCCACCCGCTATCGGTATGCGCCACGCGCGAGAACCATGCGGCGTTCCAAGACCGGTCCACGGCATCGAATTTCACTATACCATCTGCCTGCACACCTGCTGCCGTCACCGCGAACTGGGTAGCGTTCTGCCTGTCGAAGTAGGTATCGAAGGTCACAATGAATGCATCGGTATTATTGTCCTCGAACTCGTCTCTTGGTGATAGCTGCTTTACTATGCTATCGGGGTTGCGCTCATACATCATGGCGCCTATGTATACGGCCTCATCGTCGTACAGCAGGCTCACAGTTGTACGCTGTGTAGAGGGCTCTCCCGGCCGTGGTGCCGTCTGTATGAAGGAGGTAGCACGGGGTGCAGCGCCCCATATATCTTCTGCCAGGCGGCCATCTATAGCTATAGCCCCACTGCGCTGTGTAGCATAGAGCGCACGAATGGGGCTCTGTGCACGCAGGCTGCCGCAATGCCATAACAGCAGCGGCAGCAATAGGGAGAGATATATGGTATTAGACCGCACGTTGCCAGCCTGTTTACACTATGTAGAAAGAATTGTGAGCATTTAGAAGCTGGAAGTGACCGTGGCCTTCACCCCGCTGAACGCAGGCTCGTAACGGCATACGCCACCCGTACAGTTGATACCGTCCACCTGTTTCACATATGCCAGCGTGAAGCGGTTGGCACCGCGCGTATGCGCTACAAAGATGTTGTAGTAGTTCTGTGTCTTGGCTATATAGCCGGGCGGGGTGTTCACACCCGTAGTATTGGGTGCGCAGTTGAACATGTCGGTAACGGCTATAGACCACCTGGGTGCCACGTTATATTCCAGCAGACCGAACAGCCACGATCCGTAGTCCAGCTCTGCGTGCATATACTGCGCTTCCAGCCTTATAGACTTGTTGTCGTTTATCTTGTAGGTTATCTCGGCAAAGGGCGTGATAGCCGTCAGTATAGGCCTCGATACTGCTGTACCGCGGTTCTGGTACAGGGCCACATTATAATCTATGTATTGTACACCGCCTTCCAGCACCCATTTGTCCATGCCCTGATATATGGCCTCGGCATATGCTTCCCTGTACAGCTTCTCACCATCCAGTGTGTTTATGTGCGAGTAGGTAAGGTTGATGGTAGTAACATCGCTGGGCGAAAGCGTCAGATTAGCAGTACCGGCCATTTCTGCTATATCCTGCGATGGTGGCTGGTAGCGCGACATCAGGCGCAACGGCCTCATCACGGCCACTACAGGCTGCCAGTTCAGCATACCCTGCAGCAGCACTTCGTTGGGCGATGTGCGCATCACGAAGTGGTCTGTACGCTTCCCGGTAAGGCTTATGGCATACCCTTTGCGGCCATAGTTCAGCGATGTGAATATGATATTGCCATCGCTCAGCCCCAGGTCGTTATTAGGGGTATTCGTAAGCCTTATCGCCTCATGTGTCTTGTACGCACCTTCTATGTACCAGGATAGATTCTTGTAAATAAGGTTATTGTACACGGTGAAGGCATACATATTGTACTTCGGGATGAACCTCATAGAGGTGTCCATATTATTGATGGCCTCTACTATCGAGTTCATAGATGTGGCATCGAGGGTACGGTTCATCACACCTATACCGGGCGATATATGCACCTTGCCCAGGTCGTGGTCGGCCTCAAAGTTGATGGCCTTTATCACCGGCATGTAGCGAACATTGTTTATCAGGTTGTTGGGGCTGTTATTGTTCTTCAGCTGTCCCACAAAACCCTTGGCCGATATGCTGTTGCTGAACTTGTACTTCAGCTCGAAACCCGTAAGGGCGTTATCTATCAGCAGCCCCCTGTCCTCGTAAGAGCGGAAAAGTATACCTGTACCTATCTGGTCGTATATGGAACCGCCTATTATCGTCAGGTCGCCAAGGTCTTTGGTCACGCTCCAGGCGCCTATGCCAAAGTCCGTATTGGGGGCTATGGGATCCTTCAGGTTCGAGTTCGCAAATCCATCGGCACGCACAAAGAATGTAAAACCATTGGTAGCATACCTTAGCGTCAGCCATGCATCGCTGCCACTCAGCGCATTGTCGTAAAGAGGGTTATCGGACGCGCGTATGGCGGTGTCCTTCATAAAGAAATTCAGGTTGGTCATAAAGTCGCCTGAGAACGTACCTTGTGCAAGACCGCGGCCTGAGATAAGGAATATCAAAAAGTATAACGCTATTCTTTTCATTTCTTTCTCTTAATTGTTAAGTTTTTCCGAAATTAGCCCCGAAGTTCAGAGATCGGCAAAGTTTTGGTTTATTATTGTTAAAAACAAATCCATTTGTATGAAAAAACTGCTCTCACTGGCAATGCTCGTAATTGCCTCGGTAACAGCAAATGCGCAGGACCTTCCTAATACCCAGATAAAGGATGCGAACACGGGCAAGAAACTGCCTTTCAACCAGACCATAGAGCAGGGCAAGGTCACCGTTATCAGCTTCTGGGCCACATGGTGCGTGCCGTGCAAGAAAGAGATAAAGAATATATCGCTGAAACTGGCGGATTGGAAAAAAGAGGCCGATTTCAACTATATGACCGTATCTATAGACGAGGCGCGTGCAGAGGGTATCATGCGTACCTATGCCATAGCCCAGGGCTGGACGTTCCCTTATTATATAGACGTGAATTCCGACCTCAAGCGTTCGCTCAACTTCCAGTCGGTACCCTATACCCTTATCATAGGTAAGGATGGCAAGGTTGCCTGGCGCCATATAGGCTATGAGGAAGGTGGTGAGAACGAAGTATTCGCAAAGGTGAAAGAACTAGTAGCAGCCAAATAATGAACATATCCGCCATTTCCTAATAGAAGCGCTATCCACCCGGTAGCGCTTCTTAGTTCATCACTACAAATTCGTATCCATTGGTCTGCAGCCATTCTATAATATGCGGCAGTGCCTGCAGGGTGGCGTTGCGTTCCCAGTACATGGCATGCAGCAGTATTATGCTGCCGGGCCGTACATTATCTTTCACATGCTGTAGTATGGCATCGGCATCGTGCATATTGCCTGTCTCGGGTTCTACATCCCATGTAGCAGTGATGCGGTTAGTGCGGGAAAGATAATAAGGCAGGTAGAAGAGCTTTTTGCAGTACGGCGGCCTGAAGTATATACGCCCCTTATATCCTGTAGCCAGTATCAGGCTGTCTGTCACATCAACCTCCTTTCTTATCTCGCCGGGGCTCATCAGCATCAGCCTGCGATGGCTGTAGCTGTGGTTGCCTATGCCATGCCCGGCTGCCAGTATGACCCTTACCCCCTGCGGATGACCCAGCATCTCTTTTCCGGTAAGGAAAAAAGTGGCCTTTATATGATACCGGTCCAGTATACGCAGTATGGTATCGGTACGCTCGGTGGGGCCGTCATCAAATGTGAGGGCCACTACTTTCTTATCGGTATCCAGCCTGTATACTATCTTCCCAAAGCACTGGAACGTACGCGACCGGCTCAGCAAGTAAAGTGCCGGGCCGGTCGCTGCAAGTATCAGTACAGTTAGTATCACATATTTCTGCTTCCTTGTCATACTCTTCATAAAGATAGACATATACCTCTATCGCATCACTGGCGCACAGGTATCCGCCTGTGCCGACGCGTATACACCACTATGCCCATGGCTATAGCTGCTATGAGCAGTATGGGCCATATGGTCACCAGTGCCAGCAGCAGGAACCTGAACAATGCTGTACCATTGCGCAGCGCTGTATCCAGTTGTGCAGAATAGGGCACGGCTGCTGCATACTGCGCATCGGCCACTGCCTGGGCATATACCACACTCGGCTGCGAGTAGCGTACCACTATCGTAGAATACTCTACATTGCGCAGCAGGTTCTGGTTCTCTATATGCCGCCTTACTATCTGTTCTTTACGCTCATCGGCATAGCGCTGCACATTTATGGCGTCTGTCACATCCTGCGCCAGTTGCAATGCCTTGGTGGTGCTGTGCAGGTCGCCCGGCCGGTTCAGCAGTTCGTTCTCCATGTACTTTCCCGTTACATCGGTCTGTGTCAGCCTGCGGTCCTCTACATACAGGGCGCCTGCCGGTATCACACCCATTACCGAATCGAGCATGGCCGAAGGCACGCGCAGCCGCAGCTCGGCGGTAGTATTGCATACTCTTACCTCCTTCAGCGAGTCCTTTTTATACGCCACCATCTTTACCGGCTCTGCATTGTTGCTGATGCGGCTCTCCTCTACACTGCCACCTATGGCCCTTACACATTTTTCCAGTCGCGTTACCGCGGCCAGCACATCGGGTACACGGCATTCTATATCGGCCGTGCGTACCAGCTTGCGTTCATCGGGCGGAAAGGCTTCGGCTTCCGAACCTATCGAGGTATCGGCTATCGTCTCTGTAGCGGGGGTGCTATTTGCCCGTAATTCGGACCCTATCTGCTCGTTGCCGCAAGAGCAGAGCACTACCAGTGGCAACAACCACAGCAATTTGGAGGATGGCATAGTATTTCAGTGTTTTTGGTTCAAGATATCTATCCCCTCATCCCGCAAAAGGTGATCGGCAATACCTGTTAAACAATACATAAATGAGCATGCGCGCCGGCACCACCATTAAAAACAAAGGAGCCGCATCAGTGATGCGACCCCTTGTTATATATCTTTCGTCTGAAGAGTTATTTCTTGCTGCCGGCCTTAGCCTTGGGCTTGTCTGCCACCTTGGGAGCAGGCTTGGCCTCGGTAGCGCCCTTGCCCATATCGGCCTTTGCCTTGGCTATTATATCGTTGCCCGCGTTCAGGAAGGTCACTTCTTCTTTGCCGGCCTCAGAGCCCGCAGGGTATCCCTGTGTGCCATAGGCATTGATGTTCATTTTGCCGCTGGCGGCATCCTGTGTCATAGAGAAATACCATATGGTAGGATAGCCCTGCACCTGGAAGGCCTGCTGCAGACCATTGTTCTGCTGCTGCAGTTCCTGCGACAGCTGTTTCCTGCGGGGAAAATCCAGCTCCAGCAGTATCACGTTCTCCTTGGCCCACTTCACGAAGGCAGGCTTTGCGAACACGTCGCGCTCCAGCTTATGGCACCAGCCGCACCAGTCGCTGCCGGTAAAGAAACCGAATATGGGTTTATGCGAGGTCTTCGACAGCTCATGCGCTTTCATCAGGTCGGTATGCCACTCCAGACCATCGCCATGTTGCGCCATTGCACCCATTGCCAACAAAAGCACGAAAAAAGTAGAGAATAGTCTTTTCATAAAAGTACCGCAGTTTATATCCGGTATCCTAACAAATGTAGGCAGTAATACCTTACCATTATTGTCGCCCGCCCAGGTATTTTTACCACCCATCACATTTTAACATATCCCACCATATCATGCCATCTTCTACTTAGCAGAGAAACTACCTATTTTTGAGGCGCTCATGTCATCCACCCTCCACATTCCCGCATCGCTTCTGCAAGACCTGAGGCCGTTACCCGGTTTCGACGAGCAGGCCTTTGTTGCAGCACATGCGCAGCCTGCACCCGTATCGGTAAGGCTGCACCCGGTGAAGGGAGGCGGTATCTACACAGACCTGCCCGCCATACCCTGGTGCGATGGCGGCCGCTACCTTCCCGAACGCCCCATATTCACGCTCGACCCGGCCTATCATGCCGGGGCATATTATGTACAGGAGGCTTCGTCCATATTCCTGCATCATGTGCTGCGGGGCATCATAGGTCAGCGAAAGGGGTTGCGTGTACTGGACCTCTGCGCGGCCCCGGGTGGCAAAAGCACCCTTATAGCCTCGCTGCTCGATGCCGATGGTCTCCTGGTATCGAACGAGGTCATACGCACACGCGCATCTATACTGGAAGAGAACATGCTGCGGTGGGGATATATGAACACATGGGTCACCAGCAACGACCCGCGCGACCTGGGCAGGCTCACCGGCTATTTCGATATAATAGTGGTAGATGCCCCCTGCAGCGGCTCTGGCCTATGGCGCAAAGATGCCGCTGCGCTCAATGAATGGAGCGAGGCCAATGTGCAGCTCTGCGCCGCGCGTCAGCAGCGTATACTGGCCGATGTATGGCCCGCGCTCAAAACAGGCGGCACACTTGTATATGCCACCTGCTCCTACTCCCCGCAAGAAGATGAGGACATACTGGACCACCTGGCCACAGAACTCCATGCCGGTACCCTGCCCATACCTATCGATGCAAGCTGGGGCATAGAAGAAGTGGTATCTCCACTGCAGAAACAGACCGGCTATCGCTTCTTCCCGCACAGGGTAAGGGGTGAGGGGTTCTTTATAGCGGCCATGACAAAGAACGATGATGCGGGCAGCCTGAAGACAGCCGACAAAAAGCACACGCCCGATAAGAAGATACAACAAATGGCAGGTCACTACTTCGGCAACAGTGATGTACTGCTGCTACCCGGTAAGGACGGCAGCTACAATGCCATTCGCCCGCAACACCATACCGACCTGCAGCTATTGCAAAAAGCGGTCTTCCTGCGCAGAACGGGTATAGAGGCAGGCATGCCATCGGCAAAAGAATGGCTGCCTGCACATGATATAGCACTGAGTGTGGACACTACAAAAGACATACCTCATATAGATGTGAGCAAGGAACAGGCCCTGCACTTTCTGAAGCGCGAAGAGATGGGCATGGCCGATGTACCCAAAGGCTGGTATATAGTAAGGTACAATGGCCTGGGCCTGGGCTGGGTAAAAGCACTGGGCAACCGCATGAACAACTACCTGCCGAAGCACTGGCGCATACGCATGAACATAGACGAGATATGACCCCTCTATATGAGGCTGAATAATATTCGGCCAAGGCGGCCAAAATGAAGAAAATGTTATTACCTTTGCGCCACTGGTAAGTCTTATACGGCCAGCTCCCATTGGATCCCCCAGGACAGGAATGTAGCAAGGGCGTTTGGTTGTAGCGGTGCGATGTGAGTAACTTACCAGTTTTTTTATTTATACCTACCCAAGAGACGAATTCCAAAGATCAAATACCAAATTCCAAACTCTCAAATACCAGAATTCAGACCCCAAACCCTAATTCATAATTTATAACTCCTAATTCATAACTTCTAATTCCCACCCGCATGGGACACAAAAAACTGGTCAAATTCAGGGCCATAGAGACCTATAGGAATGTACTGCAATACCCCGAGAACATAAAGGGAAGCTGGCATACCGTTTTCGGGAACGATAACCCCATAACGCTGGAGCTTGCCTGCGGCAAGGGCGAATATAGTGTGGGCCTGGGCAGGCAATACCCCGACAGGAACTTCCTGGGGGTGGACATAAAGGGCAACCGCATATATACCGGCGCCAAAACGGCCCTGGAGGAAGGGCTGAACAATATCGCTTTCCTGCGCACCCACATCAGCCACATCACTAAGTATTTCAACGCTAATGATATAGAGGAGATATGGATCATCTTCCCCGATCCTTTCCTGAAAAAAGAGTCGAACCGCCTTACGCATGCACGCTACCTGTACCTGTACGAGCAGATACTGAGGCCGGATGGACGCATCAACCTAAAAACCGACTCGAAGGAGCTCTACGATTTCACCCTGGAAGTGATAGCCGAACAGGGCTGTTATGTACATGAGAACATAGCCGATGTCTATGGTCAAGGCAAGGCCATCGGGCCACTGGCCATACAGACGTTCTACGAAAAAATGCATCTTGCCGAAGGAAGGACAATATATTTTCTTTCTTTCTCGCTGCCGGCAACAGGCGTAAAGCTCACCGGCCGGTTCAATAAGGAACCATTGCCCGAAGCAATGCCCATACTTGCCATGGAGCAGGAAGAGATAAAAGAAGGAAATACCGAAGAAGCGCTGGAACCCGCATAGACAACAGCATATGCAGGAAGGAAGAGACTATTATATAACCGGGGAAGGGTTGCTGGTATTCACCGCCCATTACCTTGCAGAGCGGGGCTATTGCTGCGGCAATGGCTGTCTCAACTGCCCCTATGAATATGAGCGTGTACCCGAGCCTAAAAGGTCGCAACTACTGAAAAAACGTGCCGACAATGCCCAAAGAACAAAAGGACAAGGATAGCATATACGACGCCATTTACGATGTGGTGCGCGCCGTTCCCAAAGGCAGGGTCACCAGCTATGGTGCGGTGGCCGCAGCTATAGGCGCCGCATCGGGCGCACGCCTGGTAGGCTATGCCATGAACAATTGTACCGACATAAAGCCAAAGGTGCCGGCCCACCGTGTGGTGAACCGCAATGGCCTGCTCACAGGCAAGCACCATTTCTCCCCGCCCGAAAAAATGCAGCAGTTGCTGGAAAAGGAAGGAGTAAAAGTAAAGGACGATATGGTGCAGAACTTCGACAAAGTATTCTGGGACCCTATAAAGGAACTGGAGATGTAAAAAAGAGAAGGGCGGCCTTACGGGGCCGCCCTTCTCTTTGTCTCATAGTGATAGGCAATGTCTTTTTTGTGGGGCCCGGCGCCATCGCTCCGGCGATACCGGAGCGATGGGTCTCATGGGTGATGGGTCAGTTCTCGATAGTGATAGGCAAGTAATGATAGGTGTGAGTGATAAAGGGTCAGTTCTCAGGGTGTGATAGGTAAGTAGTGATAAGTGTGTGATAAGGGTCAGTTCTCAAAAGTGATATAGGGTGTGATAGGTTTCGGGTGAGTGATAGGTCAGTTCTCAAAAGTGATAGAAGTGTGATAGGTTTCGGGTGAGTGATCGGGTCAGTTCTCAAAGAGCGATGGGTCGGTTCTCAAGTAGTGAAAGGGTCAGTAAGGGCTTTAGGTGGTCAGTTCTCATAGTGTCCATACTACATACGGCACAGATCCTGCTAATGCGCATTTATATCTGGTGGTCTCTTGTTCGTCTGGTAGGGTACTCGTTGGGGCGCCTGTTCAGGAACTGTACCGTGTTGTAGTAGCGGGTTCATTTGGTGTGTGTGTGGTTTTCGTGTGGTGTTCTGCTTTCTCTAGTGCAACAACCGTGCAAAAAACCATTGCCTTAACAATGTTTTTACACGCTAAAAAATAGCCATTGAGATACATGCGAATGCACATGCAACATGTCCCACATATTTCCTGCAGAAAATACCGGTCCATGATAATGAGCAACGAACATGTGGATATATTTCCACAACGCAACATACTTTTGGGGCATACAGCCCAAAAACGAAAGGAATAAGAGGAGGATGGAGAAGAGTATATAACCCATGAACACGACCTATATTACCAACACAGCCGCATGTTCAGGCAGGCATATCAAATGGTATCATCAGATATCAGGAGAGAAACCCATTTCGTGACGGAGCTCTGCCCCGAACACTTTCATGTTACCCATAGCTGTTAACATGCTCTTGGGCACGGAATGATATGGCCTTCCCATGGGTATAGGTATACAGGCAGGATAAAATGAGACCTGCAGATGACTATATCTTTTTAGCAAGCTCCAGTATGGCGGCAATGGCCTGCGGACGGGGTTGCAGAAGGTCTGCAGAAAGGCGCTCCAGTATCTTTTTCTCCAGCCTTATGGTGGCAAAGGCATTATCTGTACAGTGGATGGCTGCGGTAGAGAGAGACGGTATGGCAGTAAGTTTTTTGTGTATAGTTCTTTCCATTTACGGGTGGTTTATAAAAGAAACGCACACTTCGGAAGATCATTGTGCTGGAATTGAAAATTAATGTTAAAGGATATAGATATGTACCACCGAATAACTAAGTTTGACGGATCACCCCTCTGAACATGACGATAGGCATCACAGGTGGCACCGGCCTGGTGGGTACTCACGTTGCGCGGCTGCTCACCGAGAAAGGCCATAGCGTGGTACTCCTCACGCGCCATCCCCGGGGCAAAAAGCCCGGGAACAATATACGTTATGCCCTCTTCGATGCCGAGGCGGGCAAATGTGATACCGCCACACTATCGGCACTGGATGCAGTGATACACCTGGCCGGAGAGCCTATTGCCGCACACAGATGGACCCCGGCCCAAAAGCAAAAGATAGTGGACAGCCGCGTACATGGCACCCGGTTCCTTGTGGCCATGCTTCGCCAGTACAGCGCTCACTGCCAAACATTCATCGGGGCATCGGCCATAGGTATATACGGACCGGATAGGCTAACCGCAAAGCCATTTACCGAAGACATGCCCCCTGCTACAGACTTCCTGGGCGATACCTGTATGAAATGGGAGGCCGAACAGCAAAAGATAGCCCCCATCATGCGGCTGGTAACGCTGCGCACAGGTATAGTGCTGGCAAGGGAAGGGGGGGCATTGCCGCAATTCCTGCGTACCGCACCGTTCAGGCTATTACCCATACCGGGAAGTGGCAAGCAAATAATAAGCTGGATACACATGACCGACCTTGCCCGGCTTATAATATATGCGCTGGAACAACCCGGCATGAGCGGCCCTTACAATGCAGTAGCGCCTGCGCCCATACCCGCCAAAGAGCTGATGACCGCTATCGCAAAAGAAAAAGGAGGCTTCTACCTAAAACCACATGTACCTGCATTCGTATTGCATGCTGTACTGGGAGAAATGGCAGTGGAAGTGCTGAAGAGCGCCACTGTAAGCGCAGAGCGCACAACAGCTACAGGTTTCACCTTCAATTATCCCGGCATAAGAGCGGCCCTTCACCACCTGCTGGCACCCATCAGTTCACCGTGAATTTGCGGGTGATGTGCCTGCTGGAGCTATCTATCATTTTCAGTATATACACTCCCCTGCCCCACATGTATGATGGCAGATCGGCCTGTTCTTCTATATTTCCCCTCCATACTACCTGGCCTATGCTGTTTATCACCACAGACTCCAGCACACCGGCGCCTTTGGCCTCTACATGCAGGTTGTTGTGCGCGGGCACAGGGTATATGCGTATAGCCGACTCATAGTTGTGCGTGATGGAAAAGTCCTTGCTATTGATGTTAAAGAACACATTGTTCCCTCCCTTCACCTTTATACGCACATGGTTGCAGGTCGTATCGGGATTGGGCATGTTCACCGTGGCAGACCCATCGTTGGGAAAATTGCCAAGGAAATAGGGCCACGTCATACCACCATCCAGCGACAGGAATATATCTACTCTTGTGGCGCTGATGGGAGCTATATTAGTACTTACCAGGTCCCAGGCCACCGTTTGCTGACTGTAGCCCTCATAGGTGATACCTGTAGTGTTCTGGCTGGTAACGGTAAAGCCCCTGGTACCAACATTTATGGCATAAAGCTTTACACTATCATCGGGCATATGAAAACTGCCGGCCATGCTGTGCCTGCCACGCAGCGATAGCCTGAACATGAGCGAACGCGCCACCTCAGGTACTTTTTCGCCCGATGCGTTGTTCACGCCGGCATTGCTGAGCGTACCCGCGCGCACCATATCCATATTGGGGAATACCCTCAGCGGTGTCTTTACCGGGGTATATGAACGGAACAAAGGTCCCAGTTTCACATCAGCGAATTTTTTGCCGAAATCGGTACCGCCAATGTCCATTTGCTCCCAGCAATAGGTAAGCGTAGAATCGCCGGTGGAGTCTACAGCATAGGGCGCCATCAGTTCGAAGGGAGTGCGCGTGGGTATGGTATAGGTAGCGGTAAAGGGTGCTATACCCGGAGCCTTGTACCCCGTGGGTATCTTAGTAGCACAGCCGTTGCCCAGGCCGGTAGCATAGAACATTATCTGCTGCACGCTGGCACCGTGAAAGTAGGGATCGCTGTGGGGCTGCAGATTATCGGGCCCACATATGCCTGCATAGGCCATTATAGTAGATCCGCTACCCGGCTCGAATGAGCGGGGATATACACCATTGCCCTGGCAACTGCCGGATACACCATTGTTGAACGTATGATCGGCACCGAACTCATGGCCTATCTCATGGGCCACATAGTCCACATCGAAGGCATCGCCATATGGGTTAGGTTTACCTGTTACTCCAAGGGCCTTCACGCTTTGCAAGCACACCACACCTACCTGGGCCAGACCTTCGCCACCCACGCTGAAAACATGCCCTATGTCGTAATTCGCATCACCTATCAGCGTATCGCACACCTGCTGGTTCTTGTCTATAAGTCCATTAGGGTCTTTAGCAGCATCAGCGGCCGCAAATGGGTCGCCAAGGGCTATGGGGAATATGAGTGTATCCTCATTGTCTACAAAAGTGAATGTAATGGCCACTTCCTGTTCGTATATGCCGTTTATACGGTTCACCGAGGTGGTCATTTTGCTCAGTACGTTCTCCTTAGATGGCGCTACCATACCTGTCACGGCCTCGGCATAGAAATGGCTGCAAGACAATGCCAGGCGGTATCTGCGCAGCACGCTGCCTGCCAGCGTTCTTTGCTGTCGCTCACCCTTTTGGCCCAAAGGTGCGGCCTGCTCTATGGTATTGCCTGTGACGTGGCACCTGAAACCGCCCTCCGGCGTTTCGGCATCGCGTTTGTAATGTACTATGTAATAGCCGCTGTGTTCGTTATCGGCAGGATCGATGAAGGAGGTGTTACCGCCGTCGCTCACCATAGCATGAAAACCGTATGCGGTCATATCCAGTTTGGCGGTCACCCCGGCATCATCGGTAGCCACTGCCGAATAGGTGCCGATGCGCGGATAGCGTGCGGCCAGCGCAGGTGGCAGCACATCGCTGCGCCACACCCTGAAAGTGCGGAAAGTACCATCGGGCATTGGCAGGTCCAGTACCCTGTCCGCCCCCTTTGCTGCCGTACCTGACAGCAGCTGCCGCAGAGCGGCCTCATCGGCCCGGTAGGCCAGGTACGCTTTGAAAGGCAACGGCCTGTCGGCCTGAACAGCTCGCTGTTGTACCCGTTGCCATATATCTCCGGCCAGTGCCGGTAACGCCGTGCATAGACACAGCAATAGAGTCGGTACAGAATATCGTTTCATTCAGTATTATAATAAGGAGCGACCTAAGCTACGCTCCCGGGCAAGTGAAATGTATATAACAAAAATAAAGAAAAACACGGTATACAGGTACATATGCAGGGATGCCAGCCTGCGGTGTAGCCCGCACACCCTATTTCGCGCGCTTTGCCTATTTTTGCATCAGGGAAGCACAGTACCCCCATACCGTGCCCCATTATTATCCTCTAACATAAGACCATAAGAAGAAAATGGAAACACTCACAGTAAGCCAAAAAATGCTACAGGCAAAGGACTTTTTGCCTATCAATGGTACAGACCATGTGGAGTTCTATGTAGGCAATGCCAAGCAGGCCGCCCACTACTACAAGACCGCTTTCGGTTTTCAGTCGCTGGCATATGCCGGCCCCGAAACAGGGGTGCGCGACAGGGCATCGTATGTACTGCAGCAGGGCAAGATAAGGCTGGTACTTACAACAGCCCTTAGTTCTGAGCATCCTGTAGCAGAACATGTGAAAAAGCATGGAGATGGCGTGAAGATACTGGCCCTGTGGGTAGATGATGCATACAGGTCTTACGAAGAGACCACATCGCGCGGGGCAAGGTCTTATATGGAACCAACTACCCTCACCGATGAGAATGGTGAGGTGCGCATGAGCGGTATATATACCTATGGCGAAACAGTGCACCTGTTCGTAGAGCGCAAGAACTACAATGGTATATTCATGCCCGGCTATAAGGAATGGAAAAGCAGCTACCAGCCCTCTGATACAGGCCTGCTGTATGTGGACCACTGCGTGGGCAATGTAGGCTGGAACCGCATGAACCCCACCATAAAATGGTACGAGGACGTGATGGGCTTTGTGAACATACTGTCTTTCGACGACAAGCAGATAAATACCGAATACTCTGCCCTGATGAGCAAGGTGATGAGCAATGGCAATGGCTTTGTGAAATTCCCCATCAACGAGCCTGCAGAGGGTAAAAAGAAGTCGCAGATAGAAGAATACCTGGAGTTCTACGAGGGTGAGGGCGTACAGCATGTGGCCATAGCCACTGCCGATATAGTGAAGACCGTACGCGAACTGAAAGCGCGCGGTGTGGAATTTCTGGATGCGCCACCCAATGCATATTACGAAGAGCTACCAAACCGTGTAGGTAAGATAGACGAGGACATGGCGCCACTGCAGGAACTGGGTATACTGGTAGACTGCGATGAGGAAGGCTACCTGCTGCAGCTCTTTACCAAACCGGTAGAGGACCGCCCCACCCTGTTCTTCGAGATCATACAGCGCAAGGGCGCCAAGAGCTTTGGCGCAGGCAATTTTAAAGCGTTGTTCGAATCGATAGAGCGCGAACAGGCCAAGCGTGGCAACCTTTAATATCGATAAGTTCTTTTTGTAAAAAATGCAGGGCACAGACCCTGCATTTTTTGTGCTTATAAGAGTTTTAATACAGCGCTATTCCTTTGGTTTGTTAACTTCACAAAAAAATTCTATTTTAGTACATATAAGTGCATAATTACCAACTTCATTACAATAAAACGACGAGGATATGCTATCAGACCCACTTGTAAAGAACAATGTAACGGTAGTAAATAACGACAGTAAAGGCAGGACCATCATTTTCGCTCATGGTTTCGGCACAGACCAGAATGCCTGGAAGGAGGTCTCTACCGCCTTTGCGAATGATCACAGGATGGTGTTGTACGATAATGTTGGCGCAGGAAAGGCACAGCCCGAGGCCTTCAGCCCGAACAGATACGATAGCCTGCATAGCTATGCCGATGACCTTGTAGAAATATGCGCCGCGCTGGATGTAAAGGATGCCATAATGGTAGGGCACTCTGTAAGCGGTATGATAAGCCTGCTGGCCGCCATAAAACAACCTGATCTTTTTTCTGAAATGATATTGGTGGGCGCTTCGCCGCGTTACCTGAACGATGATGGATATGTGGGAGGTTTCGACCAGCCGTCGCTGAACGGACTGTACGATGCCATGGCCAATAATTATTATGCCTGGGTAAGCGGTTTCGCACCTGCGGCCATGGCCAATCCCGACAGGCCCGAACTGGCCATGGGCTTTGCCGAGACCCTAAGTGCGATACGCCCGGATATTGCACAATCTGTGGCCAGGGTCATCTTCCAATCGGACCACCGTGCCGACCTGCATAAACTGAACAAACGCACACTGCTGCTGCAGACAAAACATGATATAGCTGTACCTATGCAGGTAGCCGAATACCTGGCCAGGAACATAGGCAACAGCACTATGCATGTAGTGGATGCGGAAGGGCATTTTCCCCACATAAGCGCAGCGAAAGAAATAATACGGGAAATAAGGAATTTCATATAACCAACAGCGTGGAAACAGTACAGCAAGCGAACTGGCTGAAAGAGGCGGTGAATTTCTTCGTAGACCTTTACCCCATAAAAAGGCAGCGAGACCTCAATGCCATATATCGTGAGGTCACCTTACTGCTACAGAAATATGCTCATGCACAGGCTGCGGCCATCATCAGGCTGGAAGACAGTATCACGGCTCGGGTACTTTATGCATCAGACAACTACATAAGTGGCTTCATAAATGCTACGGTGATAGATGAGGTGGTCTCTATCTATGAGATACGCATTGCCAACGGAGCCCTCATCACCAAAGCCCCCGATGATATACTGGTGCTGATACCGGTAAAGGAAAAAGCCTTCACAGGGGTGTTCGCACTGTTCATTGACAAAGGAACGGATGTGAACGATGCGTTCCGCCAGTTCCTGCAGCATGTATGGACCGGCCTCAAAGAGACCGCCATGCTCATACAGACATACTACTCTATAGAAGAGCTCAGTACCCGTTTCAATGCCATACTTGGCACCATACCCGAGAGTATCGTATTCATAGACGACAGCGGCCGGCAAGGCTGGCTGAATGGCCCCGCAGCACGCCTGCTGCACCTGAACGAGGACAATAATGCCCCTATGGCCATCGCTGCGGCCATGCAGCAGCTTCGCAATGATGCGGTGAACCGGGAGGATATATTAAAAGAAGCCGGCCAGTTGTTCAGTTCTCCCAACAGATCGATAAAGAACTGGGAATGGCTCTTTGGCACACCGGTAGAGCTGGCACTGAGCGTATCGTGCGTACCTGTACGGTCGACCAACATCAGCGGCAGGCTATGGGTATTCGACGACATAACAGAGATATACAAGGCCAATGACATGCTGAAGGAACTGAACACGGAACTGGTGGAAAAACGCCGGATAGCCGATGAGCAGAATAAGGCGAAATCGGATTTCCTGGCAAATATGAGCCACGAGATACGCACACCCATGAATGGAGTGATAGGTATGGCCAGCATTCTTGCCAATACACAACTTACCGAAGAGCAGGCAGATTATGTGGAGACCATACGAATAAGTGGTGAGACCCTCCTTTCCATCATCAACGACATACTCGACTTCTCGAAAATAGAATCGGGAAAAATGGAACTGGAGGCACAGCCTCTGAATATACGCACTGCTATAGAAGAGACCTACGACCTGCTGGCTATGAAGGCCGGTGAAAAAGGGATAGACCTGCTCTACTATATAGACCCGATGGTACCTGCAGAGATACATGGCGATATGGTGCGGCTGAAACAGATACTGATGAACCTGGTATCGAACGGATTGAAATTCACAGAGCGCGGCGAAGTGCTGGTGAATGTTACATCTATCAGCAACGAACAGGATGACCATATACTGCAGTTCTCGGTGAAGGATACGGGCATAGGCATACCACAGGATAAGTTCTACAAGCTGTTCGACACTTTTTCGCAGGTAGACTCTTCCACCACCCGCAAGTTCGGTGGCACAGGCCTGGGGCTGGCCATATGCCGCAGGCTAGTGGCGCTGATGGGTGGCACCATCAAAGCCGAAAGCACGGTAGGCGTAGGCTCTACCTTTACATTCACCATATCGGCAAAGGCCAGCCGTATGGCAATAAACTATACTGCCCGCGACAAGACCAACGAACAGAAACTGACCGGCAAACGGGTGCTGGTACTGGACGACAATATCACCAACCTGAAAATAATGCAGGCACAGTGCGAGCTATGGCATATGCTGCCGCTTACTACCTACAGTTTCGATGAGGCAGAGGCCGCTTTGCGCAGCACCCCCTTCGACCTGGTAATGGTAGACATGCTGATGCCCGGGAAAGATGGTGTAGAAGTGGCCCGGATATTAAAAAGGGAATACCCGCAACTACCTATCATACTATTCAGCTCTGCGGGCTACCTGCCGCTGGATGCTGCAGAGATGAAAGAGCTCTTTGCCGTGGTATTGCACAAACCGGCCAAGCAGGCACAGATAGAGCGTGCCTTCATAGAGGCGCTTAATATGAGATCGCCGGTAGCAAGAACGGGCGCCGAACCGATCCCTACATCTCCTACAAGAACACAGAACGACACAGCACAGGTAAAGATACTGGTGGCAGAAGACAACGATATAAACCAAAAGATGATAATGCGGGCCCTGGAAAAGCTGGGCTATACGGCCGACCTGGCAGAGAACGGCAAAATAGCAGTAGAGCTCTTGCACAGCACCCGATACCAGCTTATCTTTATGGACGTAATGATGCCCGAAATGGATGGCTATCAGGCCACCCGTATCATACGCGATATGTATGGGGACAGAAGCGACCGGCCGGTCATCATTGCAACAACAGCGAACGCCCTTACAGGCGACCGCGAGAAGATCTTCGAGAATGGCATGGACGACTATATACCCAAGCCCTTCAAGATGCAGGATATAAAGAACAAGATAGACGAGTGGACGCCTAAATTACCACAACTACAATGATCTCTTCTGAAGACAAGTATGAGTACATCGATATGGCCTACATTCTCGATGTGGCCGATGGTGATGATAGTTTTATGGAACAAATGATAGATACCTACCTTGTTTCCATACCCGAGAACATGGATAAAATGATAGCTGCCGCCCGCAATAATGACATGCCCCAGATAGCTTTTAGCGCTCATACGCTCAAAGGCGCTTTCAGTTTTATAGGCAGTACCGTGTTATTCCACATGCTGGATACCGTAGAAAGGTACTGTGCTGATGAACAGAGAACAGCAGAGATACCCGACCTGATAACCGAAATAGTACCGCTTGCGGCAAAAGCCACCGGGGAAATGAGAGCCGTATTGCAAAAGCTGCATCAGAAATAACCCTGCACCACTACTACAAAAGATCGTAGTTTTGACCTGCAAGTATATAGAATGTCCTTAAGGTCTGCCGGCAACATACGGAATATCGTCATTTATGGCATATCGCTCGCAGCATTGCTATTGCTGCTTAGCTGGCTGCAGTGGCGACTGCTGATAATAGACCATGCCACCGATATATACATAGGGGCTATCGCACTGCTCTTTACCGGGCTGGGCATATGGCTGGCATTGAAAATAATGCGCCCCAAGAAAGAAACAGTAATAATAGAAAAGGAAATATACATAACCCAGCCTGCAGCCGACCCGTCTCCCACTACCCCTTCTACTGACATTACGAATTTCACCATCAATGAGCAACAACTGCAAAAGCTAGGCATCAGTGCGCGGGAAATGGATGTATTGCAACTGATGGCCAAGGGCCTGAGCAACCAGGAAATAGCTGAACGATTGTATGTATCGCTGAATACGATAAAGACACATTCATCGAACCTCTTCCTGAAGCTGGATGTAAAGCGCCGCACCCAGGCAGTGGACCAGGCTCGCAAACTGGGGCTTATACCCTGAAAGAACTCGCCCATAAGTATGAAAACGCACAAAAGTGAGGCAAAATCACCCTTTGGTATGAACGGATGACCGGTATGGCGCCACATTTTTGTGCCATGAAACCAAAAAACCAACAAATGAAAAAGATCGTAATTACGGCCGGGCTTATTTCCGGTGTCATTGCTTCCACCATTATGGGTATCAGCATGTCTATGTGCGCATCCGACCCCGGCTATGAGGGAAGCATGCTGATAGGCTATGCATCTATGGTGCTGGCCTTCTCCCTCATTTTTGTGGCTGTAAAGAACTACCGCGACAAACAGAACGGAGGTGTGGTGTCGTTCGGGAAGGCATTATCTATAGGGTTGCTCATAGCCTTTATAGCGTCTACCATGTATGTGCTCACATGGGCCATAATGTACAATTACTTCCTGCCCGACTTTATGGATAAATACACCCACCATATGGTAGAGCGGGCACAGCAAAGCGGCGACCAGAAGAAGATAGCCGAGACCATGGCGCAGATACAGGAATGGAAGGACGGCTATAAGAACCCGGTCTATTTTACGCTGATAACGTATGCCGAGATATTTCCCGTAGGGCTGATAGTATCGCTGATAGCGGCTGCCATACTGAGGAAGAACGATAAGAGCGGGAAACTAAGAACTGCCTGATAGCTATACATACGAAAGATGGCTGCACTCTTGCGGGTGCAGCCATCTTTCATGTTATGTTGTTCATTACAGTTGCTTCAGTGCTTCTTCTATTTTGGTCTGCATTTCGGCATAGTTCAGGTCATGTTTCTGGAAGGTCTTGCCGGTAACCACTTCGTACAGCTCTATGTACCTTTCCGATATGCGGCCTACCACTTCTTCGGTCATTTCGGGTACCTGCTGGCCTTCTTTGCCCTGGAAGCCATTCTCCATAAGCCACTCACGAACGAATTCCTTTGAAAGCTGCTTCTGGGCTTCGCCTTTGCGCTGACGCTCATCGTAACCTTCCAGGTAGAAGTAACGTGAGGAGTCAGGCGTATGTATCTCGTCTATGAGGTATATGGTATCGCCTATTTTACCAAATTCGTACTTGGTATCCACCAGCATCAGTCCGCGCTCGCGGGCTATTTCCTTACCCCGCTCAAAAAGGGCAAGGGTGTATTTTTCCAGTTGCTCGTATTCTTCTTTCGATACCAGGCCGCTGCTTATTATCTCCTCTCGGGATATGTCTTCATCGTGTCCTACATGAGCCTTGGTGGTAGGGGTTATGATGGGTTTTTCAAAAAGGTCATTCTCCTTCATGCCCTCTGGCAGGGGAACACCGCACAGCTCGCGCTTGCCGCTCTTATAGGTGCGCCATGCATGGCCGGTAAGGTTGCCGCGCACTACCATCTCTACAGGGTACGTTTCGCATTTATAACCTATGGTAGTGTTGGGAAGCGGGGTATTTATCATCCAGTTGGGCACTATATCGCGGGTAGCATCCAGGAATTGTGCCGCTATCTGGTTGAGTACCTGGCCCTTGTAGGGTATAGGGCGGGGAAGCACCACATCGAAAGCCGATATGCGGTCGCTCACCACCATTACCATGTACTTGTCATCGATAGTGTATACGTCCCTTACTTTTCCTTTGTAAAAATTGGTCTGACCAGGTAACTGCATAATGATGTGTTTTTATCGTTTCTGATTAAAAAGGAGTGCAAAGATAGGAGAAACAGGTCGCAAAAAAGTAACAGGTCGGGAATGGGGTAATTAATATATATAAGACAATAAGATCAAACGAACGTATGTAAAATGCTCTTGCCTGAGGAGATCCCTTAGCGCATTAAGATGAATATATTATCTGACCTGTATATGTACATGGTCATCGTGCCGTACTGCACGGCAGCTATGAAATCTGACCTTACTGCTGGAAAGACCAAGACGGCTCTTTAAATGAGGCTCAATGAATATCTTATCTATAGCCTTGTGCAACACTAATAATGATACAAGCCCCTTTGTTCTTTGTGCGTTGAAAGCGAAGTTCGCCTTTGCACCCTGTGGCACTATATATCTGAGTATGCTATATTGTCTATATCCTTTTGCATAGCACCCTTCCGCAGTATTCACCTCGCCCGGTAAGGGTTCTTCGCATATACCATACCCTATAAAAGATGGTACATCATTGGTGGGCGTACCTGTACTACCATGGTCATAGCAAAAGGAAAGGTCCAGCTTTTTGCCATCATTATGGCTGAGATGCGGCAATAGCGGAAAACCATTGAAGAAAGGGAAATTCGCATCGAGGTAATTAATATTGGTACCGGGATATTTTGCCGCCATCTTATCGCCCACCTCATATACCGCACTACGAAGCTGCGGGCGTACATAATTGCGATTCAGCAGGCAGGTCCAGATGGTGACCGGCCTTATATGGTGAGACGTGAACATAGGCATCCGGACCCGTCCATACAATGCTGCCAAGGCAGGTACTACAGTGCATATGGCGATACAATAAAGTGCTATAAATGATACTACCTTCACTACCCAGTGCGGCACTTCCCAAGATACTGACCGTACGAAACGACCCGATACGAAAATACTGAGCAGGTACACTACCCCACCCACCTGTGTAAGTATGGTAAGAACAATGAACAGCAACGATCGTCCTAACAGGCGTACCATCTATGCAAAACTATTCAATAAACATGCAATGATACATGCAGAACAATTATTCACAATTCTTTTTGCATGCATACGCATATCAAAATGTTGTGGTTCGAGTAAGTTGATATAATTTCGCGGTATGGGAAAAAAGAGGTCGGGATCATCCAAATTGCTGCTGGGGCTGGTCATAGCTATCATTGGCGCAGGGGCATTCTTTTTCTTCGAGGTCTTTGGGCCCAATACCGGCTCTTTTACCAAGGACGAATACCTGTACGTACGCACCGGCGCCACCTATGAGCAAGTGGTGGGATCGCTACAGGGTAGCGGCATGATACGCGATATGAACGGTTTTCGCTTTGTGGCCACGGCACTAAAACTGCCGGAACATATACATCCCGGCCGCTACCGCATAAAAAAGGGCATGAGCAACTATAATATAGTGCGCATGCTGCGGGCAGGCAAGCAGGAACCTGTGCGACTGGTGGTGAACAAGCTGCGCACCAAGAACGACCTGATAAGGCTGATAGCGACCAACCTGGAGGCGGACTCCTTTCGCCTGCGTGAGCTGCTGCGTGACCCCGCCTTTGCGGCCGAACTGGGCGCTGATACCGGTACAGTGATGGGCGTGATAATGCAGGACACCTACGAATTCTACTGGAACACGCAGGCCGAGAACGTGATACGCAAGATACACAAGAACCATACCCGCTACTGGACGCCCACCCGTAAGCAGAAGGCCAAGACACAAGGCATAACACCTATGCAGGCGATAGTGATAGCATCGATAGTGGAGGAAGAGACCAACCTGAGCACCGACAAACCGAACATAGCCAGCGTATACCTGAACAGGATAAGGAAGGGCATGAAACTACAGGCCGACCCTACAGTGAAATTCGCGATAGGCGATTTTGCGATAAAGCGGGTGAACAGCGCTATGCTGCTGTACGATTCGCCCTATAACACCTATATGTATGAGGGCCTGCCGCCTGGACCGATATGTACACCATCTACAGCCAGCATAAATGCAGTGCTGGATGCGCCGCATGGCACCTATCTATACTTCTGCGCCAAGGACGACCTGCGTGGCGGAACGGCATTTGCCAGCACCTTTGAAGAGCAGATACGCAATGCCAATGCCTACCGCAGGGCGCTGGACAACAGGGGCATTCACTAGAACGGATAGGCGGGCAAAGACGTGAGCCATTGTATATCGGCCACATCGGCGGCATCGGCACAAAAAGCCTGAGGGCCATTGGTAAGCAGCCAATACCTGCTCCTTACTACATTCTGATAGGCCAGCAACTGGTGCAGTGTGGCCTGGGTAATGGGCACATCGGGCCGCTTGCATTCTACCAGCATCCAGGGCGTATGGTCGCGGCCATATACTATTATATCGAACCGGCGGTCCATCCCTGCCACATCTATCATTTTCTCTACCGATACCAGAGATGCAGGGTAACCCATTTTATCGATAAGTACCCGCAGCACATATTGTCGCAAATGCTCCTCGGGCGTAAGGACGAACCAGCTTTTGCGCACAGGGTCGAAGACCATGGGCCTGCCACCATCGTGCCGCAGCTTTAGCTCTATACCAGTGATATCGAGGATGATCATTGCGGGTCAAATGTACGCTGAAAACACAATGGCGCATTTCAAATTGTCGCATATTGGCCTCTCCCCTCCCTCTCCTTCGGAGAGGGAGGGCGATGTCCGCGCGGTCGCGCGGGTATTGTTGCAACGAATGTTATACAACAATTTAAGATCCACCCACTATTCCTCCGCTTCCTGCGGAGGGAAGTATTTGGCGGCCTTGGTGGTGTATTCCTCTGCACGACCCATATCGCGGGTCTGCTGGGCTATCTGTATGCCCAGCTTATATGCCTGGTCGTTGTATGGGTCGGCAGCTATGGCATTGTCTATCTCGGTGAATGCTGCATTGGCATTGCCGGTGACAGCATAGGTATATGCCAGGAAGAAATGGCTATAGCTTTTGCTATACGGCTGCAGGCGCTTGTAGAGCGCGATAGCGCTGTCCACCTTCTGCTGCTTCAGGAAGATGCCGCCCATTTCCTGGTTCACATTGATATCGGCCGGGTTCTTTGCCAGTACCTTGTAACCGGCATAGAGTGCGGAGTCGGTCTTGCCCTCGGCCTCGTACAGGCGCAGCAGTTCTGCCCATGCCATATCGTTGCCGGGATATTCTTTTACCGCCTGCAGGAACATCTCCTTGGCCTCGGTATATTTTTTCTCCTTCATCAGGTTGAACCCTGCAAGATCTTTTTTGGTCTTGCGCTTCAGCACCGCAGCTATAGGCACACCATCTACCCTTACTATGTGTATGGTCTCTTCGGGGGGCCAGTTGCCACTGTTGAGTACGGCAGCATCTATGAAGCGGGAGAAACCTATGTAGTAATCCCAGTCCTTGGTATAGCGTACATTGTAACCGGCATATATGACAAGGGGGTTGAAAGCGTCCTTGAAATCAGGGTGGCTTTTGGCGAACTCCATGTATGCCTCATTACGCTCGAAGTGAGCATAACGCTCGTATACATCCTGGTACTTCGAGGGCAGGTTCTTCCTGTTCTCCTGGTAAAGGGCCGCCAGCATAGGGTAAGTGGTGCTGGTACCTATGATGACCTTCTTGTCGCCTATATGCTCGTTCTTTACCAGCCATTCGGTGGCCTCTTTTATACCCAGCATATAGTAATCGGTCTCGTAGCGGCCGTACATGCCCTTGAGGCCACCTGCTATCTCGTTGTAGTAGAGGGACTCGTAAGTATGGTTCGCAGCCATGAACCTGGCAGGCAGCGCTATACCACCTGCCAGCAGGGCTATACCTGCATATTTCAGGCCTTTATTGGCCGATGAGGTGAGGGCGTTCCAGCCCATAGCAGCTATGACCACAATGGGTGGATACACGAACAGGAAGTGACGCCAGCCATCGTAGAGCGACGACTTTTTGTATATGGCATAGGCCACAGGGAAAACTATGGTGAAGAGCAGGAAGAGCGAGAACACGAACTTCTGCCTATCGGTCTTGTAGAGCTTTGCCATTACTACTATACCTATACCGCTACCTATGAGGGCCACCAGCGGTGCGGTATATAGTATATAGCGGGGTATATAGTACCATGGCACCTGGTTGCTGAGGATCTTGCTGCCATCATAGAGCATGCCTATGTTCACAAAGAAATTGGACATGATCTTCAGGGCCTCAAGTGGCTTTTCTATGATACCGAGGTGAGAATAGGGCCAGAACAGCACCGCTATCAGGTAACCGGCAGCGGCCACTATGGCGAACTGCTTGATGACCTTGCCGGAGAACACGGTCTTCAATTGTTTGGAGTAAACACCATAGCACAGCAGGAACAGCAACAGGTAGGCGATAAGCAGGAAACCACCTATACGCACACCCATGGCCCAGCCTATGCCGGCTATGAGGCCCAGTGTGTGCCTGGCCATAGGCCGGGGCAACGAGCGCAGGTAGGATAGTATGAAATAGATACCTGCGGTATAACCTACGGAAAAAGGTATATCCTTGGGGTTGGCGAAGTTGTGGCCGAACCAGCTAGGAGAGAACACCAGCAGCAGCATGGCCAGTATACCTGCATTCCAGCCGGCAAAGAAGCGGGCCAGCTTGCCGGCGTATATGATACCGATAGAACCTACCACAGCATTGATGAAGTGCATGGTGGTGTAGTGGTCCCATGGGTGAAAGACATTGAATACAAAGGCGGTGATGAAGTCGAAGATACCACCGTAGTACTGTATGCCCGTGGTGGCGGTCTGCGCCTCGGTATCGCCGTGAAAGAAGTAATTGTAGATGGCGTTGCCGTAGTCGAAATGCCAGTGCTCATCGCCCGTTACCGCATACTGAAAGCTCATGAGCGGCATGAGTATGACCAGCAGCAGGGCCAGGATATTGAACACTGCCCTACCCCTGATGCGTGCCTTTTGTTCGGCCGTGGCCTCGGAAGGCATACGAAGCGGGAGGCGGAAAGTATTATACAACCATGTGCGCAGCGATATGGTGAGCACACCGAAGAACATCTTTATGGAATCCTTTACAACATTCACCTTGCTGTCGGGCATGTTCACCCAGGTGACAGGCATTTCCACTATGCGTATATCATTCAGATCGGCCTGGTAAAGGAGCTCTACATCGTGCGCCCAGCCGGTGCTCTGCATATTGCCGAAAAGGAATTTGGCTACATCGCGCGGGTAGAGCTTGAAGCCACACTGGGTATCGGACAGGCGGAGGCTGGTGAACATCTGTACCACACCATTGAAAATGCCACCTATGAAACGGCGGCTCTGCAGCGCCTGCACATTGCCCTCCTCGTGCTTACGCGAACCTATGTATACTACCCTGCTACCATCGAAGAGGCCTCTTTCGCGTTTTTCCCATGCCAGCAGGTCGGTGGGCCTGGTAGACATATCGGCATCCAGCGTCAGTATGTATTCGCCCTTTGCCAGGGCTACACCATGCTTCAGCGCAGCGCCCTTGCCACCGTTGGCAGGCATGCGCTCTATAGTGATCCTGCTTTTCAGGGCAGCATGCTCGCCATCCAGCGCAGTGGTTATCTTCTGCACGGTATCGTCCTTGCTGCCATCGTCCACCACTATCACCTCGTAGTCGCCCTGCCATTTCTCGTTCAGCTCGGCAAGGCCCTGCAGCATGATGCCCACCCGGGCAGACTCGTTGTAGCATGGTATCACAAGCGACAGCAGGAAGTCCCTCTTACCGGGACCGGCATTGTTCGTTCGCTGCATTGGCTGATCTTTCTTCATCGCTTATGTATCATTTTTCGAGGTTCCCGACATATACCCAGTCGCCCTGAATGTTCTCGCATGTATTATCGGCAATATCTATCTCCTTCTGCAGGTAAGCTGCTATGGGGTAGAAATTGAGGTGGAGGTCCATAGTAAAATAATAATACCGCTGGCATGGGGTCACTATTATGAGCTGCTTCTTTGCCACACGTTTCAGCTCGTTGATGGCATCGGGGAGCTGGCGCAGGTGCTCTATGGTATGCGAGCAGGTGACCACATCGAATTCCTTATCGACAAAGGGCAGCTTGTATATGGTGCCTTTCTTATATGCTGCCTTTTTCAGTGTAGGTACACTATCGTAAAGGTCGCAGCCGGTAGTGGCCAGTTGGGTATGCTCGCCTATATAATTGAGCAGGAAACCACGGCCACAGCCTACATCCAGCAGGTTACGGGCATCTTTATCTATTAGCTCTACCAGCCGCTTTATGCTGGGCATGTTCATATCGGTAGGGCGGTCGTATGCCAGGCAGTCCAGGTTGCGATATATCTCTGAGAACTGCTCCTCGGTAAGTGTATATGCTATATCTTTGAAATCCATATACAGGCGCACGTTCTTGCCCTTGAACCATATATGAAAGAAGGGATACATGAACCACCTGCTATCTCTTATGGCAGGCGGCAGCCAGTTGTCCATCACATACCGGATGGCATTGGTTATAGAACGGTTCATTGGGTGCGCTGTATGATAAAAGCCTACCGCAACTGCAAGAGCAGGCGGACAGGCAGGTTTCAAAAGTAATTAAAGTTGCTAAATTTACAGCCGCATATAAAACAGATAGTAATTAATGGACCTGAGAGAACTAGAGAACGGCGTGAACCCTGACAACCACTGGTATTACCAGAGCAAGATACAGCCGCTGATAGCCTATACGCGCAAAGTACTGCAAAAGGTCCCCTCCCTTACTATAATAGATGTAGGCTCGGGCTCGGGCTTCTTTGCCATAAACCTGGAAAAGGCATTTGGCGACAAGATAAAGAAGGTATGCCTGGTAGATATAAACTATACCCCCGAGGAGATAGCCGCAACCAAGGGCAAGAAAATAGAGAAAATGCTATATATACCCGAGCGCATAGAGAATAGCCTGGTGGTGATGATGGATGTGCTGGAACACCTGGAGGACGACCTGAAGATGCTACAGGATATAAAAGCCAATAGTGTACCGGCATCGAACCATTTCTTCATCACGGTACCTGCCTTCTACTCGCTGTGGAGCAATCATGACGTATCGCTGGGGCACTACCGCCGCTACAAGATAGATACCCTGAACAAGGTACTGAACGAGGCGAAGTACAACATAAAGAATACCTACTACCTATACGGCAGCCTGTTCCCTATGATATGGACCTTCCGCAAGCTGGATAACCTGCGCAAGAACAAGGATACCAGCAAGTCCAACATGCAGAGCTTCAGCCCGGTGGTGAACAAGATACTTTACAGCATATCATCTCTGGACATGAAGGTGGCATCGATGAACAAGATGTTCGGGGTGACGTGCCTGGCAGAGGGCATGATATAGCATAAATGCATATCACAACAAACACATATATCCATCTTATAAAAACATACCCCAATGCTAAAAAGCCTTATTACTGCCGCCTGTTGCTTCATTATGGTGCAGGCCAGCGCACAGATAGACACAGTGGCTACAAAGGCGGCCCACCCTGATGTATTTCAGTATGTAGAGAAAATGCCCAAAGCCCCATTCAACATAGGCGAATACCTGGGAGAGAACATAAAATACCCGAAAAAGGCACGGAAGGAGAACATAGCAGGGCGGGTGATAGTACGCTTCATAGTGACCGAAACGGGCGAGATAGACAGTGCGCGTATAATAAAAGGCATAGGTGGTGGCTGCGATGAGGAAGCCCTGCGCGTAGTAGAAGAAATGCCCAAATGGTCGCCGGGGACCCAGAATGGTGTAGCGGTAAAGGTATACTTCAACCTTCCTATCATGTTCATACTGGAGGACTAGGGCGCATAGCTATGTGCTATGACGGCCTCCGGTCGTGCTTCTTGAAGGCCTGGTTCTTCTCGGCTTCGTCTATAGAGTGCGTGGCACCTATATCAGAGCTCTCCTCGGCAAGATCGCTCAGCTTTATGTAGAACTTCTTCAGAACCCTTAGCTCCTCTTCCGTCAGGTCCTCTATATCTATTACACGGTTGCTGGCGCCTTTTGTGGCGGCTATCAGCTCGTTCAGCTTCAGCTGCATGGCCATAGAATCTTTGTTCTGGGCCTGCTGTATGACGAACACCATAAGGAAAGTGACGATAGTGGTGCCGGTATTGATGACAAGCTGCCAGGTATCGGAGAAATGAAATATAGGCCCGGTGATGGCCCATACCGCTATGACCAATAATGCTATGATAAATGCAGCGGGTGTGCCGGTAAGGCGGGTAATATGACCTGAGAACCTGTCGAACTTCTCCCTGATCTGCGATCTTCTTTTCCTCTTCATAATAGGACCTTGTTTTTAGACAATAAATTTAGCACTTGTTGCGCACACTGCAGCCCGGGTGAGCCGCAACTAAAATGTCATTGCTTTTGTTAATCCCATCAAAAGCTAATGTGAATGCACTATCTATTCTGGTTCAGCAATATTTATGATAGTATTTTCGCAATATTGCATTTACTGACCTTTTAAATATAACTTCCCGCTGCATGTGGCATGCGGCATGTGCGGGAAGGCGTGGAGATGAAAGATACGACAGACACAAGAGACAGGCGGTATGCGCTTTTGATAGACTCGGACGATCTGATACTGGTAATAGGGGCTGACGGCAAACGGAACTATGTGAACAAGGCCTTTGCCGACCTGTGGCAAACGAAAGCAGAGAACCTGATGGGCCAGACCTTCACGGCCGGTCTGCCTGAGGATAAAGCCCACCGTTATATGCAGCAAATGGCATCGCTGACGACCGAAAAACCCTCTGTATCGCTCACGATACGATCGGGCATAGACGGCCACCGCGAATGGGTAAGCTGGAAAGCTACCGGGATATTTGACGATAGCGGCACACTGCTGGAAGTGATGGTAGTAGGCAGGAACGTGAACGAGGCCATAGAGACGAAACAGGAAAAAGAGACACTGCAGAACACGCTGAACGCCTTTAAGACGGCCATAAACTCGTCCATGATCTGCACCATAACGGATGAGAAAGGGATAATAACCTATGCCAACCGCAACTTTTGCGAGATATCGCAATATTCGCTGCGCGAGATACATGGCAGAACACACAACATCGTCAACTCGGGACATCATCCACGGTCGTTTTTCACCGAAATGTGGCAGACCATATGCAGCGGCAAGATGTGGACGGGCGAAATAAAGAACAGGGCGAAGGACGGGTCGTACTACTGGGTGAACACTGTGATAATACCTATAAAGAACAACCGCCAGAAGATATCGGGCTTCCTGTCGCTGCGTATAGTGATAAACAAGCAGAAGGAAATGGAGGAAGAGCGCAAGATATACCAGCGGTCGCTGGAGGAAATGCTCTTCATGGTATCGCACGAGATACGCAGGCCTATAGCCACCAGCCAGGGGCTGTTGTACCTGATGCGCGACGATGTACCCACCACTACAGAAGAATGCCAGGAAATGGTAGGCTACCTGATAAGCACCATAGAGGAGCTGAACGACTACTCTTACAAGTTGAACGAATACCTGGAAAAGAACATAATAAGAGAACCGATAGTAGTATAGGCCATAAAGACACTAGGCTACCAGCTTGTCTATAGCTGCGGCAAGTCTGCGGTCGCGGTCGGTGATGGTATTACCGGCATCATGCGAGCATAGCCATATCTCTACGGTGTTCCAGGTATTTGTCCAGGTGGGGTGATGGTCGGCCTTTTCGGCAAGCATCGCCACGCGTGTCATAAAAGCGAACGCCTCGCTGAAATCGGCGAACCGGAATTTCCGGTATAGCTTATTGTCGGTCTCCTGCCACATAGTGATGGTCATTTGTTCTAAAGGTAGGTATAAATAAGGATGTTCGTAATGACCATATCCTTCCTTATCTTGTAGCCATAAAAACAAGCATATACATGAGCACACAATTGGGCATAGGTTCGCGCGTGGAGCATCAGCACTTTGGCAGGGGCGTAGTGGTAGATGTGGCACAGGAGTTCTACATAATATGGTTCAAGTCGCAGCAGGGCACCAAGAGCATCAGTAAGGACTATGAGCTGAAAATAACAGAGGCCACAGAAGGCGGAGGCACCACCGGCGAAGGCGTGACCATAGCCGATATAGAACAGGCGCTGAACAATATACTGGACCAACGCCTGCACGACACACAAATGGTGCCCATAGCCCAGAAATGGAAACGCGGCAACATGATACTGAAGCCAGGAGATACCACCCAGCAGCCTAAAGAGATACCGATAGACACCTTCTTCCACAAGATAATAATGGTGCGTGACCGCCTGCGCGTGATGGAGCAGAAGATAAATGCCCATAAGGGCATGGACGATGCCGATAAGATAGAGCTGCAGCAATACATAACGGCCATATACGGATCGCTGACGACCTTCAATGTGCTGTTCAAGGAAACGCACCACCAGTTCAAAGGCTCTGGCGGGAAGGAATAATGAGGGCGGGGTATAAATAGGGGTAAATATGCCGCTGTGTACCTGCACTTTCGTCCCGGTCGCTTACATTTCGTTCTACCACTCATTACCAGCAAAAAATGAAACGTACCACTCTTTCTATAGCCATATGCCTGGCGGCAATGACCGGATATGGGCAAACACAGGACTCGATAATGTTCCGCCGCATATCGGACGAGATACTGCTGCACGGCACCTGCTACGAGAACCTGCGCGTACTGTGTAAGACCGTAGGCCATAGGCTCAGTGGCACACCCGCCGCAGCAAAAGCTGTGACATGGGGCGAGAAGGCCATGAAAGAGGCCGGCGCCGATAAGGTATGGCTGCAAAAGGTGAACGTACCCTACTGGTACAGGGGAAAGGAAAGCCTGGAACTGCGCCTGAACGGCAGCTATAAAAAAGTGCCTGCGCTATCGCTGGGGAACAGTGAGGGTACAGGCGGCAAGCCTATGGAGGCACAGGTGGTGATGGTGGGTAGCTTTGACGAATACAAAGCCCTGCCGGAAAAAGATGTAAAGGGCAAGATAGTTTTCTTCAACTACCGCTTCCGGCAGGACTTTGTCAATAGCTTTGACGGGTATGGCGATGCCGTGGCCTATAGGTGGAACAGCCCCAATGTGGCCGCAAAGCGTGGGGCTGCGGGTGTCATCATCCGGTCTATGTCCACAGGCATGGACGATCATCCGCATACCGGCAGCATGCACTATGAGGACTCCCTGGCAGTGAAACTACCTGAGATGGCCATAGGCAATGAGACGGCCGATGCGCTGGAAGCGGCGTGTAAAAAAGGAGCCGTGAGCGCCCGAATGACATCGGAATGCCACATGATGAAGGATATGGTACCCTCATTCAACGTGATAGGCGAGATAAAGGGAACGGAGCAACCGGAACGTATAATAACCGTAGGTGGCCACCTGGACTCGTGGGATGTAGGTGAGGGAGCGCACGACGACGGAGCCGGATGCGTGCAATCGATAGAGGTGATAAGGGCGCTAAAGGCCATAGGCTACAGGCCACGCTATACCATACGCGCAGTACTCTTTATGAACGAAGAGAACGGTAATAAGGGCGGCCATGCCTATGCCGACTCGGCAGTGGCACGCAAAGAGCAGCATGTGGTGGCCTTCGAGAGCGATGCCGGTGGCTTTTCGCCCCGTGGCATAGGGCTGGAAATGAGCGAGGCAAAAAAGAACCATATACGGCAATACAAGCATCTCTTCCTGCCCTACAATGTGTACGACTTCGACCATGAGGAGGGCGGAGTGGATATAAGCCCGCTATACCACAAACACAAGGTGCCTATGGCTGGCCTTATGCCCGACTCGCAGCGATACTTTGATGTGCACCACACACCGAACGATGTATTTGAACAGGTGAACCACCGCGAGCTGAAACTGGGCGCTGCGGTGATGGCACAGTTCGTATACCTGGTGTGCGAGCATGGACTGGAATAGCTATTATCGCCCCGAAGACCATCAGTGATCGCTTTAGAGGTATGTTAAATTAAGTCGCAAAGGCTTTTACACCAGCGCGTATGGGTTATCTTTAAGAAAACCACACGCATTTGCCTATACAGCTACATACCCATACCGTTATCATTCTGCTGAGCAGTACCGTGATACTCAGCTACCTGTTCAATATGCTGAGCCGTAAGACACAGATACCCTCTGTACTGCTGCTCATAGCCACCGGGCTAGGTGTGCAACTATTGCTGAACCACTATGGCTATACGGCCATCAATGTGCAGAAACTGGTAAAGATACTGGGCGCGGTAGGCATCATCATGATAGTGCTGGAAGCGGCTATGGACCTATCGGTGAACCGGGAGAAGCTGCCTCTTATCCGCAATTCCTTCCTGTCGGCACTGGGCATATTCGCATTATCGGCACTAGGCATAGGCAGCCTGATAGCGTGGAGCCTGGACAGGTCCCTACATCAGTCGCTGATATATGCTATACCCATGAGCATCATCAGCAGCGCTATAGTGATACCCAGTACCAGCCACCTGCAGGAGGCTAAGAAAGAATTCATCATTTATGAATCATCATTCTCCGACATCATAGGCATACTGGTATTCGACTATATGCTGATGGAGAACGTACTGAGCTGGCGATCGTTCGGGATATTCGCCGGCAACCTGGTACTGGCGCTCATCATCTCCATACTGGCATCGCTGCTGCTGCTATACATACTTATGAAGATCACCGTTACCCTGCGGTTCTTCCTTATGTTCGCTATACTGGCCCTTGTGTACAGCGCTGGCGAAATGATACATATACCATCGCTGCTTATAGTACTGGTCTTCGGGCTGGTGCTGAACAATAGCAAACAGGTATTACGCGGCCCTTTCGCCAGATATGCCTCACCTGAGCGCATGAACGAGATACTGCACCTGATGCGGTCGATAACCGCCGAGACATCATTCCTGCTGCGCACCTTTTTCTTCATCCTGTTCGGCTATACGATAGATATAGCATCGGTAGCCACGGCCGATGTGGCCCTAATAGGATCGCTGATAGTGGCGGTGTTGTTCGTGAGCCGCTTCCTTTACCTGCGCTTTATACTGAAGGCCAACCTACTGCCCGAGCTATTCCTGATGCCGCGCGGCCTGGTGACCATACTGCTGTTCTACAGCATACCTGCATCAAGGGTGATGGACAACTTCAACCCGGGCATACTGCTGTTCGTGGTGATACTGACAAGCCTGCTGATGATGCTGGGCCTGATGTTCTTTCACCAGCGCGAAGATGATATACTTTGAACGAGACCTACAGATCGAGCCTGTAATAGAAGATAGGCAGGAACCCTAGCTGGTATTGTGTGTAGAAGGGATATGCCACGCCCTGTGCCGCAAGATCGCTGCTGTAAGTGAGCGATAGTATGTTCTTCGTATTGGCAACATTCACCAGGTCTACGGCTATCTCGTGTGTGAGGCGCTTTGCATTGATGCGGATGCCCAGCTTGAGGTCCACACGGTAGTAGGGCGCGAACCTGAGCGAATTGCGCTGGCTGTCTACCACTACTATATCGCCCAGGGCATTGGATGCAGCCACATCTACCGGCGAGTATAGCTTACCGCCTATAGTGGTAGCCTTGGCGCCGGTAGTGAGGGTGCTGTATTTGCCTATCTTCTTCTCATACCCTAACAGCAGATTCACGGCATACTGTGTATTGTAATCGGTATTGCGGTACACGCCATCGTTGCCAGCGGCCTTGGAGTCGAAGGCAGAGCCGGTGAGCAGCAAATAGAAACCCTTGCTGAATGTTTTTTCAAGCGTTGCCTCTATGCCATAGTTGTAGCCCGTGCCTGTGTTCTGCATAGTATCGGGGAAATTGCGGGAGAAGGTAGAGCCCTGGTTAAGACCCGAGTAGCTGGAACCTATGCGCCTTTCTATGGGAACATTGTAGAGGTACTGGCCATAGGCCTCTGTGCGTAGGCGCAGGTGAGGACCGAGTATACGCTCGTACCCGGCTACAAAGTGATGGCTACGGGTGAAGTCCACATTATAGTTCTGCATGATACCGGGCGGGTCTTGCGGCAAATGGGCAAAATACTGGTAGAGCGGCTGCACCTGGCTATGGAGGCCATAACCTGCGGTAACGATATCTTTACCACTTGCGGCCCAGCGCATACCGGCGCGTGGCTCCAGGGCTTTAGAGCCATTGTGCGTAAGGTATTGTGCATGCAGCCCACCTGTGAGGGTCATCACCTCGCTGGGGCGTAGCTTGTACTGTATGTATGCCTGTACGAGGTCGGTGCCGCCCTTATAGTTCTCGCGCAGCTGCCAGTCCTGGCGCGATGTGGGGTATTGCCTGCTACTATCAAGGAAGCTGACCGAATAATATTTGTTCACAATACCGTACTTCAGTGTCTGGCGAGGCGATATCTTTTTGTTGATGTACCAATGCGCTACAGTAGAGGCGACATTGAAATCGTAACCTAGCACATCTTTCATAGAATCTACAGCGAAAGAGGCATTCCTGAACACCTTGGTATGCAGCGCCCATACATTGCTTGCCGACTGTGCTATGGTGAACTTCATGTAGTTCTTATCATTGAGCGTAATGCCATAGGTGCCGCCCACTACCCCACTGCCTGCCTTGAAATACTGGTCCCTGTCCGATTCGCCATACAACTGTGGCTCGGGCTCGGTGAGGGTACTTACGATGAGGTCGATGCGACTGAGGCCACCCAGGCCAAAGAAGGAGAGATCGCCTTTTTTGCCCATGGGGAAGTTGAGCTTGAAGCTGGCATCCTGGTACTGCGGTATAGATGTGGTACCCACCTTTATGCCCAGCCCCTGGAATATCTGTAATGTACTGTACCTATAGTTGACCAGGAAGGAAGAACCGGCCTTACGCGATATAGGTCCCTCGGCAAGGGCCTCTGTGCCCAGCAGGCCCAACTGGCCTGTGAACTCGTACTTCTTGTTGTTGCCATTGCGCAGGCGTACATCGAACACACCGGCCACGGCATCGCCATACTCGGCAGGAAAGGCACCCATAAAAAGGTCACTGTTGGCCAGCAGCTTGCTATTCAGCATACTTACGGGACCGCCTGTAGTACCGGGAATATTGAAGTGGTTGGGATTAGGGATGTCCACACCTTCCATACGCCATAACACGCCCTGCGGGCTGTTGCCGCGTATGACAATATCGTTGCGCGAGTCGTCGCCGCCCTGGGCGCCTGCAAAATTGGAGGACATGCGAGCAGGGTCGGAACGGCTGCCTGCATAGCGCTCGGTCTCCTGCACATCGAAGGTACGGGTACTGGCAAGCGCCATATCATTGATATGCTCGCGCTTGCGGGTCACCACTACGTCGTTCATCTTTACTACGCGCTCTTCCATTTCCAGGGGCAATATCACTTCCTTGGCCGATGTTACCAACACATCACGCAGAGTACGACCCTCATAGCCCATATACGAGAGGGTTATGTCGTGCTTGCCTACTGGTATGCTGTCTAGGCTGAACTCGCCCCTGTCGTTAGTGGCAGTGCCGGGCGCAGGCGCCATATCAGACACCATCACGGTAACACCTATGAGCACGGCCTTCGTTTCCTTATCTACCACAGTGCCGCGTATACGTTGGAACCGCTGGGCAGTGGAGAGAAGGGGGAAAAGGAGAAGGAGGAGGAAGAGTAAGGGCCTTTGCATACTACAATGAACTTTAGCTTGTAAGATAAGAACAGATCTTAATAAACCATCTAACCCTTATATGCATCTAACAAGGTACATGAAAAGAGGTCGTCTCTGATGAGACGACCTCTTGCTGTGGCAATACCACTATAACTCACATTAACAGCTTACCTGCGAGGGTGACCATGTCCACGGCCGTTGCCATGGCGATGACCATGCTGGCGCCAGCCACCGGGAGACCAGTAATAACCGCGGGCCGAATGGCGCCAACGGCCGGGCCTGTAATAGTAACCTGTTCTGGCAGGAGCCCAGTAACCACCACGCCATTCGTAGCGGTCGCTGTAGGGATTCCAGTCCTCCTCTATCCACACATAACCCGGGCCGGGAGATGCAGGACGTGTATATACAGGTATGGTAGGCCTTACTTCCACATATATCTGTGCCGGTGCGGCAGCGCTACATGCCAGTACTATGGCGGCAGTAGCTAATATCCCTTTTATAGTTCTCATAGTTAAAGGTTTTTAAGTTATGAAATGGTGTGTGTTATGTTGAAATATCTCTACACATTGTGTACAGCTATTTTACCTCCATATAGACATCGGGTAGTGGACCTATTATAACGGTCCTGGCAGGTGACCGTGGTATGACCTCATCTGAATTGTCATTGATGTCTATATATACACGGTTCAGTATGGCACGGTTCATGGCATCGGCCTGGTATAGCTCTGAGCTGGCAAGCAGGTTTTTGGCCGTCATATCGCCCGCTGCATACTGAATGACATCGGCCAGCGGGGCTACCAGTGTAAGGGTATAAGGAGTTACCTTCTTCCCTTCTTCGCGGCTATCGCTGCAGCCATAGTAGATACTTAGCCCTACATACTTTATATCTGTATCGCGGAATTCGCTGAATGCATTCAGGGATGGCAGCAGGCAGTTGAGCAGGGCAGTGCGTATGATGCCTTTTTCGGTCTTCATACCCAGGTCATATGTCTCGCCACTCTTTACTGCGCCTATATGCAGGGCAAGACCATCATTGTGCATGGCATATGTATAGGGTGCATCGGCATAGAGAAACGCCGTAGCCACAGTGGTCTTGTTGGTAGTGGTAAGGTAGAACGACCTGAGCGGTGTATAATTCTTGGTAAGCAGCACATCGGCACGGGTGCGTGGTCCCTGTGCAGAATCGAGGTACCGCTGAATATCTTTGATGATGGTATTCACATCGCGCTCGTGAGCATTATTGCCCATATTGGCAGTAAGAAGGTCCACATTGGCCTGTGTACGCAGAATGACATCATTCATGGCAGGCAGTGATGTATTGACCGGGGTCTCAGTTACCTGCTTTGCTGGTTTTGCGTTGGTGGGCTTCTTCTTGGTCTGGGCACTAAGCGGAAGATAACCTATGAGGGCGAGTGCAATTACAATGAGCTTTTTCATGGCGATCGTTTTTGGTGAACGAAAACAGGTATCTCTGTTATTGCTACATCAAAATTACGACCACACTATGCGGAGGCGGTAAAAAGTGGGATTTATATAAAATATGTCACAAGGACAAAACAGACCATACAAGACATTGAATATCAGCGCACAAAAGGAACATCTCATGCAAAATATAAATGTCTTCTTAACACAAGTTTGGCATTACATGTACCAACATCATCTATGTTTCTTCTGTCATTTGCTTGTACATATCGGGCGACCGCAGTATCTCCATAAGCCTGTCGGGGTAACGGCATTCGGTGAAACCATATTTGCGATATAGGTCGTGAGCGTAAATAGTAGATAACATTGTACGTCTCAGGTATTTTACCCAATCCATACCGAAGAGCAGATCGAGCATTTGCTTACTGATACCCTCTCCCCTATGCGCCTCTACCACATATACATCGGCCAGGTAGCCGAAAGTGGCATAGTCTGTTACCAGGCGGGCAAAGGCTATCTGCTCGGTACCCTTCATAGCGCCTATACAATATGAATTCTCGAAAAGTGTCCTGACCGTATCGTATGGTATCTCTTTGCTCCAGTATGCCTCTTCTGACAGCCATTTATGAATGTCGGCGAGGTTCATGAGGCTTTTATCGGTTGTGATGATATAGTCTTTATACGAGGTGGTGATGTGTTGCATAGATGCGGTATAGCGGGTATATAAATTTAGTAAGATCGGTATTAAGAAGCAACCTCTTTAATATCAAAAGGCCCGGAAGATCCGGGCCTTTTGATATATAGTTCATAACTGTTCATTACTTGCTAATTGTAATGTGCAGTACACTGCTCTTATCGCCGGCAGATATGCGCAGCAGATACATGCCATTGGACAGTGAATTATCGAGTATTACCTGATGGTCGATAGCACCGCGTGTGGCCTTGAGGCTACCATGGTATACCACCTGGCCCAGCATATTGGTCACTTCGGCCTGTACGGTCTCTGTGGCGAGCGTACCCAGCGTACCCCTGATGGTGAACGTACCATTGTTGGGGTTTGGCAGGATGCGCACATCCATATCTACCGTAGCTACAGGAGCTACACTTACACTGCTCATATTTACCACCAGTGTAGCGAATGTGAACTTATCGCCGCATGGATCGGTCGTCATCACCCTGCATGATACGGTATCCTTATCCTTCAGCAGGTTGGCGATGAACGAGAGTGTAGTAGCGCCGCTCACTTCCTTGCCATTGATGAGCCACTGTACTTCGGGGCTTGTACCTGCACCTGACAGTACAGCAGTGAAGGTAACAGGCTGACCCTCTACTATAGTAGTAGCATCGGTAGTGATCTGTACAACGGGGTTCAGCGGATCGACAACATTTGTCGTCAGCTCATTGCTGGCAGCAGTGTTAGCAGTGCGGCATACAGCATTGCTGGTCATAGTGCAGCTTACCACATCGCCATCGTTAGGCGCTACAGTATATACAGCACCTGTGCTCTGCAGCACACCATTGCGCATCCACGAGTATACAGGGGCATCGCCGCCATTCATGCCGGCAGCAGTGAATGTAACACTTGTGCCGCGGCAAACCTCGCCGCTGTGATCGGCAGTGATGCTTACAGATGGTGTCACATTGGCATTCACCGTCATGGTCATTGATGCAGAGGCCGTAGCAGGCATTGCACATGCAGCGCTGCTGGTGAGCTGTACGCTCACTATGTCGCCATTGGCAGGTGCATATGTATATGCCGTAGCGCCTACACCTACAGGAGAACCGTTCACCATCCACTGGTAAGCAGCAGATGTACCACCATTTACACCAGTAGCAGTATAGGTCACTTCAGAACCTGCACACACAGCGCCTGCAGCGCTACCCGACAGCGATACCGATGGTACCGATACCGGAGTGATGCTGATGCTGGCAGTACCGCTCATAGCGCGTGTACAAGATGCAATGCTTGTAGCCATTACAGAGTAGCTGCCCTCAGCCACCTGCTCGCCAAATGTGATGGCCGAGCCGTTGCCTGTAACAGGAGCACCTATTGCAGTGCTACCCATGTAGAGCTGGTAGGCGACACCTGTCTGCGATGAGGCCATACCTATGGCAACACCTGTACCACCTGCGCAGTAGCTGCCACCACCTGTCATTGTCTGTGCAACAGGCAGTGCATTCACCGATACTGTAGCTGTGCCGCTCATAGCGCTGGCACAACCTGTAGTGGTGTTAACAGCCGATACCGAGTAAACACCGGCCACACTATATGTACCGAAGCTGAGCGGGCCATTGACACCTGTTACAGATGCCAGGGCCGTAGCACCCCTGTAGAGACGGTAAGAAACGCCGCTTGCAGAGTTGGCAAGACCGATGGTAACGCCTGTACCACCTGCGCAGAAGCTGCCACCACCTGTTACGGTAACTGCATCGGGCAGTGTATTGATGGATATAGTAGCCGCACCACTCATAACACGAGCGCATGATGTGAGGGTGTTCATGGCCATTACAGTATAAGTACCGGCACCTGTATGAGTACCGAGGCTTATAGCAGAACCATTACCTGCTACAGGTACCCCTATCGCAGTACCATCTTTATAGAGCTGGTAATTGACACTAAGCTGTGAGTTGCTGAGACCTACCTGTACACCATTGCCACCGGTGCAGTAGCTACCACCACCCGTTACATTGTAAGCGGCAGGCAGTTGGTTCACTACTACTATAGCGGTTCCGCTCATGGTGCGGGTACAGCCGGTAGCGGTGTTCACTGCTACTACGTTGTATGTACCGCTTACCGAGTGTGAGCCGAAGGTAACAGGCGAACCTGTACCCGGAACCGTAGCAACGGTAGTACTACCCTGCCTCAGTATATAATTGATACCGGCCTGTGATGAAGTGAGGCCGATAGCCACACCTGCACCACCTTCGCACAATGTACCACCACCTGCAACAGAGTATGAAGCAGGCAGCGGGTTGATGCTGATAGTTGCGCTACCCGTCATATCGCGCATGCAGCCTGTAGTATTGTTGATGGCCTTAACAGTGTATGTACCGGCAACGGTCTGTGCACCGAAACTGATGCTGCCTGTACCTGTGCCTGTTACCGAGCCTACCTGTGCAGTACCATTATACAGCAGGTAAGTAACACCGGCCTGAGAACCACCCAGTGTCACCGTTACACCGGCACCACCTGCGCAGTAGCTACCCGCAGCAGATGCTACGGCATAGGCAGCAGGCAGGGCATCTACGGTCACCGAAGCGGCGCCCGTCATGGTCCTGGTGCAGCTAGTAGCGGCATTCTGTGCTACTACTGTGTAGTTGCCGGCGCCGGTCTGCAGACCGAATGATATGGCACTGTTAGTACCGGCCACAGTGGCTATGGCATCAGCACCACGATACAGGATGTAGTTCACATCTATATCGGAGCCATCTGTACCTATAACAACACCTGTACCACCATTGCAGTAGCTACCGCCACCTGTTACGCTATGCATAGCAGGCAGGGCATTTACATTTATCGCTACGCTGTTGCTCATTGTATTAGTGCAACCGGCAGTGCTGGTAGCCTTCACGGTATAGATACCTGCTGTGGTCCTCGCACCGAGGTCGAGAACGGAACCTGTACCGGCCACTGCAGTACCAGAGGCTACGCTACCTACATACAACTGGTAGCTTACACCCGTCTGCGAACCGCTGAGGCCTACATGAGCACCGGCAGTACCATCGCAATATGCGCCACCACCGGTCACGGTCTGTGCCATTGGCAGAGCAGTGATACTTACAGTAGCGCTGCCTGTCATATTCTTGCTGCAACCTGTGGCAGCGTTCATGGCAACGGCTGTGTAAGCACCGGCCTCTGTCTGGCGACCGAAGCTGAGTGTGCTACCTGTACCGGCCACTGCAGAGCCTGTCATATTACCATCGCGGTAAAGCTGGTAGTTGACACCTGGCTGCGAGCCGGAAAGTGTTACATAAACACCCTCGCTGCCGGCGCAGTAGCTACCACCACCGCTTACGGTCTGTACCACAGGCAGTGTATTCACTACTATCACTGATGTACCGTTCATGGCCGATGCACAACCTGTGGTAGTGTTCGTAGCCAGTACCGAGTAAGTACCCGCTGTGGCGAACGTACCGAAGTTGATAGCATTGCCTGTACCGGCTACAGCACCACCTACAGTGGCCGCACCATTGTACAACCTGTAAGAGACACCTGTCTGCGAACCGGCCATACCAACTGCTACACCTGCATCGCCTATGCATATGTTGCCGCCACCTGTCATGGTCTGTGCTACAGGTGTAGCGTTCACTACTATAGTTGCGCTACCGCTCATGTTGGCTATGCAGCCTGTGAGCGTATTGGTAGCCTTAACAGTGTAAGAACCTGCAGTGGTCCTGCTGCCGAAGTTGATAGCAGTACCTGTACCTGCCACCGCTGTGCCCGATGCAGTAGCACCGTTATACAACTGGTAGCTGATACCTGTCTGCGAATTGCTGAGTGATATATTCACACCTGTACCACCTGCACAGTAGCTGCCGCCACCGCTTACAGTGTATACAGTGGGCAGTGTATTTACATTCACCGAAACAGTGCCTGTCATACCGGTAGCGCAAGAAGTATTGACATCGGTAGCGCGAACAGAGTATGTACCTGCCGCAGCCAGTGTGCCGAAGTCTATACTAGCACCTGTACCTGCAACAGCAGTCCCTACGGTAGCAGTACCATTATACAACTGGTAGCTGATGCCTGACTGTGAACCACTGAGACCTACAGCAGAACCGGCACCACCTGAGCAATAGTTGCCGCCACCTGTTACAGCAAAGGCAACAGGCACAGCGTTGATGCTGATGGTGGACGTACCCGCCATAGCCGTTGCACAGCCTGCGCTTGTGCTTGCTACTACACTGTATGTGCCTGCGGCTGTCTTGAGGCCGAAGCTGAGCGAGCTGCCTGTACCTGCCACGGCAGTACCTACGGTGGCAGCGCCATTGTACAGTTGGTAGTTAACACCTGTCTGCGAACCGCTGATACCTACAGCCACACCATTGCCACCGGCGCAGTATGAGCCACCGCCTGTCATAGCCTGAGCTATCGGTGTAGCGTTCACTACTATAGCAGGTGTACCTGTCATAGCTTTTGTACAACCTGTGCCTACATTGGTAGCCAGTACTGAATAAGTACCTGCGGCCGTCTGCAGGCCGAACGACATGCCGGTACCTGTACCGGGCATTGCTATACCTACCGATGTAGCGCCATTATATAATTGGTAGTCCACGCCTGTCTGTGAACCACCCATGTTTATTGTAACACCATTGCCACCTGAGCAGTATGCACCGCCACCGGTCACTGTCTGTGCAACAGGGAGCGAATTGACAGATACGACAACTGAACCATTCATATTGGCAGCGCAACCTGTAGTAGCGTTCGTAGCCGCTACTGAGTAAGTACCCGCCGCGGTCTTCAGACCGAAGTTGAGGGCACCACCTGTACCTGCTACCAGGCCACCCGATGCAACAGAACCGAAGTACAACTGGTAGTTGACACCTACCTGAGAACCGCTGGCACCTATGGTAACACCATTGCCACCGGCGCAATATGCACCGCCGCCGGTAACTGTGAACACCGTAGGCTGGCTATTAATATTAACTGTAGCAGTGGCGTTCATTGCTTTGGTGCAACCGGTACCGGTATTGGTAGCCAGTACGCTGTATGTACCTGCTGCAGTTTGTGTACCGAAGCTGATGACACCACCTGTACCTGTTACCGCAGTACCTACTGCAGTAGCGCCATTATACAACTGGTAAGATATACTGTTGCCGGAACCGCTGAGCGATATATTGACACCTGTACCACCGGCACAGTAGCTGCCACCGCCGGTAACTGTGAACGAACCGGGCAACGAGTTGATGTTGATGGTAGTGGTACCGCTCATATCGGCAGCGCAACCCGTGGTGGGGTTAACGGCCGCTACACTGTATGTACCGGCCGCTGTCTTGAGGCCGAAGCTGATAGCCGAGCCCGTACCCGCAACAGGTGAGCCGCTGGTAACCGATCCATTGTACAGTTGATACAGCACACCGCTCTGAGAATTTTCAAGGCCGATAGCCACACCATTGCCGCCGGCACAGTAGCTACCGCCACCGCTAACATTGTATACCGATGGCAGTGCATTGACGCTGATGGTAACAGCACCGCTCATATCGGCAGCACAACCTGTAGCAGCATTTGCAGCAGATACGCTGTAGGTACCTGCTATGGCCTGCAGGCCAAGATCGAGGGCACCGCCTGTACCTGCTACGGCAGAGCCTATGGCAGAGCCATTCCTGTAAAGCTGGTAGTTGACACCGGCCTCGGTAAGTGCAAGACCTACATGTAGCCCTGTGCCACCTGCGCAGTAGCTACCACCACCTGTTACCACCTGGGCAGCAGGCATAGCATTGATGCTTACTATAGCAGCGCCGCTCATATTATTGCTGCAACCTGTAGTAGGATTAGAAGCCGATACCGAGTAGCTGCCGGCCACTGTCTGCAAGCCGAAGCTGATAGCAGAACCCGTACCCGAAGCATTGCCAACGGCCGTAGCACCACGGTAAAGGGTATAGGTAACACCGGTATTAGAACCGCCGAGACCTACTGCAACACCTGCACCACCTGCGCAGTAGCTACCGCCACCTGTCATTGTATAAGCAGTGGGCAGTGCATTCACGGTCACCATAGCGGTACCCGTCATACCTGACGCGCAACCTGTGGTAGTGATGGTACCGCGTACAGAATATGTACCGGCCGCTGTCATATTGCCGAAGCTGATGGCAGTACCTGTACCGGCCACAGATGTACCGGTAGCAGTGCTGCCATTGTATAACTGATAAGAAACACCGGACTGGCTGCTATTGAGCCCTACTACTACACCTGTTCCTCCGGAGCAGTAGCTACCGCCGCCGCTCACGGTCTGTGCTACGGGCAGTGCGTTCACTATCACTGTAGCAGCGCCGCTCATGGCAGCAGTACAGCCGGTAGTAGTATTGGTAGCCAGTACCGTATAGGTACCTGCAGTACCTTGGGTACCAAAGCTGAGCGCAGAACCATTACCTGCCACAGAAGTGCCGGTAACCGTAGCCCCACGGTACAGCTGGTAGCTGATACCACTCTCAGAGCTGGCAAGACCTACTGTCACACCTGCACCACCGGTACAGTAGCTACCGCCACCGGTCACTGCCTGTGTAACAGGCAGTGGCGTAGTACCTATAGTAGCGCTGCCGTTCATGGCGCGTGTACAACCGGTGAAGATATTGGTAGCGAGTATAGTGTATGTACCTGTAGCTGTCTGCAAGCCCATATCGGCTGTAAGGCCTGAACCCGCAAGCGGCGAACCTACCGCTGTAGCGCCATTGTACAACTGGTAGTTAACACCTATGGTAGTGCTGCTGATACCTATGTTCACACCATTGCCGCCTATGCAGTAAGTACCACCGCCTGTAACATTGAACACTGTAGGCAGAGAATTGATGGTAACTGTAGAAGTACCTGTCATTGTTTTGGTGCAACCTGTAGACGCATTGGTAGCCAGTACGGTATAGCTGCCTGCCGCGCTCTGTATACCAAAGCTGATAGCCGAGCCTGTACCGCTAACCACCGAACCTACTGTAGCCGCGCCATTGTAGAGCTGGTAGTTGACACCCGACTGCGAACCTGCAAGACCTACTGCAACGCCTGAACCGCCCTGGCAATAAGAACCGCCGCCGGTCATAGCGTATGTAACAGGCAGATCGTTGATAACAACTGTTGCAGAGCCTGTCATGTTATTGGTGCAGCTAGTGCTATAGTTAGTAGCGCGAACAGTGTATGTACCTGCTACATCCACATTGCCAAAGCTGATAGCAGAACCTGTACCTGCCACAGCCGAGCCGAACGTAGTAGAGCCGCTGTAAAGCTGGTACAGCACACCAGACTGTGAGCTACCCAGGCCTATTGCAACACCTGCACCACCGATGCAGAAGCTACCACCACCGGTAACCGACTGTACGGCAGGGAGTGCATTCACGGTAACACCGGCCGCGCCTGTCATGTTGCTAGAGCAACCTGTAGTAGCGTTCACAGCGTTAACAGTATATGTACCGGCAACTGTCTGTGTGCCGAAACTGATAGCAGAACCTGTACCACCTACAGTGGTGGCGAGCGTAGCGCCCCTGTACATATTGTAGTTGACACCAGACTGCGAACCGTTAAGGCCAACACTGACACCTGTAGCACCATTACAGAAGGCGCCGCCACCTGTTACTGTATACACAGTAGGCAGCGGGTTAACGATGATATTGGCGCCGCCCGACATAGCCTTTGTACAGCTAGTACCGGTATTCATAGCGCTCACCGTATAAGTACCTGCGCTGGTGAAGGTGCCGAAGTTGAGGGCGCTGCCCGTACCATTCAGGGTGATACCTGTGTAGGTAGCGCCATTGTAAAGGCTGTAGGCCACATTGCTCTCAGAGCCTGAGAGACCTATATTATAACCGCTGGCACCGGCACACAATGTACCACCACCGGTAACACTGTATACGGTAGGTGCAGGGTTTGAAGTAACATTGACATTGCCCGACATGTTGCGGGTGCAACCTGTAGTGGCATTAGTAGCGAACACAGTATAAGTACCTGTCACTGTCTGGTTGCCGAAGCTGATAGCTGCCCCAGTACCACCTACCGGCATACCGGTAGATGTGCTGCCTCTGTACAACTGGTAGTTGACACCAGACTCAGAGCCGGAGAGACCTACAGACACACCGCCGGCATCAGAGCAGAAGCTGCCGCCGCCGGTAACTGTCTGCACAACAGGAAGCGGATCTGCTACCACACTTATTGTGCCGCTCATGGCATTGGTACAGCCTGTTACTGCATCTGTAGCAAGTACAGAGTATGTGCCGGCCGTCTGCAGACCGAAGTCGAGGCTTGCGTTGGCGCCTGCAAATGGGCTGCCTACTGTGGCCGCACCATTATATAATTGATAGTTGACACCTGAATTAGCGAACAGCAGGCCTACATTCCTACCTGTACCACCGGCACAGTAGTTGCCACCGCCTGTCATTGTCTGTGCAGTTGGCAGCGGATCTACAACAACTGTAGAGCTACCTGTCATGCCTGCTGTACAGCTATTGCTAGCCGTAGCCAGTACGGTATATGTACCGGCAACGGTCTGGCTGCCGAACGAGATGGCAGTACCTGTACCCGGCTCTAAGCTGCCTATTGCGGTAGCTCCACGATACAGTTGGTAATTAACACCTATGGTAGAACCTGCGAGGCCTACCGCTACCCCACTGCCGCCTGCGCAGTAGTGGCCACCGCCATTCACTGCGAAAGCAGATGGCGAAGAGTTGATACCCACAGTAGCGCTGCCGCTCATGGTAGCTGTGCAGGAAGAGCCTGCATCGGTAGCTATGATGCTGTATGTGCCGGGCACTGTCTGCGGATCCATAGATATAGCGGCACCTGTACCGGCTACTATACTGCCTACAGGAGTAGACCCCATATAGAGGCGGTAATTGATACCTACGTCAGAACCGTCGAGACCGATAACAGAACCTGTACCGCCTGAGCAATAGTTACCACCGCCGGTAACGATATGCGTAGCTGGCACAGGGCTGGTAGCTACTGTAGCGCTACCGCTCATATCGCTGCTGCAACCTGTAGATGCGTTAGTAGCAAGTACGGTATAAGTACCTGTAGTTGTTTTGAGGCCAAAAGGCAGCGAGGTGCCTGTACCTGCAACAGGTGAGCCGTCAGTGGCCGAGCCTACATAGAGCTGGTAATTGATACCAACTACAGAATTGCTGAGACCTACATTGACACCTGTACCAGTGGCGCAGTATGTACCACCACCTGTAACATTGAATGCAACAGGCAGAGAATTGATAGTAATGGTAGCGCTACCGCTCATAGCCCTGGTACACATATTAGATGGGTCGGTAGCCAGTACCGAATATGTACCCGATGCAGTGAACACACCGAAGCTGATGGGGTTACCATCACCTATAACTACACCGCCTACGGTGGCCGCACCGTTATACAACTGGTACTGTATACCATTCTGCGATGAGAACAGGCCCACAGGCTGGCCGCTGCCACCTGCGCAGTAGCCACCTCCACCGGTCACTGTTTGTGCTACAGGTGCGGGGTTCACATATATAGTAGCACTGCCGGCCATGGCCTTGGTACATGTAGTAGCTGTATTGGTAGCCAGCACGCTGTATGTGCCACCTGCCGTATATGGGCCGAAGGTGAGCGCAAGCGACGAACCTGCCTGGGCGCTGCCAACAGCAGTAGCGCCATTGTAAAGCTGGTAGCTGATGCCGGTATTAGAGCCATCGAGGTATATGTAAACACCACCACCGTTCTCGCATATGGTACCACCACCTGTCACTGTATGAGTAGCAGGCAGCGGATCGGCGATAACGGTAACAGAACCGCTCATGTTGCGCTCACAACCCGTAGCTGTGTTGGTAGCACGAACAGTATATGTACCGGCTGGCAACAGACCGAAGTCCAGGCCAGAGCTTGCACCCGGCATGGTATCTACTGCTGTAGAGCCGTTGTAAAGTATGTAGTCGACACCCAGGTCGCTATTTACCATGCCTACATGCACTCCTGTACCACCGGTACAGTAATGACCACCACCATTCATAGCATATACAACAGGCAGTGTATTGATAGATATAGTAGCGCTACCGCTCATAGGGTTCACACAAGAAGTAGATGTATTGGTAGCACGAACGGTATATGTACCTGTTGCAGTGAGTGTACCAAAACTGATGGCAGCACCTGTACCTGCCACGGCAGAGCCTGTAGCCGTGCTACCATTATACAATTGATAGTTGACACCGGAAGTAGAACCCGACAGGCCTACAGACTGACCGACGCCACCTGTACAATATGCGCCGCCACCTGTAACAGAGAATACTGCAGGCAGCGCATCGATGGCCACTGCAGGTGTACCATTCATGGTGTTCACACAACCGGTAGTGGTATTAGTAGCAAGTACAGAATATGTACCGGCAACTGTCTGCAGGCCGAAGTCCGCACCGGAGTTGGCACCGGCTACAGGGCTGCCTACTGTGGTAGCGCCACGGTATAGCTGGTAATTGATGCCTACTACAGAGAAATCGAGTGTTATATGTACACCGGTACCATCTGCACAGTAATGACCACCTCCACCAACAGTGTATGCATTAGGCAGCGGATTGATAGAAACATTGACGCTGCTATTCATGGTCCTGGAGCAGGTAGCGCCGGGATTGGCGATAACCGTATAGTTGCCCGGCGTAGTGAATGTACCGAAGTTGAACGCACCGGCAGTAGTAAGTGATACTATACCACCTACGGTAGAGCCATCGCGATAAAGCTGGTAGCCTACACCCACATCACCATTAGACAGGCCAACAGGCACGCCTATACCGCCGGCACAATAGCCGCCGCCACCCGTTACACTATATGTAGTAGGCACAGGACCTACCGACACAACAGTAACATCGTTCATGTCATTGGTGCAAGATGTGGTCATATCCGTGGCCATAATAGAATATGTGCCTGCGGCTGTGACAAGGCCAAAGTTCAGTGCGCTGCCTGTTCCGGTCCTGGGTGCCAGTACTGCCGAAGAACCATTGTAAAGCTGGTAGCTGATACCGGGGTCGGAACCATCAAGGCCTATTTCAACACCTGTACCGCCCGAGCAGTAGAAACCACCACCTGTGATGGTGTATGGCGTTGGCAACGCATTTACCGTAACGGCCGTTGACGATACAGGGTCGCTGGTACAGCCTGTACCTGTATAAGTAACAGTGGCGCTATACACACCCGATGCGCTGGAAGCAGTAGTAGTGTATACCTGTGCCTGTGTAGTGGTAGTGCTGCTGTAACCGGCAGGGCCGCTCCAGTTGTAAGAGATAAGAGAACCCGAACCTGCAGCACCATTTGCATTGAAAGACAGAACACCGCCAACACAAAGGCTGGATGGTGTTGCGGTCATGTTCACCAATGTAGGCAGGTTGTGTACGGCAACACTAGCGCTTTGTACCGCCGGGCTGGTACAGCCGGTACCGGGATATGTTACAGTGAGGCTATAGTTACCACTCTGAGCCGTTGTTGTGGCCAGGAAAGAAGCGCTACTACCTGATGTAGTTGTATTATAGCCGTTAGGTCCGCTCCAGTTGTATGATGTGAGCACGCCCGTACCGGCAGCAGTACCTGCATTGAGCGTCACCGTTGTACCAACGCAGAGGTCGGTAGTGTTCGGTGTTATAGAGGCTACACTTGGCACCGTGTTAACAGTGGCCGAAGTAGTGTAGACAACAGTACAGCCCGAACCTGTTCCGTTGTTCACGGCAACAGAATAAGTACCCGAGGCCGCAGTAGTAGAGGACGGAACGCTGGCCGATGCTGTAGCAGCATTGGTTATAGCCACAGGGCCGGTCCAGGAATAACCTGTAACATCGGCAGCGCCATTGGCAGACAGGTTCAGCGTGATGCCCTCACAAACAGGGCCATCGTTCGAAGCGCTTGTCAATGACGGGGCGGGGTTCACGGTAACAGATGTAGTATAGACATCCGAAGGAGCACAACCCGGCTTGCCGCTGCCATCGCTTACCATCAGAGAATACACATGTGTACCTGTAGACGGTGTTGCGGTGGGGTTCTGAGCAGTAGTGGTCGCCAATGCCGAACCACTCCATAAATATGTATTCGCACCACCGGCCGGCATTGCGTTCAGGGTCACAGTACCGCCATTACACAGTACGCCGCTGTTAACTGGTGCAGCTATCGGCTTGTCGTTCACGGTAACGGTAGTAGTATATATATCTGCAGGTGCACAGCCATCATCGCCGCTACCGTCGCTTACTGTAAGCGAGTAAGTAGTTGTGGTAGTGGGGTTGGCGGTCGGGTTCTCATCCGATGCAGATGATATCGGCGAGCCACTCCATGCAAATACGGTAGCGCCACCCGATGGGGCCGCTGTAAGCTGGGCAGTACCACCATTACATATATAACCGTTATTGGTAGGGGTAGCTACCGGTTTCGGCTTCACTGTCACAGATGTGGTATACACATCCGATGGCGCACAACCGGGCTGTGTACTACCATCGCTCACTGTGAGCGAGTAGATAGCTGTGGTAGTAGGTGTAGCTGTAGGATCTTGTGCGGAAGAAGAAGAAAGTGACGAACCGCTCCAGTTGAATGTGTTAGCACCACCAGCAGGAGCAGCAGTAAGCTGAACTGTACCGCCGGCACATATAGGACCATCGTTAACAGGTGCTGCGATAGGTTTGTCATTTACTGTTACCGATACGGTATAGATATCGGCAGGCGCGCAACCCGACTTACCACTACCATCTGTAACTGTAAGCGAGTATACGCCTGTAACAGTAGGTGTAGCTGTAACAGCAGCAAGCGTGGTAGTTACCAGGTCGGCGCCAGACCATGCATAAGTTGCAGCACCATCCGCACCATTGGCAGTAAGGGTCACTGTACCGCCAACGCATATATAACCGTTCTGAGATGGTGCGGCTGTTGGTATGGCGTTCACGGTAACCGTAGTAGTATAAATATCAGCAGGGGCGCAACCGTCATCACCGCTGCCATCGCTCACGGTGAGTGAGTAAGTAGTTGTAGCTACAGGGTTGGCAGTGGGGTTCTCGTCTGATGCCGAGGATATTGGCGAACCACTCCATGCGAACACAGTGGCACCACCCGATGGGTTGGCTGTGAGCTGGGCAGTACCACCTATACATATATGACCATCATTGGAAGGCGCTGCAGATGGCTTGGCCCTTACGGTCACAGATGTGGTATATACATCCGAAGGCGTACAACCCGGCTGAGTGCTACCATCGCTCACCGAGAGCGAATAAGTAGCTGTAGCAGTAGGTGTGGCCGTAGGATCCTGGGCAGCAGAAGAAGACAATGAAGGACCGCTCCATGTGAACGTATTGGCACCACCGGCAGGCGCAGCGGTGAGCTGTACCGTGCCACCCTGGCATATAGGACCATCGTTCACCGGCACTGCGATAGGCTTATCATTCACTGTAACAGAAACGGTATAGATATCTGTAGGCGAGCAACCGGGCTTGCCGCTACCGTCTGTTACCGAGACAGAGTACACACCGGTAACGGTAGGTGTAGCTGTAGCTACAGCAAGTGTATTGTCTGCGATATCGGCACCGGTCCAGGCATAGGTAGCAGCACCGTTAGCCCCATTGGCGGTCAGGGTCACTGTACCACCAACGCATATATAGCCGTTCTGAGAAGGAGCGGCCGTTGGTTTTGCATTTACAGTAACTGTAGTAGTATATATATCAGAAGGAGTACAACCATTACCGGTAGTACCATCGCTCACGGTAAGTGAGTAGGTAGTGGTAGTAGTGGGATTGGCAGTGGGGTTCTCGTCCGAGGCTGACGATACAGGTGAGCCACTCCATGCGAACACGGTAGCACCACCTGATGGGTTGGCCGTAAGCTGGGCAGTACCACCATTACATATATAACCATTGTTGGTGGGCGCAGCTATCGGTTTCGACTTTACAGTTACCGATGTAGTATACACATCAGTAGGTGCGCAGCCTGAACGGGTAGTACCATCACTGACAACTACCGAATAAACAGAGGTAACGGTAGGTGTAGCAGTAGGCTGTTGTCCTGATGCTGACAGCAATGAAGGCCCGCTCCAGGAGAATGTATTAGCACCGGCCGAAGGAACTGCATCGAGGGTAACGGTACCACCATTACATATGGCACCATTATTAGTGGGAGCAGCTACCGGTTTATCATTCACAGTGACCGATGTAGTGTACTGTGTAGTGGGAGTACAACCGTTATCGGTGGTGCCATCGCCTACCGTAAGTGTATATATGGTAGTAGATGATGGTGTGGCCGTAGTGGTAGCCGACGTAGCAGAACCCGTAATAGAAGAGCCGGTCCATGAGTAGGTAGATGCACCATTAGCGCCATTGGCAGTGAGGTTCACCGTACCACCATTACATATATAACCATCATTAGAAGGAGCCGCCGTAGGTTTCGCACGAACGGTGACAGAAGTGGTATACACATCTGATGGCATACAACCCGGCTGCGTGGTGCCATTGGTAACCGTAAGCGAATATGTGGCAGTAGCCGTAGGCGACGCGCTTGCTACAGCGGTAGCCGCGGTATAACTGTCAGGGCCGGTCCAGCTAAATACGGTAGCGCCACCCGCAGGTGTAGCCGTGAGTGTTACTGTACCGCCGGCACATATAGGACCGTTGTTGCTTACCGTTGCAGTAGGCTTGGCATTCACAGTTACCTGTGTTGTATATACAGTAGAAGGGCTGCAACCGGGGTTACCGCTGCCATCGGTAACGGAGAGCGAGTATACTCCTGTTACCGTAGGGCTGGCAGTGGCCACTGCAGTAGCAGCAGCAAAGCCATCAGGTCCTGTCCAGCTATAGGTGCTGGCGCCGTTAGCGCCATTGGCAGTAAGCGTAGCTGTACCGCCCAGGCATATAGGTCCGTTATTGGTAGGGGCGGCTGTAGGTATAGGGTTGATGCTGACAGTAACAGCACCCTGAGTACCCCAGCAACCATCTGAGGAGCGTGCACGGAAATAATATGTACCTGTGGACGAAACGGTCTGCGGAGAGCCTCCCAGACCAGTGCTGGTACCGTTGGATGTAGTACCCTGGTAGAATATAGTACCATCGCTGCCATTGGAACCACCGATAGAAGTGCTGCCGCAGAAAGTACCGGCACCGCTAGCTGTGACCGTGGCAGGTGTAGCGAACACTGTGAAGGTGGCAATGTTGCCCGATGAAGGAGCGGCAGAGAATGTAGTAATATCCATTACCGATGTAACAGTAACGGTTGTAGCGCCTGCGGCAGACAACTGGCCTGCCGGTATAGAGAATGTACTCGTATTGCTTGCCATGGTAATAGAGGCCGTTGCGCCTGAAACAGTATTGGCCCCGCTTAGCGAATACGTTACCGTATAGGTGCCTGCCGCCAGCGTAGTGGAATTGACCGTAACGGTAGTGGCCGTGCTCCTGCAGGTATTGGCTGCTACTATGGCAAAATTGCTTACATCCACACAATTATTTATGGTCACCGTTACGCCACCTGCATTACCCCAGCAACCAGCAGCAGACCGTGCCCTGAAATAGTAGGTATTCGTACCTACTGTAGTGATGTTCGCTGTTGTGGCAGCTACAGCCGTTGAGGTACCTGTAGCGTTAGTACCCTGGTAATATATGGTACCGCTACCTCCGTTAGAGCCGGAGATGATAGTGCTTGAGCAAAAAGTACCTGCACCCGAACCCGATACGGCAGTAGGCAGCGGGTCGACAGCTACAGTAGCACTACCGCTCATGTTGGCATTACAAAGAGGGCTGCTGCTTGTAGCTACTACTGTGTAAGTACCTGCGGCCGTCTGGTTGGCGAATGTTATGGCGCTACCTGTACCTATTTTGGTATCTACGGTAGTACCCGAGCCGTTCTTCAGTGCATAGCTATACCCATTATCAGACCCATTGAGCCCTATGGATACGCCTGCACCGCCAGAGCAGAAGGACCCTCCGCCGGTAACTGTGTAGGTGTTTATCACAGGTACAGTGACAGTAACATTAGATGAGCTGGAACAACCGTTCTTTGTAGAGGTAACTGTATATATAGTGGTAGCAGACGGCTGGGTATATACACTATTGGTGGCGGTGCCCGTGTAGGCCGTTGTGGCCAAGGCATTGGTGTAAAGACCAGTGGTCGCGCTCCATATAGGCGCTACCTTTACTGTACCATATAATACGAAATCGGGCCTGTTTGTATTGGGTCCTACTGATATAGTGGTAGAGTTCGCTGCCGTCGCCGCATTGACACCGTCTTCGCGATAAACTACACAGCTATTGAATGAAGTGTTGGTGTTGTACTGTACCGCAGACGTAGGAACATCACCTGTCAGGTTGTTGCCAAAGGCAAAATCGAACACAAGATTGGAAGTACCATCCCAGGTATAGGTCGCCGTGAAAGGAATGATATTATCTCCTACTACGGGTGTATAATCGGAAGCGGACCTTACCACTGTAAATCCTGTCGTCACAAAACCGGAAAGAGATGAACCAGCTGTAGTTGTGATCCTGATCCTTAGATTGTTCAGAAGGTATGAACCACCAAGGACCGCAACGGGAGTATTGATAGCTGTAAAACTACTGCCTGCTACAAAGCCCATAGCGGTAAGCTCTGATGCCAGTACAAGGAACTGGCAACGTTGCGCACCATAATACATACTCAATGGCGCCGGATAACCGGTATTGGCATTCATATTCTGTCGCGTACCGAATGTCACAGTATCGGCCACCAGGCTATTGCCTGCTGTAAGTTGCTGCGCCGCCCCGGAAGAACACATAGATACCGATGCCGGACTTATAGAGAATGCCGTTGGTGTATTTGTCACCGACTGTGTGCGCGATGCGATGGTACAGCCATTACCTAATGTATAATTTATGGTAGTAGAACCGGCAGCGATAGGTGTGAAAACACCTGTAGATGCATTGATGGTACCTACGGCCGGTGTGCTACTGCTCCATGTACCACCGGCATTACCGGTAAGTGTCATATTGATACCTGCGCAGGAAACCGTTGGTCCGGTTATACTCGGTGTCTGAAGGATCGTAATAACAGCGCCTACAGGAGCCCCACAGCCATTGGAGTACGAAATGGCAGTGGTACCTGCCACCAGGCCTGTAACTACTCCCGAGGTGGCATCTACCGTACCCATTGTAGTATTGCTACTTGTCCATGTGCCTATACCACCTGTGTTGGCCAATGTGGTCGTAAGACCTGTACATACAGAAGCAGAACCAGTAATAGGCCCTGGCGCTCCGTTGACGGTAAATACCGCAGTTGCGGGACACAGACCGGCAATAGAATAACTGATGATAGTGGTACCGGCCGTGAGACCGGTTACGAGGCCACCTCCCGAAATGCTGGCCACACCGGGAGCGCTGCTGCTCCATGCACCGCCGCCTGTACTATTCGATAAGCTGCTGGTACCACTGATACATGCCTTTAATGTTCCATTGATAGGCGTAGATACAGTAGCATTGATGGTAACATTCGTTGTAGCTTTTCTCAGGCAACCACTTGTATAGCTTGCTGTTGCCGTATATGTTGTGGCCGATGTAGGGCTGGCATACACACTATTGGTAGCCGTACCGGTATATGCAGCGGTCATACCCGCATCGGTATAAAGGCCTGTGGTAGGTGCCCATGTGCGGTATCCTGCCAGTGGCACTACATAGGTGAGCGATATGTTGTCAACAGCGGGGGGTACTCCATCACCGCCACTACCATCGTTCTTCCATTTGAATATCAGCCTGAGTGTGCTTCCTACATATGCACCTACAGGAATGCTTGCTGTCACGAGTGTCCAGGTGGGTGTTGCCTGCCTGGCTGTGGCAAGGATCAACGTTGCTCCTGAAGTTGTATTGGTGATACTCGTAGGTGCGTTGTTGACCGGCGTCACAGAAGTAGGAGCATGATAGACCAATAACTGATCATAATTGGTATTGCCTGAAAAATCTTCTCCGCCGGTCTTATAGTAGAAAGAAAGATTGATGGAAGTGGTACCTGCCGGTATCGCTATGTCTTTCCATATTACAGGTCCGCTTGTAGATCCGATACTATATGTCCACGATGAACCATTATTGGATACATAACCACATCGTGCCCCATTGAAAACGGTGGGGGCAGCGCCACATGTCCAGTTATTCGAGCCAGGACCTGTAAGTACATTCCAGCCATTTTCTGCCAGTGTAGTACCGGTCTCAAAACCACCATCACCGGTAGCAGAAATGGCCGTGACAGTAGTAGTGGTAGCAGCTATTGCCGGTGCGCTCAGCAACTGAGGGGTCCCCCCCGCGCATACGCCCGATATGGCCGGCGTTATGGAATAAGATGCGGGTATAGGGTCTACCGTTATAGATTTCACAGTAAGACAGCCGGAAGCAGTATAGCTGATATTGACCGCACCTGCGGCAACACCTGTTACAACACCTCCGCTTACGGTGGCTATAGAACCATTGCTGGAAGCCCATGCACCTCCTGTAGGAGTGAACGTGTATGTATTGCTGACACCGATACAGGATGTATTGTCGCCTGTGATAACCGGATACGGAGTTCTGGTGATCAGTATTGGCGATGTACCAGCGCTTCCTCCGGAATTGGAGCAAATAAGTTTGAGCCTGTAATAACCGGTAGCCGTAATGGTAGCTACATACGAAGCGGTCGTTGCACCCAAGATATCGGTGTACGCTGCAACGTTATCGGGCGAATACTGCCACTGGTAATTGATACCGGATGTAACAGACTGCCCTGATACACCAAATGTGCTATTGAAATCGCCACAACCGGAGGTAACTGAGGCGCTCATGGTACCTGGGGTAGGAGTTCCGCCGCATGGCAAAGCAGCCTCGTGCGCCCCCACCACTGTTTTTACGGTACTTCTTGTAGTACCGTCTATATCTGTGGTCACACCGGTAGTGGTGTTACCGATGATGAGCGGTTCGTTCGTACCCACCAGATTGAGGCGCAGGTTGCCTGCGGCTGCATTCACAAAAGATATGGGCAGGGAAGCACCACCATAAGAAACAGAGTTGGCATCACCGGCAGAAGAGGTCTGCCAGCTGGTCGCGCCGCTGAATGCTTTCGCGCCGGTCCAATATGTATGGTTGGCTATCGGCGAACTGAACACATTGGTATTAGATGCGGTACTACCCCATCCCGAAGCATTTGAGGTTGCAACACCTATGTTATTACCTATAGTATAGTGTATACCTGTACCGCCGGTACGATAGTTGGCGAAAACGTTATTACGCAGATCTACAGGCGTGGTAAAAGCTGTAGTATTATAATTGCCGCGCTGAAAACCGGCTGTGGGCAGAGCGCCACTGGCTGCTGTACCTGATATGTATATTGAATTGAAGTAAGCTTTTATAGTAGCAGTACTATTGGCATTGTTCATGATACCGGTAAAAGCGGTATTGCTCGTCTGCGCATTACCCAGCGTTATCATGTTATTGATGATGGTAACAGCAGTAGTTGGGTTCGATGCCAGTATACCTGCCACATAAGGCGGGGCTGTAGCGGTGGTGCCTGTATTCTGGCTGCGAAGATCATATATCACATTACTGCTAATGGTACCATTGGTAGCGCCAGAGAGGCCTATACCAGTAACACCGGTATTGACGGCAGCAGTATTGGTAGCTACCAGGGCATTTACGGTATTATTGGCGATAGTGGGTGTAGTAGCAGCGGCAGACACAGAGATACCTGTTATACCGGTCAAGCCTGCAGTGGTAGTAGTATTAGCTGTAGCACTATACAGATCATGTACATTATTTCCGCTTATCACCGAGTTGGCAGAAGCGCCATTGATCAGTATTCCGAACATGATGTGAGCTCCTGTAGTGGTAGCTGCCTGGTTCAGGTTGGCAATGGTATTGCCGGTAATGGTATTGCTACCTGTTGCATTACAAAAGATGCCCGCCACCTGCGACCCGGTACCGCTGGTAGATGCCGTGGATGCATTGATGCTGTTAGCAGTGCTGTTACTGCCGATAATGTTGCCAGTAACGCTGAGAGTAGCCGAGCCGGTAAGCTGTATGCCGGTAATACCCGATGATATATTTGTAGTGGAACCTACAGCATTCATACCCCCTATCGTATTGTTGCTGATGGTCACCAATGCCGGGCTTGCGGCCCCTGACCCGATACCTACCATTGTCACTGCTGCAGAGAAAGCATTGCTCTGCACTATGGCGCCGGTGCCTGTACCTGCACCAATGACATTTCCGCCAAGAGTCCCCACATTCGCGCTACCTCCGGCCACGCTGATACCGAAAAAAGTACCTGTAGCGCTAGCGCTGGCACTGGTGAGGCTGATGGCCGTAACAGTATTGGACTGTATAGAGACAGGTATGGTATTGCTGGTGTTTACAGTGATACCAGCAAAAGAACTAGCGGCAGCGCCGGTCATTGTATAGATACCTGTGCCTGTGCCCGACGAATAACCGATGATGTTGTTCGTTATTGTGAACGGAAGCGTATTCGAGGTGTTGTTCACCAATATCGCCCTGTGAGCATTAGTGGTCCCGTATGAACGGGTAGCCGTTTGGTAGAACCTGTTGCCCGTTATGGTCCAGCCATCACTGCTACTGGCAATATTGATACCATTGGTAGCAGCGCTGGAACTGAAATAATCTGCAATTCTATTGTTCGATATAGTGTTGTTCTTATTGTTGTAGCATACTGCTGTTATGGTGGTATTGCCCGCGGAATATATATTGTTCACGTTCCACGCTGTTCCTGCGGCATTGCCAAGAATGGTACAATTATCTATTGTATTGTTGTTGTTGCCTTCTACTGTATTAGTGCTTGCGAATAATATACACCCACTTGTTGTAGAAGTATTTCCACCTCTTATCGTTGAATATTTTACCGTATTATTGACAGCGCCGTTCACGAACTGTATAGCAGTTCCTGTACTTGTGTTCTGTATCGTTAACGAGCTAGTGGTGCCTGTTGAGTTCTGACGTCCGTCTATCGTGACATACCTTGCACCATTCATGCTTATCAGTGGAGCGCTGGTACCCCCCATTGTTACCGTAGCCCCGGAAGCTGGCCTTATGGTAAGGATATTGCTGGAACTCGCACCCCTTATATTCCCAATGGTCACAGTGCTGGCGTCTCCTGTATAAGTAGATAGTAATTCAAGGTTCACAGCTCCATTCATACCATTGCTGTTCAATGCGGTGATCGCTGCTCCAAGGTTCGCATAGTTGCCGCCGCTACCTACAGTATATGATCCGGTCATAGTAGGCGCGGCACCGGCTGTAGCATTAAGGGCTATATTATCTATAGCTGCCGGTATGGGCTGACCGAACGAGTTATCGTTCTGCCAGGTAAATATCAATCGTATCGTTCGGCCTGCAAGATTGGTAGGGAGCGCTACGTTGTATGAGTTGAATGCACTGCCATGAGCAGCGGTGAATGTAGCCTGTACATAAACACCCGCTATGCCGTTCAGCGTTGTACCGCCTGAGGCAGCAGTAACACCATCCGATGCGGGGCTACCTGCCACAGGTGTCACACATTCCGGATTCGCTACATACACGATAAGCCTATCGTAGCTTGCCTCTCCCCTACCCCTTAGCAGGAACGAAAGATTCAGGGCGGTGATGTTATTGGGGATAGTTATATCGCGGTAGAAATGCACAACTGAAGCGGCGTCGACATTATATGTATACGCTGTACCGTTGGTAGAGATATAAGCACCATTGCCCGAAGATGAAACAACGGTACCTAGATACCAGTCATTCACACCGCTATTCACCACGGTCCATCCATTGGCCGCAAAAGTGGACCCGCTTTCAAAGCTCCCATTGGCACTGGGTATCAATGCCTGGGCTCCTGCAACTGCACTTATGCAACATGCCAATAACGCTAGATATAACTTCCTCATAAAAATGAATTACGTTCGAATAAATTAGAAACGATCTCTATGGCCTGTTCGCAAATGAGTACACCATGTCTTATGTTCACAAAGACATGGGACTCGTCTTGCTGTTAACAAAACAAACCATAAAAGAACCCTAAAAATAAGGAAATGGTTAGAATTTTAACATATACACCTCGATAATTTTGAAAACAAAAAAACATATAACATATTTAAATTCAGGGATAATACAATTAACAAAATGAAGATGTATTTATTATTTCTTACTGCATGAGACATAAATTAATACCGGATAAATGTATGCACATACTATTTCAGCATATTTTTACAGAACAAAACACACCGGTATATGCTACTATCGTCTACATTATCTTTTATGGAACAGCTGGCACAGAACAACAACAAGTCCTGGTTCGACACGCACAAGAACGAATACCTGGCCGCAAAGGACGACTATGAGGCCCTGGTAACAGAGGTGCTGGCAGGCATGGCCACCTTAGACCCTGCTTTTAAAGATGTAGACCCTAAAAAAAGCATAATGCGTATATACCGCGATGTACGTTTCTCGAAAGATAAGTCGCCATACAAGACCAACCTAGGGGCTGGCTTCGGTATGGGAGGTGGTAAGAACACCGGCGCGGGCTACTACCTGCACATAGAACCGGGAAAGAGCTTTGCCGGTGGCGGCCTGTGGCAGCCGGAAGGCCCGGCGCTAAAAGCCATACGCCAGGAAATAGATTACAACTTTGAAGAGTTCGGGAAAATAGTGAACGACAAAAAGTTCAAAAAAATGTTCGCGCAGATAGATGGAGATAAGCTGGTAAAGGCTCCCCAGGGCTATAGCGACGACAACCCGGCAATAGAATACCTGCGACTGAAGAGTTTCACGGTAGGCGCCCCCCTACCCGATGCCGACCTGACCAAAAAAGGCGCGGCAAAAAAAATAGTAGATGCCTTTGCTACCATGAAGCCTTTCGTAGACTTTCTGAACAAGGGGGTCGTCTGAACAAGGTGCATCCTGTAATTCCTTTCATCTTATCATCGTGTTCAAGACCTTGATATGTTGTGAATAACCCAGGAAGCGCCTTTTCTTTTGTCTTTTTACTTTTGACTTTTTAATTCAGTACCCTTACCTTTGCGCAAAATTTCACAAACCATAATTTTAATATAACTGATACTTATGTCAAACGTAGGTAAGATCAAACAGATCATCGGACCGGTAGTAGACGTTTATTTTGGTGGCAACAGCAAGCTGCCAGAGATATTCAACGCTCTTGAGCTAACTCGTGAGAACGGTGACAAGCTGGTACTGGAAGTACAGCAACACCTTGGAGAGGACAGCGTGCGCGCAGTAGCTATGGACGGTACCGAAGGCCTCGTTCGCGGTACAGAAGTAAGGGACACAGGCAAGGCGATAGCAATGCCTATAGGCGAGCAGATAAATGGTCGCCTGTTCAACGTGACCGGTGATGCTATCGACGGTCTGGCTGCTCCTGATAAGACAGGTGGCCGCCCGATACACGCAAAACCACCAAAATTCGAAGACCTGAGCACTGCCTCTGAGATCCTGTTCACAGGTATCAAGGTGATAGACCTGATAGAACCATATGCAAAAGGTGGTAAGATTGGTCTGTTCGGTGGTGCCGGTGTGGGTAAGACCGTACTGATACAGGAACTCATCAACAATATCGCAAAAGCATACGCAGGTCTGTCGGTGTTCGCCGGTGTGGGCGAGCGTACCCGCGAAGGTAATGACCTGATGCGCGAAATGATCGAGGCCGGCATCGTGAAATACGGTGAGAAATTCATGCACAGCATGGAGGCCGGTGGCTGGGACCTGAGCGCCGTAGATATGAACGAGCTGAAGGACAGCAAGGCTACCTTCGTGTTCGGCCAGATGAACGAACCCCCCGGATCGCGTGCCCGTGTTGCCCTTTCGGGTCTTACACTTGCCGAATACTTCCGCGATGGCGATGGTACAGGCAAAGGAAAGGACATCCTGTTCTTCGTAGACAACATCTTCCGTTTCACACAGGCAGGTTCTGAGGTGTCGGCCCTGCTGGGTCGTATGCCATCGGCGGTGGGTTACCAGCCTACACTGGCCACAGAAATGGGTCTGATGCAGGAGCGTATCACCTCTACCAAGAATGGTTCTATCACCTCGGTACAGGCGGTATATGTACCAGCGGATGACCTTACCGATCCGGCCCCGGCTACTACCTTCGCTCACCTTGATGCGACGACCGTACTGGACCGTAAGATAGCTGACCTTGGTATATACCCTGCGGTGAACCCACTGGAATCTACATCGCGTATCCTGACACCTGCCATAGTAGGTGATGCCCACTACAACTGCGCCAACCGCGTGAAGCTGATACTGCAGCGCTACAAGGAACTGCAGGACATCATCGCCATCCTGGGTATGGATGAACTGAGCGAAGAGGACAAGATGACCGTGGCCCGCGCCCGTAAGGTACAGCGTTTCCTTTCTCAGCCATTCCATGTGGCAGAGGCCTTTACCGGTCTGAAAGGCGTACTGGTACCTATCGAAGAGACCATCCGCGGCTTCAACATGATCATGGACGGCGAAGTGGACGAGTATCCTGAAGCGGCCTTCAACCTGGTAGGTAATATAGACGACGCTATAGCCAAGGGCAAGAAGCTGATGGAGCAGGCAAAGAACTAATTAGCTGATGTGATAATTAGCTGATCGGCTAATTGTAGAACGCAGGTAGTTATTTAATACTATATCAGCTAATTAGCTGATCATCAAATTAGCTAATCAACACGAAAATGAACTTAGAGATATTAACACCAGAGCATAAGGTATACAGCGGTAAGGTATATGGTATACAGCTGCCCGGCACCAATGGTTCTTTCGAGATACTAGAGAAGCATGCTCCGCTCATTGCATCACTGGGCAAGGGCCGCATGAAAGTGCTGAAGGACAAGAGCATGAACAATACCGAGACCTACGATATATCGGCAGGTTTCGTAGAGGTGCTGAACGATAATGTGAGCGTACTGATAGAAGATGCCACTGCTATAGACTAAGTGAACTGAACAAGGTCTGTAAAACGAATAACGGCTGTCTCCACAAGAGGCAGCCGTTATTGTTTATGACTTTGCGTTCTTTCTCTATCAGAAGCAGTATTTGCCCTCTTCTATAAGCTTTGCCGCTATCCTGCGCCGGGCATCCTTTGTATTGAAATTTCCCGCTTTGGTGAAACGTTTCATACCCAGCAGCATCATACGTTGTGTATCGCCGGTAGCAAAGGCATTGATGGCATTGCGGCCTGCTACATTGATACGGTCGGCAGCATCGTAAATGAATGTGCGCGCTATATCTGCAGCAAGTTCGGCATTGGCATGGCCGCTATTGGTCATCTTCATAGCACGCAGCAGTGTGCTTTCGGCCTGGAAGGTATCTATCGCCATATCAGCAATGTTCATCAGTATCTCCTGCTCATGTTCCAGTTGCATCATAAGCTGCTGCGCCGCTGCGCCGGCACACATCAGTATGCCTTTCTTGAAGTTGGCTATGGTCTTCTGTTCTATAGCAAAAGGCGCATCATCTTCGCCGAAGTCTGGGATGCTCATCAGCTCCTGCTGCACGGCCATGGCGGGCTTCATCAGGTCTATGCGGCCCTTCATGGCACGCTTCAGGTACATATCCAGCGTCAGCAGCCTGTTTATCTCATTGGTACCCTCGAAGATGCGATTGATGCGGCTATCGCGGTATGCGCGAGAAATATTGTATTCGTCAGAAAAACCATTGCCACCGTGTATCTGCACACCCTCATCTACCACATAGTCTAGCGCTTCAGAGCCCAGCACTTTCAGCATGGCGCATTCTATGGCATACTCTTCGGCCGCACCCAATAGCGCATCGGGTCTGCCGGCCTGTTCCAGCTCATGTTCCTTATCATCTATCCAGCTGGCGGTACGGTATAGCGCCGTATCGGCCGCGAACACGCGTATGGCCATCTCGGCCAGCTTGTGCTGTATGGCGCCGAACGAGGCTATAGGCACCTTGAACTGCTCACGGGTCTTAGCATATTGTATGGCCACACCCGTAGCGCGTTTGGCGCCACCAAGCGCTGCAGCGCACAGCTTCAGCCTGCCAATGTTCAGTATATTGAAGGCTATGATGTGCCCCTTCCCTATCTCCCCCAGTACATTTTCTTTGGGCACTATACAGTTCTCGAAGAACAATTGCCGCGTACTGCTGCCTTTGATACCCATCTTGTGCTCTTCCTCGCCAAAAGATAAGCCGGGCGTACCGCGCTCTACTATGAAGGCAGTGAACTTGTCGCCACCCTCTTTGGCAAAAACAGTGAACACATCGGCAAAACCACCGTTGGTGATCCATATCTTCTGCCCGGTGATGGCATATCCTTTACCATCGGGCGTTAGCCTGGCTGTGGTACTGGCCGCAAGCGCATCAGAGCCCGAATTGGGTTCGGTAAGTGCGTAGGCGCCCTTCATTTCGCCCGTTGCCAGCTTGGGAATGTACTTCTGCTTCTGCTCTTCTGTACCGAAGTAAAGTATGGGCAGAGAGCCTATACCATTGTGCGCGGCCATGGCCACCGCGAACGAGTGGCCGCTACCCAGGCATTCATTCACCAGTGTAGCGGTAACGAAATCCTTGCCAAGGCCACCATACTTCTCAGGGAAGGCAGCGCCCAGCAGGCCCAGTTCGCCTGCCTTATCTAGCAGGCGGGGCATGATGTTATCTTTCTGCTGATCGATCTCTATCAAATGTGGCAGCACCTCTTTTTCAAGGAACTCTTCGCACATCTGTATGATCATGTGATGCTCTTCGGTAAAGTCTTCCGGCGTGTATGTGCTCTCTGGTACAGATGGCTGAATAAGGAACGAACCACCTGCTATAGCTGCTAATGTCTCCATACAGATATGTTTTGTATAAAGCTACTCAAAAAAGCACAAAAAGGAATGTTATATCATAGTACGGCCGTACATGAGAATATTCAGCAAATGAGACCATCTATCGCAGTAGATCGAGCACGGTATTGATGCGGTAGCCTTTGTGCGGGCGCATGGCCACCCCTATCCTGGCGTAGCTGCCCAGCAATATATTGCGATGGCCCAGGGAGGGCACATCTTCATCTACCAGCAGTGTCACCACTACCCCTACCGGCTCTTCCACACCATAGCTACAGCATTCACCATTGAACTTGCGCACATCCCTGCAGCGCTGCGTCTGGCGGTCGTGCCCTGTATAGCCGTTCTTGCCCGATGTGGTAGCATGGCATTCGGCACTGGTAAAACACTGCTGGTCGGGCTGGAGGATAGAGAGCGGTTCCTGGTTGCGCATCTGCTTCATGAGCGACAGGTAGTACTTAGCAGATGTCATGTCTATATCATTGCGCTCGCTATAGGGGCGTACTACGGTCTTTGCGAACAAGGCAGGCTCGGTACGCGCCATGTTCAGTATCCATACCAGTTCCTTCTCATCGGCAGAAAGGTACTTGGTATTGGCAGCCGTATTGCAGGCATTGAATTTGGGGTCTTTCCACTCATCGCTATAGGCAGCAAGCGGGTTCACCGCTTTGCCCTGGGCAGATACACACAGGGGAAGTACAAGCAGAACGAACATCAGGCACCATACCTGCCTTATAAGGACCTTCATAGTAGGAAGCTATTGTGAGAATGCAATAAGGGGTATATATTTCATTCTGCGCGTGTTTCTAGTCTAGCTTCAATACTGCAAGGAAGGCCTCCTGCGGCACATCTACACTGCCTATCTGACGCATGCGCTTCTTACCTTCTTTCTGCTTTTCCAGCAGCTTGCGCTTACGGCTTATGTCGCCGCCATAACACTTGGCGGTCACGTCTTTGCGCATAGCGCTTATGGTCTCACGCGCTACTATCTTGGCGCCTATGGCTGCCTGTATGGCTATTACGAACTGCTGGCGTGGCAGCAGCTCCTTCAGCTTTGTACACAGCTTGCGGCCAAAATCCTCGGCGCGACCGCGATGTATGAGCGCACTCAAGGCATCTACCTGTTCGCCATTCAGCAGTATGTCCATTTTCACTATGTCGCTCTCACGATAGTCGAGCGGGTTGTAGTCGAATGATGCGTAACCGCGCGTGCAAGACTTGAGCTTATCATAAAAATCGAACACGATCTCGGCCAGCGGCATTTCGAATATGAGCTCTACGCGCGTAGGAGTAAGATAATGCTGGTTGATAAGCAGGCCACGCTTTCCCAGGCACAGGCTCATGATGTTACCTATATACTCTGGCAGGGTAATGATCTGCGCACGGATGAACGGCTCCTCTATCCTGTCTACATGGTTGGGAGAGGGCATTTCGCTGGGGTTGTTCACCGTTATCATCTTGTTCTTATCGCGCGTGGTGTAGGCGCGGAAGCCCACGTTGGGCACGGTGGTGATAACTGTCTGGTTGAACTCGCGTTCCAGGCGTTCCTGTATGATCTCCATGTGCAGCATGCCCAGGAAACCGCAACGGAAACCGAAGCCCAGCGCCTGTGATGTCTCCGGCTCAAAGGTGAGCGAGGCATCATTGAGCTGTAGCTTTTCCATACAGTCGCGCAGGTCTTCAAAGTCATCGGTGCTTACGGGGTATATACCTGCGAACACCATTGGCTTCACTTCCTGGAAGCCCTTTACACTTTCCTGCGTAGGGTTGGATACACTTGTTATGGTATCGCCCACCTTTACTTCTTTCGCATTCTTGATACCGGTGATGATGTAGCCCACATCGCCTGCCTTTACTTCGTTCTTGGGTGTAAGGGCCAGCTTCATGATACCTACTTCATCGGCATTATACTCGGCATCGGTATGTACGAAGAGCACTTTCTCGTTCTTCTTTATAGTACCGTTGAACACACGGAAGTAGGCAATGATACCACGGAAAGAGTTGAACACACTATCGAATATCACCGCCTGCAGTGGCGCCTCGGGGTCGCCCTTGGGAGCAGGTATACGCTCTATTACCGCGGTCATTATCTCTTCTATACCTATACCGCTTTTGCCACTGGCCAGTACTATATCGGCCGGGTCGCAGCCTATCAGGTCCACTATCTGGTCGGTCACCTCGGGTATCATGGCGCCGTCCATGTCTATCTTGTTGATAACGGGTATTATCTCAAGGTCGTTATCGAGGGCCAGGTACAGGTTGCTGATGGTCTGCGCCTGTATACCCTGGCTGGCATCTACCAGCAGCAGGGCGCCTTCGCAGGCGGCCAGCGCGCGGCTCACCTCATAGCTGAAGTCGACGTGGCCGGGAGTATCTATGAGGTTCAGCGTATACTTTTCGCCCTTATACTCATAGTCCATCTGTATAGCATGGCTCTTGATGGTGATACCCTTCTCACGTTCCAGGTCCATATCATCGAGCACCTGGGCCTGCATTTCGCGGGAAGAGATGGTCTTGGTATGTTCCAGCAGGCGATCGGCCAGCGTGCTTTTACCGTGGTCTATATGAGCTATGATGCAAAAATTCCGTATGTTCTTCATATTATTCTTTCCCACCACGCGAACAGGCGCACTTTAGGGCGTGCAAAGGTACGGATTAAGTTTGAACCTTGGCCAATAGGATAAGAGATGACCATGATATGATATCTCGGGAAAATGTCCGCTAAGCTAAAAACGCCCATGCTTATATATTATCCGCAGGTCTTGTTCACCGGGTGGGATGCATGCATCGATCGCATCTAACAAACGCGCCACCTTCTTGTCGTAATAGCCATTTACCTGCCACTTACCCGATCTTTTGGCACATGCCATTTCCACAGACATTTGCCGTTCCTCATCGCACGGCCTTTCTTTCAGGCCAGGCGGCCTGGCCGTGACGAGCCCACCACTGACATACTTCTCTACCAATGAGCGAAGCCTTTTGCGCTCTGCAGGTGTCAGTATATGCTCCAGAAGCACCTCGGGCCTGTAGTTCTCGTCATTCATATCGCCATGCTCCGAATAGTAGGTGATGGTAAGCGCGCTATCATCTGCAAAATATCGGTAAGTATGGTAGCAGCCATGGTCTACCCCATTATCGTTTATCTCTATATAAAAACGCCCGCCTGCCTGTCCCAGTACCGGAGAACAGGCGACAAAGAACAACCCACCGGCAATAATGATGGTCTTTGACAGGGTATCATTCACTAAAAAAAGGGACGTTGCAATAACGTCCCTCAATGATGTCAACATATTTTAGAAGTATTTATTACTTATTCCACTTCTCTTCTCTTGCACGGCGCCTCATCTCTTTGCGGCTGCCGCGTTCTTCGCTCCTGCGGCTATGGCGTTCGCCATCTCCGGCATCGCGAGAGTGAGTATGGGTTTCCTCACGCTCTTCTGCCACAGGGCGGGCATCGCGGTCGTGCGTGCGCCTGCCTTCTGTGGGGCGGCTTTCCTCCTGTTCGCCACGCGCAGCGGGCCTGTCATTACCGCGGCCTTCGTCTTCGCGCATGGCTTGCGGTTCGTGCTCGTGCCTCTGGCCGGCAACGCCCTCATCGTCCTTGTGCTTGCGGCTCTTGCGACCCTCGGGATATTTCACATCATCCATGGCACGGTATCTGTCGGCGTCCTTACCTGTATAATACTTGCGTTTGTACATCTTCTCAGAAGAGCGTTCTTCTTTTTCGGACTGTGCCAGAACGGGCTGCGCCGACACCACAAAAAGTGCAGCAGCAACGAATGCAGGGAATGATATTTTGATGTTCATGATGATAAAAGTAAGAAAAAAAATGAATGATCAGAGCGCTCATGGCCTCAGATACAAGTCGAAATAGTCTGTTACCTTCTGCATAAGGTGTACGCGGTCCTTGCCACGCACATTGTGCTGGTGGCCGGGATATACGAAGTAATCGACCTGCACACCTTCGTCCACACATTTCTTCAGGAAGTTGAGGCTGTGCTGCCATACCACCACATCATCGTCGGTACCATGTATGAGCATGAACTTGCCATCCAGGTCCTTCACCTTAGTGAGCAGGTTGGCATTGGCATAACCTTTGGGGTTATCGTCCGGTACATCCATGTAGCGCTCGGTATACATCACCTCATACATGCTCCAGTCCATCACCGGGCCACCGGCCACCGCACACTTGAACACACCGGGACGACGCAGCATGAGGGATGTGGTCATAAAGCCGCCATAGCTCCAGCCGTGTACGCCCATACGTTTAGCGTCTACATAGGGCAATGAGCGCAAGTAGTCCACACCGCGTAACTGGTCGGCTATCTCTACATCGCCCAGGTGGCGGAAGGTGGCCTGCTCGAATTTAAGACCACGGTTCCAGCTACCACGGCCATCCATAGTGAATACTATATAGCCGCGCTGTGCCATATACTCATACCACAGGTTGCCGCTGGCGGGGAAACTGTTGTGCAGCAACTGCACATTGGGGCCGTTGTACAGGTATACTATAACGGGATATTTCTTTTTGGGGTCGAAACCAGTGGGCAGTATCAGCTTGCCATACAGGGGCGTTACACCATCGGCGGCCGTAATGGTCACCTCTTTTACCTGTGGCCTGTCATAGGCGGTGAGGGTGTTCTCGGCCCTTAACACTTCGTGGGCAAAGGGCTTGTTCACACCATATACTACCGTATTACGGGGCACATCGGCATTGCTGTATACATCCAGTATATACCCACCGTCGGCGCTTACGTTCACATTGTGCATACCGGGCTCCTTGTCTATACGCTGCAGGCGGGCATCCTGTAGGCCTAGGGTGTACACATGTTTCTCCATAGGCGACTCTTTGGAGGTAGTGATGATGGCCTTGCTGCCATCGGCGGTGATGGCGGCCAGCTCGTTCACCACCCAGCGGCCGCCGGTGAGTTTGCGCAGCAGCTTGCCATCGGTATTGTAGAGGTAGAGGTGATTGTAGCCATCGCGCTCGCTATGCCATATGAACTGGTCATCGTGGCCGGGAACGAAGGTGAGGGGGTGTGTAGGGTGTACATATTTCGCGTCGGTCTCTTCGAAGAGGGTCTTTACCTTATCGCCGGTAGCAGCATCGTATTTATTGAGCCACAGGTGGTTCTGTTCACGGTTCAGGATGGCTACGAATATGTAGCGTTCATCGGGGCTCCAGGTAACGGCCGTAAGGTAATGGTCGGCATTCTTTGTGCCGGTGTTCAGGGTCACCGTGCTACGGGTGGTCACATTGTATACGCGCAGGGTCACCTCGTGCGACACACCACCGGCCATGGGATATTTTATGATGTCGGCGGTAGCGGGTGTAGTACCCCAGCGCACAATGGGATAGTCCTTTACCATTGTCTGGTCCATGCGGTAGTAGGCCAGGTAGTTGCCCGCGGGCGAGAAGAATATACCCCTGTCTATACCGAACTCATCGCGGTGCACGGCCTTGCCGCTGATGATGTTCCTGTCCTGCTCATCGGTGACGGGCAGCTTGGTGCGGGTGCTGCGCTCCTGTACATATAAGTTGTTATCTATGGTATAGGCTATGTTGCGGCTTTTGTCTACCGTTATGTTCTCGGCCTTGGCGGGTAGCTCGGCGGCATGTGTCCAGGTCCAGGTATCGTCTTCCAGCACACCCATTACCACATCGGTACCATTCACGAAGTAGGCCCTGTTCTCTTCCAGCCAGCGCAGTGTGGGCGTACCGCTCACCCTTACCGGGTATTTGCCGAAAGGCACCGTATATATATGCTTGCCTGCCGAACGGCTGTAGTCGGTCACCTTCCAGCCGTCCTTGTCGCTCTGCCAGAGGCAGCCGGTGGCAGGTTGCCACGATGCGTTCTTAATACCCTTTGGCGCCAACGTGGTGGCCATGCCATTGGTGGCCTCGGCTATGGTGAAGTTCTTCTTTTTTTGCTGGGCAAAAGAAGAGAGCGAAAAAAGCATCAGCGCGAATGCCGCACTGCGCGAAGGACGAGGAAGGTACATATTGCCTGTCTTTTTTTGATGTGGCAACAAACATAATAAAAAAGTGCCCTTCTAGGTGCTTTGGGCAGAAGTGAGAAAGCACTTCATGTCTTGAGCGGGTCTCCTTGCCGGGCCTGTGCGTTAGCAGGGACCCGCTTACTTTGGTAGGGCTGTAAAGGTCGGTCCTTATACCCCCGGTCTGGAGACCGGCCCATCTGCGTGAGGCACGAGAGCGCTACGCTAACTCCGCGCCAGGGGGGATAAGGTGAATCGGGCACTATTCCCACAAAATATTTTGCAATGGTAATGCGTGCATAGGCTATTGTTTACGACCTTCGTAACGGGAGTATAAACTCTGAAAAATGCTGCAGAAGTTAGTTATAAGGAACTACGCCATAATAGATAAGCTGACGATGGAACCCGGCAGGGGCCTGAACACCATAACGGGCGAGACGGGTGCGGGTAAGAGTATAATACTGGGTGCGCTGTCGCTGATACTGGGCGAACGGGCCGACACATCGGTACTGATAAACAAGGAGGAACGATCGATAGTGGAGGGCTACTTCGATGTGGCGGGCAATGAGACCTTTCGCATGGCGCTGGAAAAGGCCGACCTGGACCATGAGCCGCAATGCATCATAAGGCGGGAGATAGCGGCATCAGGGAAATCGAGGGCATTCGTGAACGATACGCCGGTGAACCTGCAGACACTGAACGAGCTGACATCGCTGCTGGTAGACCTGCAGCAGCAGTTCGGCCACCTGGCGCTGGAGGAAGATGGTTTCCAGGTAGAGACACTAGATGCGGTGGCAGGCACGCTGGAGCTATCGGCCAGGTATGCCGGGACCTATGCCCGCTGGAAGAACATAAGCCGCCAACTGGCCGAAAAAAAGGCCACACAAGCCCGCCAGAAACAGGAGGCCGACTACAAACAGTACCTGCTGGATGAGCTGGCACAGGCGGCCTTTGCCCCCGATGAGATAGAACATGCCGAACTGCAACTAAAACAGATGACCCATGCAGAGCGTATACTGAATGTGCTACAGACCGCACAGTATGCACTGACCGAGGGTGAGCAGCCGCTGGTGAACGAGCTGCGGCGGCTATCGCAGCAGATGCAGGGTATAACAGATGTATTTGCCGATGTGGCCCCGCTACAGGAGCGTACGGCATCGGTATGGGCAGAACTGAAGGATATAGCTGCCGAACTGGAGATACTACAGGGAAAGGTGGCGCTGGACACAGCGGCCATGGAGGAACTGCAAGGGCGCATAGACCTGGGCAACAAGCTACTGAAGAAACATGCCCTGCGCACCACTACCGAACTGATAGTACTGCAACAGCAGCTAGAGGATGAACTGGGCGCTACGGCGGCCCTGGACGGCAGCATAGTGCAACTGGAGGCAGAGACCGAGGCCCTGTATAAGGAGGTGGCAGCCATGGCCGCAGAACTATCGGCCGGGCGTACGGCGGCCATACCTGCATTTACGGCGCGCATAAACGAGCTGCTGGCACTGGTGGGCATGCCCAATGCCCGTTTTGATGTGCGTATATCGCCCACCCAACCGGGTATGTATGGCACGGACAAAGTAGAGTTTCTGCTGGATGCCAATAAGAGCGGGAATATGCAACTGCTGCACAAGGCGGCATCGGGCGGGGAAATGAGCCGCATCATGCTGTGCATCAAATCGATGGTAGCCAGCGCACTGCATTTGCCTACGCTTATATTCGATGAGGTGGATACAGGTATATCGGGCGAGGCGGCCCGGCAGGTAGGTGTGCTGCTGCGCGACCTGTCGCAATACCACCAGGTGATATGCATAACTCATCAGCCACAAGTAGCGGCGCGCGGCACACAGCATTACTATGTATACAAAGATGCCGGAGAGAACGGCAGGATAGCCACCCGCATAAAGCTACTGGTAGAAGAGGAGCGTGTACTGGCCATAGCCCGCATGATAGGCGGCGAACAGCCCACGGGATCGGCCATAAGCAATGCCCGGGAACTGATGGCGGACGGCGCATAAGGCGCTGCCCTACCCTACCCTACTCCCACCTGGTCTACTTTTTGCTTATGGGGCTAACGGAGAATGACAGCCATTTGTTATTGCCGCCGGTCTTGTAAAAGAGGGTATTCTTTGCCTTCTGCGATATCTCGGCAGGTATGGGATAGCGGCCACCTGTCAGGGGTGTTATCATCAGGGTATCGCCCTTGCGCACCTGGTCTATCATCATCTCTTCGGTAGTATAGGTGGTCACCTTTTTCTTTACCACCCTGTGCGCTTTTTCTATGTTGCAGGTAAGCCAGCCATTCTGTCCGCGCCAGAACATGGTCTCGGGATATGTATCATAATTCCATACAATGACGATGAATGTGCCCTGCATCGGCGGATTGCTCTGCTCGGCATCGGGGATGGACCTTGTATATGCCGAGAGCAGCTTTACAGGGGTCTTTTTCTTCTTTATGCCGGCAATGGCCGAAGTGGCCATAAGCAGCATCACAAAAAGCACAGATAAGCGCGATATCATCTTCATGGGTGTAAAAGTAATCAAAAACGGGCGTGTATGCGAAGTCCGGGAAATGAGGGGCAACATAAGGTACTGATACTCCTGTCGTTACATCATTGCGGCAAGAGATGTTCCCTGATGAGGGCATCGTACTTCTTCTTAGTTCTTTTATATTCTTTATGCCCGGCAGGCACGGCGGGACCTATGTCGTAGCTCCATACCTGCAACCACGCGCCGGAAGTATCTGCATGCAGGTAACAGTTGATATTGTGTATGCTGTCGCTGCCATACCCGAACCCGCGTATGCGCAGAAAGTGCGGCACTTCCCTTACATGGCGCCTGAGCGGTGCGGGCGATAATGCAGATGTATCGTAATAGAACCAGCCTGTGGACACAGAATCGTCGTAGCAAGTAAGCCCTGCTGCCTGCAGCCGTGTGCGTAGCTGTGCAGGGGTGTATGCTGCCTGCTTCAGTAAAGCTATATCTGTATGTACCTGAGCCTTTGGCCTGGGCAGCCTGCGAAAAGCTATACTATCGCTGCAGAATACCAGTGCTGCCGCAACTGCAACGGCGCCTGTGGCAGGATACCGCCATTTACGGTCTGCAATGCCGCAATACCTGTAAGACAGCGGAAGTGCGGCCAATGCCAGCAGATCGGTAAGATCTGCCACACGGCTAAAGGGCAAATGCATGGCATGAAGCATATGTATGAAGCCATCGGAAAGGGTGCTCTTCCAGAAAGTAAACAAGATGGCCGTGAACCAGTAGACCTGCAGCCTGGCGCGGGGGAAAAAGTGCCACAGGAAGACAGGGAAGATGTAGAGGCCCACCACATCGGACAGCTTGCCGGTGAACCAGTTGTGGAACTGCCATTTCAGCCAAAGGTCGTTGAGCAGGAGCAATGCGAGCCCTGCCAGGAATTGCGGATCATTGATGAGGCTTTTCCTGTTCATTTTTTAGGCGATGTACAAAATACGTTCACGAAATGTGTTCTTACCAGCCTGTCGTACCTGCGGCGCAGCAGGCGGTATTCCTTATTTTGTCTGCGGTATTCCTTGCGCGACATGGCCTGCTGCGTTGCAGTGGCGGGTTCTACGAAACCATAAAATGCGTACCCATAGCGACGTGGCAGAAAGGGCTCTACACGGCGTATACCGTTCGCATCGCTGAAGGAGATATCGAGCAGGGGTATAGTGTCTTTGCCATTGGTGATGCCCTGTATGCGCCAGTAATACTGAATGGCAATGTGCTCGTCCTTTGTATGGGCAAGGGCCAACGAGGAAGTATCGTAATAGTAGTTGCCGTAGCTGATATGGGCGCGCGTACAGCGCAGGCCGGCAGCACGGACCGATGCTATGAACTGATCTTCGGTCATATTCACCTTATACCCCCTTACCCTGGGCAAGGTCATCACCTTTATGGCACGACCGGTACTGTCGTAGGCATATGCCTTTTGCAGGCACATGACCGCTACGATGCAAAGCAGAGATATAGCAGCCCGCATCATCATTGGCCGGTATGTGTAGTGATCCACCATGTATTGCCGTGTGGGTCTTTTACTCCACCAGAGCGGCCATAGGGATGATCGGCAGGGGGCATTATGGAGGTAGCGCCCATGGCCAGCGCGCGCTGGTACGCGGCATCGGCATCGGGCACATATACGAACATACCTGCGGTATCGGGCGGGTATTGGTCAGTAGCCTCGGCCAGCATGATGGTACTGCCGCCTATGGTCATTTCGCCATGCATAACGGTGTGGCCATCGTCACGCAGGTGTTTCATCTTCTCTGTAGCGCCCAATACCTCTGCCATAAAGCGCATAGCGCCTGCGGCATCCTTTACTATGAGGTATGGCATTACATGGTTGTAGTGAGCGGGAATGTCAGTGGTGTTCATGGCGATGCGTTTTGGTCAAATATCGGTGAAAGAAAGCAAATGAGCACCATTTACGGCCATCAGTAAAAAGTGGCGGGGGCAGAGAACACATTCCAGTATGGGCGTACAGGGCGTACCTGCTGGCCGGGCCTGTGCAGGTACTGGTGGCCTGCGGTGTCCAGCATGGGTATATGGCAGTTCTTCTGCGGACGCAGGCGGCGCGGCAGAAATATCATATCGTGTATCAGGCGGTTCTGCACAAGGTTGCGCACCTGCTCTGCATCTATGCCCGCATTTGCCTGTATGTTCTGCCCCGCATCCAGCGGCGTTCTGAACTGCGCACTGAGCAGGCCATGGGAGTATGAAGTATATGCGCCACCAGCGGTGTCCATGTAGCACGGGTGCGGAAAGTCTTTATCGCCGGCTACTTTGTTCGTGCCCATCTGCCCCGTCCACATGGTGCAGTTGAGGGCCAGCAGGTATTTATTCATGTACCTGTACTGCAGCAGGAAAGCCCCTGTACGGAACCTATCGAGGGTGGAACAGGCAAAGATGTCGTTCTCTGAAATGATGCTGATATCCCTGAAGCGGAACGATACGGTGCCCGTCCATTGCGAGGTGCCTATACGGTTCAGGTATAGGTTCTGGGCATAACCTATGCTGTTGCGGCGGCCTGTACGGTCGCAGGAGATACCCGGGAAAGGATCTTGCGCGCCGGTACGCCCGCCATAGCCTACTACCAGCCCTGCCGATGTGACCAGTTCGCTGTACCACATGGCGGGGCCCAGGTTGCGGAAATTGTGATAGGCGCGCACCTCGGCATTGGCCTGGAATATACCATTCTGATAATAACCCTGCACCGTGATGCCCAACCGCTGAAAGCGGTTACCGATAGCGGCCACAAGGCCTGCATTGGCCCCCCAGCCGGTACCGGCCAATAGCTGCGCACAAGCCGGCATGGCAAGTAGGCACAAGCAGAGAGCCGATATGTATCTTCCGGAATGGATCACCGGGCAGGAGGTATCTCTTCGAGCGAACGATAAACAGGCAGGCCTTTGGCGAGGATGTGATCGCGCTCGCGCAGGGCGCCGGGGCTCTCGCCTATGAGCAGGAGCGCATGACACTGGTCTATTACGGCCATAGATATATCCATTATGGCCTCGTATACATCGTCCGTGGCGGCATGGGCCACTACGGGCAACGCCATATTTACACCTATAAAAGGTATATGGCCCATCTCGTATACCCTGGCGGCGGCTATGTTCATGTCAAGTAGGTTCTGGGCGCGCCTGTCGGCATCGGGGGCGGAATACGGGCCTGCAACTGCTATTATCATTGCTATAGGTATGTTGATGTGCGTACTAAACTAAGGAAAATGTGACTACGGACCACCGGGGCTACGAACACGCTATCAATGTTAATTGCCTGATAATTAGTAGCACATACGAAAGGTGTATATTATCTTTGGGTACAGCGGTAATGACCGTTCAGCCATAATGAACGAAGAAATAAAGATATTAATAATAGAGGATGAGGCCATGTGGAGCGAGAACCTGTCGGCCACGCTGGATGGGCTTGGGTTTTCGGTAGCGGGCATAGCTGATACTTTTGAAGATGCGGTAAGGATGATGAACAATGAGGAGTTCGATATAGCGCTGGTGGATATAACCCTGCACCACAAGAACAGTGGTATAGAACTGGGAAAGATGCTGACGAACTACTACAAAAAACCCTACCTGTTCATAACTGCCAACGATGACCCCGATGCGATGGAAGAGGCCGTAAAAGCACGGCCATCGGCATACCTTACCAAACCCGTGGACAGGAAGTCGCTGGCAGCCAATATTTACAATGCCATCTACAACTTCAATGCACACATAAGCCCGTCTTACACTAGCACGGTGCCGCATAGCGATACCTTTTTTGTGAAGAACGGCAACAAGTACCGGCAACTGCAATGGAGCAATATAGTGTACCTCTACTCTACCAAGAACTATACGGCCATTTTCAATGCGGCAGACAATACAGAGCACTACATAAGAAGCGGGCTTACCAAAACGCTGTCGCATATAATACCCCAGCACCTGCGGGCGGCCTTCGCACAGGTGAACCGTAAGGAGGCCGTGCAATTAAGCCACATACGCGAGGTGATAAAAGAGGAAATACGCACCGACCACAAGGTGTTCACCATGTCGGATGTATATGCTACCGAACTGAAAGAAAAAATGAACATACTGACGTAGGGTATCTCCCGCAACACCTATTTACAGGTCTTCTTATAACACTATACCAGCGGTAGCTGCACATAAAAAGTGCTGCCTTTACCCTCGGTACTTTCTACCCATATCTTACCCCTATGCGCCTCTACTATCTGCCGGCATATGGAAAGTCCAAGGCCGAAGGAGCGTTCGCCCTTCGTACCTGTGCGGCCCGATGGTGTGAACATCTCGAACAGATCGGGCAATAAGCGGGCAGGTATGCCTATACCTGCATCCTGCACCAGGAAGCGGACACCTTCGCTATCTTTCTGCAGCGCGACGTGGACCTCAGCACCCGGAGCGCTGAACTTAATGGCATTGTGGAGCAGGTTGGCCACAAGGCGGATCATTTTATTCTTGTCTACCCGGGCTTCTACGGGCAGTGTGGGCAGCGTCAGCTTTACTTCCACTTTCTTTTCTGCGGCATTCTGCGCCTGCAGGTCTATGGCCTCTTGCAGTACAGTGGCCATATCGGTCTTTTGCAGGGATAGCTCTCCCTGCTCATTGCGGGCGAAAACAGAGAGCTCGTTGATAAGCTGCAGAGAGCTCAGCGAAGAGGTCCTTATCATCTTCAATGCGGCAATGGGCTCCATAGTAGCATCTTCGCCATCTTCTATTATGGTCTCTGCCATGTAAGCCACCGCACTCACAGGGCTGCGAAGGTCGTGCGCCACTATGTTCAGGATCTTGTTCTTCTCCCGGTTGCTCTTTTCCAACGCGGTCTTCTGTTCGCTTATCAGTTTATTGCTTCTCTTCGTTCTTTTATACCCTGTATATATCAAGATGAGTATGACAATGGCCAGAACCGACACGATGGCCGCTATGCCCAGGTAGGTACGTTGCAGCCTGGCGTCGCGGGTCAGCAGCTCTATCTTGTATTCCTGCTCTTTGTTCTTCATGACCTGTAATACGCCTGCCTGCTCATCTTTCTGCGTGCCGCGGCGCACAGAATCGATGAACTCGACATACTTATCCAGGGCCTCGTAAGCACTTTTATAATCTCCTTCTACTTCGTAGACCGCATATCTGAGCTGGCCGCCGGCAATGCGCAGGGGTATATCGATAGCCGTGTCCAGCAGTGGCTCTATCTCGTTCCATACCTGCCTTAGCTTTTTGCGGTCTTTGGCATAGTAGTACATCATGGCGAGGGCCATGCGCGAACGGATGATATGGGAACGGTACTTCTTGCCATCCATTGCAGTGTATATATCCAGCGCTTTATGCATGGGCTTTTCGGCATCACTATATCTTCCCATCATCTCGTATGCATGACCTTTGTTCAACAGGCATACCGCTTTAGCTTCAGCCTCCATTTCCCGACTATGGAACCGGCCGGTGTTCTTTTCTATGAAAGAGAGACAGGAATCGAAAAAATATATGCAGCTATCGTTGTAATAGGTAAGCCCTATGTTGCTTAGCAATTCCTGCATGCGGTAGTAGGGCTTATCGTCGCCGGTACATGCAGTGGCTTCTATGAAAGACCGTTTGAAGAATATGCGAGCCTCCTCGTTCTTGTATTGCCGATATAGCATAAGACCTATGCCATGGTCGAACTCGTGCAGGTAACAGGTATTGCCGGTGGCATATACAAAGGAGTACCCTTCCATATAGCTGTCGTAAGCGCTATCATATTTGTTGAGATCGGTATAGATACGGGCCTTTTCCAGCAGGGCATGGCTGAATTCTTTCTCATACTTATGTTCCAGCTTCTTTTGCCTCAGTACCCCGATGGCGCTATCGGCATAGAGCAAGCTATGAGCATGGTCTTGCCGCTCGTGGTAGTAGCGGCTTTTGAACATATACATATTGTGCAGGCCCAGCGGAGAGACGTTGCCGGAAGCATATACGGAATCGATGAAGCGGATGGCCGCATCGCGCTTTTTGTCAAGGAACAACTCCGTGGTCTGCTTTTCGTAAGCCCTGTCCGGGGCCTCGTTATTGTCCATACCCGGGCGGCAAGCCCCGAACAGTATACATACTATGAACAGAAGACGGATGAAAGAACGCATAATAACGATAAGTGACCGGATGGAGAGCGAAAAATAGTACAATTTGCCCGTACGGCATACTCGCAGCGCGTGCCCACAGAAAAGTTCCGGAAAACGAAAGCGCCTCTCTTACGAGAGGCGCCTGTATCATCTCTTCTTACTATTCAATTATGCGTTCAGCTTGCTCTTCAATGCTTCGTTGAGGGCATCGAGGAACTCTTCGGTATGCAGGTAGTGCTCGCCATGCTTCACACTGTTGCCGTGTATGCATACTGCGAGGTCTTTGGTCATCTTGCCGCTTTCTACGGTCTCTATACACACCTGCTCCAGCGCATTGGCGAAGTCTATGAGCGCCTGGTTGCCATCTAGCTTACCACGGAAGGCCAGGCCACGCGTCCATGCAAAGATGGAAGCTATGGGATTGGTAGATGTGGGACGGCCCTTCTGGTGCTCGCGGTAGTGGCGGGTAACGGTACCATGCGCGGCCTCGGCCTCCATGGTCTTGCCATCGGGGGTTATGAGCACAGAGGTCATAAGGCCCAGCGAGCCGAAGCCCTGGGCCACGGTATCGCTCTGTACGTCGCCATCATAGTTCTTACATGCCCATACGAAGTTGCCGTTCCATTTCAGCGCGCTGGCCACCATGTCGTCTATAAGGCGATGCTCATATACTAGGCCTGCCTTGTCGAACTGGGCCTTGAACTCGTCCTGGTATATCTTCTCGAATATGTCCTTGAAGCGGCCATCATACTTTTTGAGGATGGTGTTCTTGGTAGAGAGGTAGAGCGGCCAGCCCTTCTGCAGCGCCAGGTTGAAGCAGGCACGCGCAAAGCCCATGATAGACTCATCGGTATTGTACATGGCCAGCGCTACGCCATCGCCCTTGAAGTTGTACACCTCGTGCTCTATGGTCTTGCCATCCTCTCCTTCGAACTTGATGGTGAGCTTGCCTTTGCCCTTCACTACGAAGTCGGTAGCGCGGTACTGGTCGCCGAAGGCATGGCGGCCTATGCATATGGGGGCCGTCCAGTTGGGTACCAGGCGGGGTATGTTGCTCATCACTATGGGCTCGCGGAATACGGTACCATCCAGTATGTTGCGGATAGAGCCGTTGGGGCTCTTCCACATCTGCTTCAGCTTGAACTCTTCCACACGCGCCTCATCGGGGGTGATGGTAGCACATTTGATACCTACACCGTACTGCTTTATGGCATTGGCCGCATCTATGGTCACCTGGTCGTTGGTCTCATCGCGGTACTCCAGGCCCAGGTCATAATATTTGATGTCTATGTCCAGGTATGGGAGTATCAGTTTCTCCTTTATGTACTTCCATATGATGCGCGTCATTTCGTCGCCATCTAGTTCCACAACGGGATTAGCTACTTTGATCTTTGCCATGAATTTGCGTATGTTTTTTTGAATTATTTTATGTGATGCAGGTATGCGGGATACAAGCGCGGAAAAGCGCAGTTCTCCCAAAGAACGGTCAAACCTACACAAAAAGCGGATAAATAAACACTATGCCAATGAAACAAGTGAGTACAATGGGGATATTGCCGAAAGGAAGCTAGTTGGTCCTATCGTAGTAGTAGCCTACAAGGCCGTTCTTGGTACGGGTGGTGAGCTCCAGGTTGGCAGAGTTGATACGGGCTATCTTGAAGATAGTGGTCTCGGAATTCTTGTATGCGAAAGACAATGTCTGCTCGCTGGTGATGTACCAGCTAAAAAGCAACTCGGGGGAATTGGTGGTGTACTCTACCCCGGTACTGTCCTGCTTGAATTCGAGGATATTGCTAGTGGCAGAATCTACGGGATGCGTTTCCCATTCGTCCAGCAGACCATTCACATTATCGTCGGTAGCATAGCGTACTTTTTTCCATTTACCTGCAAGACGGGTAGACAGAAGGGGCTGCTTCTCATCTTTGGTACAGGAAATAATGCCAGTGGACAGAAAAAAGCAGGCGGCAAGTGCGAAAACCGGGATATTTCTGATCATGATATACGAGTTTGCATCCGTCAGGGGAGGTCTATAGATATGTGTCTATAGCAAATCTAACGAAAAAACGGATACAGACCTCGTTAATTATGCATATTAGTAGTCGCCAAGGGACGTAACAGGAAGCTGCGCAAGGGCCTCTTCAAGCTGCTTGTCGCTGGGGGCTATGCCATGCCACTCGTGCGTACCCTCCATGAAGCTGATACCCTTTCCCATAACGGTGTACATAAGTATGCATATGGGCCTGCCCTGGCCGGTAGCGGCCTTTGCCTGTGCCAGCACACGCAGTACCTCTTCCATGTTATTGCCGTCCATTTCCATCACCAGCCAGCCAAAGGCCTCGAACTTCTGGCGAAGCGAACCCAGGCCCATCACCTTATCGGTAGGCCCATCTATCTGCTGACCATTGAGGTCGATAGTGGCTATAAGATTATCGGCCTTGTGGTGGGCGGCGAACATGATGGCCTCCCAGTTCTGGCCTTCCTGCAGCTCGCCATCACCGTGCAGGGAATACACCAGGTGGCTATCGTTATTCAGCTTTTTGGCCATGGCGGCGCCTGCGGCCACGCTCATACCCTGCCCCAGCGAACCGCTGGCTATGCGTACGCCCGGCAGATGCTCGTGCGTGGCAGGGTGACCCTGCAGGCGGGAATTGATATGCCTGAACGTACCCAGCTCGCTAACGGGAAAGTAACCGCTGCGGGCCAGTATGCTGTAGAACACGGGCGATATATGACCATTGGAAAGGAAGAACACATCTTCTCCCATACCGTTCATATCGAACCCCTCTTTGCGTTCCATAACCTTCATATAGAGGGCCGTAAGGAACTCGGTACAGCCGAGAGAGCCACCGGGATGACCACTCTGGACCTTATGTACCATTCTTACTATATCGCGGCGCACCTGGGTGGCCATTTCCTTCAGTTGTTCGATATTCATTGTGTTGTAGGAGAATTGCGGTGCAAAAGTAGCATATCGCACGGATCTTTCAGAACACCGGGCATACATATTCACATTGAAATAGATCTTACTTTATCCACCCTCCAAAAGGTAATATCAGGGGGCAAGAAAACTGAATATACGCTGTAAAGAGCGCTATACGGGAAAAATTCGGATAAAAAAACGGGAAAAATCCCGTTCTTTCGAGGGGGAGGGTGCAATACTTTTGTGCTAGTCGTTTCCTGTTCCCCTGTCACTGTTACTGCCTTTTTTTGATCGCAAACAAGGGTAAGCTAAGTCAAACTGTTAAGAGCAACCTCCCCGGTTGCTTTTTTTCGTTAGGCCAATATGCCCGAAATGATACGGGCATTCGCGGTAGCAGATGCCAGCACCTCTTGCAGAAAGAGGGTCTCGTACTTGTATACATCTCCGCCGAACATCTCGTTACGGTCCAGCAGATAGCTTACCAATTCTTCTAATACGGTATTGTGTTCATTCAGTTGTACCGCATAGTTCACTATATCGCCGGGCAGGCCCTCTTCAAAGGCATATTCTATGTTCAGCATAGTGTTCAGTTGCATGAAGCCATAACGAAGGCGGTCTGCAGCATCGGCATACTCTTCCCACTTATTATCGGGCAGCCGCAGCGGATAACCGGTAAGTGCGGCCGATATAGCAGCAGCAGCGGCCGTTACGGCCTGTACCATGGCAGGATATGGTGCATTCATAGGCAGAGGTATCTATGGCATCAAAAATACTGCTGCCTTATGGCCGATCGATACCACTTATGTGTTATTCATACCCTAATGCAGAACGCAGGCCCATGAGCCTGCGTTCTGCATAGTGATAGGCGATAGAAATACTAACGTATCAGCGTCACATTGCCTTTATATGTCTGGTCGGTGCCATCCGGGCGGGCTACTATGATCATGTAGTTGTAGGTGCCTATACCTGCAGGCTGGCCATTGCTAGTGCCATCCCAGCCGGCGCTGCTGCCATTCTGAGCACGGTATACGGCCTGGCCCCAGCGGTCGAACACTACCATTTCCACCAGCCTTGCGTGCTCATTGGCACGGATGCGGAATATATCATTGAGACCATCGCCATTGGGGCTGAAGCCCGATGGTATGAACACACCATCGGCGGTACGCACCTCTATATGCACAGTGTCTATGTTTTTACAACCTATACTATCTACCGCCATCACCACATACGTTGTAGAGACGGTGGGCGTAGCTATGGGGTTATTGATGTTGGGGTCGCTGAGTGAGCCATCATTGGGCGCCCAGGTGTAGAGTACCGCGCCATCGGCGCCTAGTTGTACGCTCTGGCCCAGATCTATGGTCTGGTCCTCTGTCACATTATACAGCACCAGCGATGCACCCCCTACCCTTACATAGGCGGTATCGGTACCCTGGCAGCCGGTAATGGTATTGGTAACGGTAACGGTGTATATACCCTGGTCCTGTATACGCGCACGCTTGATGAAAGGGAACTGCAGCATGGACTCGAAACCATCGGGGCCATTCCAATGATAGTCGTACTGGGTACCACTGGGGTATGACAAAAGTTCGGCAGGCTCTTCTATACATACAGGCTTGAGCGACGATGCCGTAGCTATCACCTGTGGCAGTATGGTGACACTGGCCACGGCCTGTGTCTTGCATTGGTATACAGGTACGGTAGCAGTGACCGTGTACGACCTGGGAACGGTGAGCGTGGCAGTAGGCTGCTGTATAAGAGCATTATCGAGATCTAGCGCAGGCACCCACTCATAGGAGTAGGTAGGATCGCCGGTAACAAGGAATTTCACAGACTTGCCATAGCATATGGAAGGTGCAGGGTTGGAGATAGTGACAACAGGATCTATGACCGTGATAGTGACCTGATCGGAAGCAGGACAACCACCAATGGTAGAGACCGCAGCAACGCTGTATGTGGTGGTAGTGGTGGGCCGTGCTGTGGGCTCTTTGGCCACCGCAGAATTGAGTGAACCTGCAGGTGACCATGTATAAGAAAGGCCGGGCACACCACTTACCCGTATGGTCACCTCGTCGCCTATGCATATGGTAGTGTCAGGGGTGATGATGTTCATATTGGCAACGTTCACTCCTATCTGTACAGTTCGCACTATGGGCGCACAGCCCGACAGAGGCAGTGTGGCCGTCATGGTATATACTGTAAGGGCGGTAGGCGCTGCAAAGGGTTCCATGGCGGTGGCACTGCTGAGGGTAGCAGGCGGCGCCCAGTTGTATACCAGACCCGCAGAGGCAGCAACATGTATCTGTATGGCCTGGCCCAGGCATATAGAAGTATCGGGCGTAGTGATATTGGCAAAGGGACCATCGAGCAGGGTGAGTGTGATGGTATCTACGATACCACAGCTAAAAGGAGAAGAAAGATATACGATGATGCTCTTGGGACCTGTAGGGGTAGATGATGTAAGGCCGGGTATGCTGATGACCACACTGGTATCGCCTGCGGCTATGGTAGCACTATCGGGGCCGGAGATATCTACACCATGTACGGCAGTACCTGCATATGTGAAGTACACTTTTTGCGGAGATGTAGCCACACGGCCATTGAGCACGGTAATGGTGGCAGGATCGCAGCCGCGTACTATGGCATGGGGTATACCGGCAATGGTATGGCCTATGGAATCGGTCTTTTTGAACGAATAGGTATTGGTACTAAGGCTGCCCGCCTCTATGAACACACCTGAGTCGTAGAGAGAATTAGCGGCATCGGCCACGCTCATCTTCAGGTGGTAAGTACTGCAGGGTGTAACAGAGTGATAGGCACGCAACTTGGTGGTATAGCCACGATAGGTGACCTGTGTACCTCCGGCATTATTGATGAAATAGGTAGTGAAGGGAGAGCCAGGGCCCATAGATGTACAGTTGGCAATGTTGCAGAAGCCCGGCCAACCGGGAGGTCCCGGGACACCGCTATTGATACTATTGACCGTAACAGGGATATTGGTACCGGGTACAAGGGCCATGTTCTGTGTGCCACTGATGCCGGGACCCGATATGAAGAAGGCAAAAGCATCGTTGTACTGGCCGCAGGTAGAATTGATGTACTCTTCGGAGCCGAACTGGTAATTGAAGCTAACGGTATCGCCCTTGGGCACGAAATCGAACTCAAGAGTACAGGCATCATTGGTAGTGGTGCCGGCAAGCAGTGTCAGGTCGGGGTCGCCGGGAGCGCCATTGTTATTACTGGCAAGAAAGGACTCCAGCCCGCTGGTATTGACAGCGCGGCCGGTACTGAGTATGATACCACTGTCTATGACAATGGGCGTGAGCACCGAGATGAAAGTACCGTTACCTACACCGGCACAAGTGAGCACCGGCGAGGATATGGTGATACCGGGCCCCGCAAGCTTGGCAGCCAATACAGAGGCAGGATGAGTGGGCACTACCGTAAGCTGTGCAAATGATGTGACAGGGCTGAACGATAGCGCGAAGAGAGAAAGTAGCAGGCAGATCTTCTTCATGTTTATAATGATCTGCTGCAAAGGTCTCTGGCATAGGTTACCTCATTATTACGCCAATATGAAGTTTAGACCGTTAACGGATCACTGCCTGCTTTACTACTACCCTATCCTTCGATATGCAGCGTATGGTGTAGATACCGGGAGTACCTATATGAAGGTCAGTACCCGGGACAACAGCGGCAGTACTTTGCACAAGCATACCATTCATATCGAATACCTGTATCTGCATACCGGCTATGTTTGTCACCTTTATGGTGATGTCGCCGTCAGATGGTGTGGGGTATATCAGCACATCGCCCTCATTACCGGAGATATCATCTATGCCTACACCGCAATCGGGTATTACGGGTAGCGAACCACCAAGCGCAGTAAAGCTGGCATGAAAAGATTGATAGAACACATTGGCAGCAGTGGCATCGTGTATGATGATGGTGTTCTCATCGTTCCTGGTATCAGCGCTGACGGTCCAGTTGTGCGAACCTGTTAACACCAGTGGATCGGAGCAAGTATTGGAGGGATCTACTATAAGGTACTTGTGGTGAAACAAGCCCGAACCTGAATACACCTTGTACTTGCCGCTACCCAGCGCCGAGGACAGTATAGAATGCGGCGCATAAGATACATTGCCTGCGTCGCTGATGCCAGCCACATATACATCACTGGAACTGGATGTTGCCAACATATTGGCATCAGTAGAATAGGTAAAGGTGGACATGCCGAAATACATATCAGTATGAGCAGAACCCATGGCGCTGAGTATATGGTCGTTGGTATTATCGGCAGGGCTGAAGTATACTTCTATATGCTTGCCCTCTACAGTAAAATGGTGTGCACCAAGGTCTGTTTTATACTGCCCGAACTTAGCGGCCGAGCGGTTGGGCGTTGCGCCTGTACTGCCCCACATCATTTCGAAGTGGGCCTTGTAGGCCAATGCCAGCGGCTTGTCCTGTATGGCTACAGCATTGTTATGATCGGTGTTGAACTGTTGTGTGTTCCAATTCGTAGAACCGGTCCACAGTATAGCATCGTTAGGATCGGAAGAGTTGGCATCTATTATCATGAACTTATTGTGCATGATGGAATGATCGCCCGCATCGGGTGGGCTGGCCATACGCTTGATGTTGCCGTTGAGCAGTGGTATACCTGTATTGGAAGAGCTGCTATCGTATATCCAGCGCACCTGTACACCGCGGGTATATGCATTGTTCACAGCTACTGCTATAGCGGGAAAGGAAGATGTATAGTTGTACACGGCTATGTCCAGGGTATACTTTGCCCGGTTGATATAGGCTACTATGGTATCTCCCATTTTATCGTTCAGGTAAATGGCATTCTCACCCCTGGACACAGAATTGTTCACCGGCTGGGTGAAGTAATATTTTATCTTATTGCCACTATATCCTTTAACAGCCATGAGCATGGCCAGCAGTATCAATGATCTCTTCATTTCCTCTATTTTATCGGTGACCCTTAGGACCGGGTACAAAAAAGAATGCAATTTATCTCTACACCGCGCTATCAATAGACCTTGTGACATTACGGTTCCGTTAAGTATTTATTACCTGTCGTGGTCTTAATGAAAACATCACGGACACTTAACACAGCTTTCTCGCTGGCTTTACATTGCAAAGGGAATTTTGACATATCTGTGAGCAGCATATACAGTGCTGCTCATGCTATAGCTATTTAAACATTTACCACCATGTCATTTTTCCGTTCTTTCCTTTCAGGCGTGCTTGCGGTGTCTGCTCTATTCGCAGCCGCATTCGTTCATGCACAAACGCCTATTGCCCCCACTACCTGGACAGGTAGTCCTGCATCAGCCACAGGGCCCAGCGCCTTCACTACCCTTCCGGCCACTACTACGCCCGGCGCAGGTACTATAGCCATATCGCAGTGGGACCGCGGTGCAACGACATTCAATGCTGCCGGAGGCTGCTACAACAGCAAGGACTGGCAGGTAGGTGGCTCGCTTGCTGCTGCACAGGCCGCTAACAGGTGCATCTTCTTTACCGTAACCAATAGCGCCACCACAGAGCTGCAGGTAACGAGGTTGTTCATACGGTCGCAGGTGAGCGCTACAGGGCCGCAGAACGTACAGGTGATGTATACAATTGGCACTACTAACGCTGCCTTTGGCCCTACTATAAGCACAGCACATACGGCAAGCCCGGAGAACTGGGACCTGGCAGGCAATATATGTATAGAACCCGGCCAGACGGCCACTTTCCGCCTGTATGGCTGGGGAGGCCCGGGTGCGGCCGGTACGCTACGCATCAATGATGGCACCGCTATAACAGCAGGTTTCGCAACACCTGTTACTGCAACGGCAACGAGCAATTCGCCCATATGTGCGGGTACAGACCTTTATCTTACCGGCACCGCAACGGGCGGCATACCGGGGTACACATATAGCTGGGCAGGACCCGGCGGTTTCTCCAGCGCCATACTAAGTCCTACCGTTACTGCCGCACCGGCATCGGCAGCGGGCGTGTATACGCTTACCGTTACCGATGCGCTGAACTGCACCACATCATCGGTACCTGTTACTACCACAGTGACGGTAAATACCGCACCGGCGCCCATAACAGGTACGGCCATAGTATGCCCCCTACTCACCACAACACTCACAAGCACATCGACCGGCGGCACATGGACAAGCAGTAATACAGGCATAGCCACAGTAGACCCATCAACAGGGGTAGTGACAGGTATAGCAGCAGGAACAGCTACCATAACTTACCAACTGAGCTCGCTGTGCATCACTACAAGAACGGTAACGGTAGATGCACCACCTGCTGCCATTACCGGAGGCATGGCGGTATGCGTGGGCCTCACTACTACACTGAACAGTACCACAGGCAGTGGCGCCTGGAGCAGCAGCGATGCCACTATAGCCACGGTAACGGCCGGCGGCGTGGCAACAGGCATTGCACCCGGCACGGCCAATATCACCTATACCATACCCAGCGGCTGCATAGCTACCGCAACAATAACCGTGAACTCCTTCCCTGCGGCCATTGCAGGCACTACCACTGTATGCATAGGCGCTACTACTACGCTCACCAATGCATCAGGAGGTGGCTCATGGAGCAGCCAGGACATTACGATAGCAACAGTAGATGCACTGGGTGTAGTGACGGGAATGAGCGCAGGTACTACCAACATAACATACACCCTGAGCGGCGGCTGCTATGTGACAACTCCCGTAACGGTGAACCCACAACCCGGCACCATAAGCGGCATCAATGCAGTATGTGAAGCAGCCACGACCACCCTGACCACATCATCTACCACTGGCACATGGACCAGCGGTGCCACAGGCACTGCCACAGTAGGCGCAGCAACAGGTATAGTAACGGGTGTAGCTGCAGGCACGGTAGATATCACTTATACATTGCCATCGGGCTGCTATCGCACACATACCATGACGGTGAACCCCATACCTGCTGCTATTACAGGCCCATCGGGGGTATGCCTGGGAACGACAGCAACACTGAACAGCGCTACTGCAGGCGGCGAATGGCACAGCGCCAACAGTACGACCGCATCGGTAGATATAGCTACCGGTGTAGTGACGGGCAATACCACAGGCACTGTACGCATATCTTATATACTGGCATCTACCACGGGCTGTTTCATAACGCGTATACAAACAGTACATCCGCTGCCAGCCACAATAGCAGGCGCAGACGAAGTTTGTCCCGGGCTGACAACTACACTCTCCAGCACTCCTACTACAGGCACATGGACCAGCAGCAACACAGGCCGCGCAACAGTGGGTGCAGGTACAGGCATAGTGACAGGTGTGAGCGCGGGCACTGTAGTGATGACCTATACATTGCCCACTGGCTGTATAGCTACTAAAGAAATGACCGTGAACCCTGCACCACCGGCCATCATCACACCCATTGGCGACACCACATTCTGCCCGGGCGGATCTGTGGTGCTTACGGCCAATACTGGCACATCGCTTACTCATCAGTGGTTCGTAGGGGCATCGCCCATAGGCGGTGCAACAGGCATCAACTATGTAGCCAGCACTACGGGCAGCTACCGTGTGCGTGTTTCCAATTCATTCGGCTGTCCTACCTTCTCTGTACCTATATCGGTATTGGTGAATACCATAACGGCCACCATATCGGTACCTGGCGGCTCTACAACGGCCTGCTCGGTATCGCCCATTACCCTTAATGCATCGCCTACAGGCGTGGGGTTCTCCTACCAATGGCTGCACAACGGTACGCCTATAACAGGTGCATCGGGCAGTACCCATGCGGCAAGCATCACAGGCGACTATTCGGTGATAGTGACCAACATTACCGGCTGTTCCGATGAGTCGGGCACTATACATATCAACATACTACCCTCCCCCAGTGATGCGGTGACACTCTCAGGCCCTGCGACATTCTGCGCCGGCAGCAGTGTTATGATAACAGCCACATCAGGCACAGGATATGTTTACCAATGGTATAATGGTGCTACACCTATACCCGGCGCTACCAGTATATCTTATACCACATCTGCCCCCGGCAGCTACTATGCACAGGTGACCAATAGTATAGGCTGCACCAATACTACCGTGACCACCAATGTGATAGTGGACCCGCTGCCCGATGTATCTATCTCTTCCACAGGGCCACGAGTGGTATGTGCGGGATCTAACGTAACTCTTACAGCAGCAGCAGGCTCTTACAACTACCAGTGGTATAAAAGCGGAGTGGCCATACCCGGCGCTACAGACGCCATATATACTACTACTGTAAGCGGCGGCTTCAGGGTTCGTGTGACCAATACCATTACCGGCTGTACGGCATATACCGGCGCCGATACCCTGGTGACCATCGTAGCCGCGCCTGTTATCGTAGCGCTCACTCCTACCAAATTCTGCTGGGGCGGCAGTGCGCTGCTATCTACGAGCGTATCGGGCGCGGGCTCTCTGCTGAATTACCAGTGGAGTTTCAATGGCAGCCCTATAAGCGGCGCAACATCGCCTACCTATAATGCAGGCACACCAGGCAACTACAGGTGTACGGTGACAGTACCATCTAGCTGTACTGCTACTACAATGGATATAACAGTGAGCCAGATGCCGCTGCCCAACCCTATAGTGACCTTCAATGGCGTAAAGCTGTTCACAGGTACGCACTATGTGTCTTACCAGTGGTACAAGGACCTCACACCCATACCGGGCGCTACCGCATACAACACAGCGCATACCGGCAACGGCAACTACAAGGTGCGCGTGGTAGATACCAATGGCTGCCAGTCCATATCGGACATGTATGTGGTGAAGGGCATGCCTACAACAGGTGTTGTCGGCACAAGCGATACCAGGGCAAGGATATATCCCAACCCCGCACAGGGTATGCTGTTCATAGAGAGCGACAACAGAGTATCGGCAATACTACGCAGCATAGATGGCCGCGAGCTGATACACATGGCCGATGCAAAGAGCCTGGACCTGAGCACCCTGCCGAACGGCATGTACATCCTTACCCTTTACGATGAAGACCATGTACCGGTGCAGATAGAGAAAGTAGTGAAACAATAACGAACAAATGAGTGATGTTGAATAAGAGGCATGCCGCGGGGTATGCCTCTTTTCTTTGCAGAAAACATCTACAACATTAACTGAGTATACTATTTATTTGCTCTTCCCTATATTTTGACAGAGGCTTGAGTCTATCTTTCTGAAACACCTTTACAGCACCCTTCTCATCTATCGTCCTGATAGTGTTATTGTCTTTTGTTGTTCTGCCGGGTATCTGTTTTAATTTCTTCTTTATCATTAGATCTTTTCCTACATAGACACCGGGAAAGGAATGAACGTTTGTTTGCCATAAAATAAATATTTGCACAGAGATCGATGGCTGTGCAGATGCACGCACATAAAAAGAGCGCCCACGGATATCCGCGGGCGCTTTACGAAAAGGTATAGTGTTTATAGATAGTCTTAGTTAACTGAGAACTTTGTAACGGCAGTAGTGTTACCATTGTTCATCCTGGCTATGTAAAGGCCGGGCACAAGGTTCAGACCGTTAAGTGTGTATGTGCCGCTGGCATTGGTAGTGAAATTACCATCATATACCTTACGGCCGGTGATATCGTGTATAGAGAGACCATACTTAAGACCGCTTTCTACGTTATAACCGAAGATCACTTTGTCTGAAGTAGCCATGCCATATACGGCCATAGATGCTGCGGCCTGTGTGTTCACCTCGTCTACAGACACACTGCCTGTCCAGGTAAGGTTAACATCGTCTATAGCAGAGCTGGCGCGGTTGCCACCACCTGTAGAAGCAGTAAGGGCCACTACCCTTATCCATACTACAGAAGACTGGTTATCGAGCGCAGAACCGAAGTTCACAGAAACGGTATTGTTGCTGAAGGTAAGGCCACCTGTGGTCATAGTACCTGTAGCGCTCACGGGAGTGAAGCTGGTAGGATTGGTACCAATACCATAGTCTACCGCCCATGTAGTGGTACGGGGAGATGTAGTATCGAGCGACTGCAGCTTAAAGGTGAGATTGAAATTGGTACGACCTGTAGTATTAGCTACTTTGAAAACGAAGGCTGCACCCGGATCCCAGAAGGGAGGAGTAGCAGAATTGCTCTTCTGCCTTACACCCAGTGCACGGTCGGTGATGCCGGGCTGGGCAGCGCATGTAGCTACCTTTACAGGCATGCCGCCATTTGCAGATGGGTAGTTCTTGAAGTCATCGTTCCATACGTTGGCCTTGCAGGCATCAGAAGAAACGGTGTCGGCGAATACGCCATAGGTCTTGGATGTGCTGATGGTAGCAAGCGTACCTGCCGCTGAGCTGGTAGCGCCGGTGTAACCGAACCAGCCGGTGGGTACTACCGGAGTGGCCAGACCAAGCTGGCTGAAATCCTGGGTGTAGGATGTACCGGAGAGCGTAACCTGTGCGTTGGCGCCTACAGAACCGGCGATAAGTGATAATAGTACAATTGATCTTCTCATGTTCTTGATTTGTGCTGCAAAGGTCAGCCGGCCATGTTTCCTGAAAGTGAATGCAGGTTTACCAAAAGGTTAAGCCAAAATGAAGGCCCGCTTAACATGCGGGCCTTGTACAGGGGGAAGGAAAAAATATTCTTATTCTATGGGCATACACGTTCCTTGGTCATATTCACGTCGGTAGTATCGCGCAGTATGAGCTGGGGACTGTTGTAGGTAGACAGGATGCAGGTGATGCTACCCAGGCCACGCGGCGTCAGAGCTCCCCTGAATTTGGAGAACGAGCTATTGTACATACCCAGCCTGCCGTTGAAGGGGCAATCGCTTATATAGCGGTTGGTGCTGCGCACGGCATCAGAATATACCACATTGGCCGAAGAGGTCTCGAACTGTACGTCCTCTATCTTAATGAGGGTATTGATATAGAGACTGGGATTGCTAAAGATATCGGCCATGGTAAGCACCTTGGGCTCTACCGTATGGGGGTAAGATGCTTTTACAACAAAGTCGGCCAGCAGGGATGAAGGTATACCATTGCTCTGCTTTCTTTCTTCATCATAGTCGTATACCAGTTGTGGCAGGCCCTTGTAATTGGCCAGCCTGAGGCCCTTGAGCCTGAGGTATACCTTGCGGCCTACAGGATAATCGCCATAGATAGTTGTCTTGTCTACAAGTATACATATACCACCGGTAGTATCCTGAACTATCATCTGCTTATAGATATTGCCCGAATGATCGTCGGCCACTATGATGCCGTATGCTATGGAATCGCCCAGTGTATAGTACTGGCCATCGGACAGCATCAGCGCATTGTCGGCCAACTGGCGCAGGGAGACATTGACAGGCAGTGCAGGGTCATAATGCAAAGTGTCGGGTGGAACATCATAGTCCTTCTTCAGGCAGGATGACAGGGTGGCCGTAGCCAGCAGAAATGTAAGCGCTATCTTATGGAACCTCATGATAAATGAACTTTAAAAACGGAAACTGATATTAGCTGAATAATTGAGACCAAATGCGTAATCGTAGTAATTGAGGAATTTATCGGTGCTGCGGTTACCGAAATCGTAACGCAACTGTTCGTAACCTGCAACTTTTATATCGCGCTTGTCCAGCAGGTTATTGATACCAAGGCTCACGAACAGGCTTGTGCTGTGCGATGTGAATTTTTTGGTGTAGCGGGAAGTGCTGAAAGAGCGGCTCACATACAGATCTACGGTATAGGCCGATGGCATACGCTCCTGGTCTATGATAGAGTGCCACTGTGGGCTTCCGGGTGTTACCAATGCCACAGCACTGGCCGTGCGGCGATCGGGATATATGTCTATATAGTTGCGGTCTATGTAGTTGATATTGGAAGCGATGGTCCACCTGCCAGGCCTGTAACTGAGCGCCATAGAGTATACCGACTGCGGACCATTGCCCACATAGTAGTTATTGATGTAAGTCTTGTGCGAAGTAGTGGCCACGGCAGGATCGTTATCGAGATATATGTTCACATCGGGGCTGTTGGTGTAGAAATACTGGCCTACAGATGCAACACCGGTAAGGCTCCACATAGATGATATCTTGTAGTTGGCAGCGAACTCTATGCCTGTAGCCCTGGTACTTACCTTGTTCATAACATAGCTGATGAAGGCCTGTGTGCCCAGTTCGTCATAGAAGAAGCGCCTGATGGAGGTTATGTCCTTCGCATCGGTAACATAGCCGGTAAAACGCAGGTTTACCCTATGCGTGCGCAGCATATAACCGGCCTCCAGTGTATTGGTCTTTATTGTAGTGGGGGCGTTGATAACGAAGTCTCGTGTGGCCTGCGATATATATGTATTGGACATCAGCGGCGCCTCCTCGGTATGGTCGGCATTTACATAGAAGATATTGTGCAGGCCCAATTTAAGTGCAGCGCCGGCTTTCGCTTTGTATGTAAAGAAGCCATGGGCTTCGCTCTTACCAAAGGAGTTGTTGGGGAAGAGACCATTCTTATAAAGACCCTCCCTGCTAAAAGAAGTATGACCTACATTCAGCGCACCGAAGAGGTCTACCATATCCAGGGTGGCTGTGGTCTGTCCCCATACTTCGGTCTGCATATTTCTCAGTATGTAGTCATAGCCATATTTATCGCCTGTCTTTATCAGCTTGTTCGGCTCGTTCAGGTTGTTCTGTGCGTAGCTGGTATTACCGGTGTTCTGTGCATCCAGGAACTGGTAAGTATTCAGGTAAAAGTCGCCACCCAGCAGATCTACAAGCTCTTTATAACTCTCGTTCTGGTGCATCACGAAGCGCGCGCCACCCATAAGTGTAAGATGCTCGCTCTGTGCATGCTCTATATTGGTATTGAAGGTGAATTTGCGCAGTTCATCAACAAAGTTGCTCAACACATACATAGACCTTTTACCTGTAACGTTATCGCCTGCTACACCATTCACATTCTTTATGGTCTCTATGTTCATCCTGTTTGCCTCGTAGAACTTCGCCCAATCGACCTGCAGCATCTCGGGGTTCGCCATGAGCAAGGCTTTCACAGAGTCGCCGAGCTGTGGCTGCGGTGGCACCATGCTATAGTAATAGCTGGGCAGATTGCGATAATAGTCGGGCCGGGGGCTGTATGCATTGTAAAAGTCTATGGTAGAGCTTTTGTATCTGCCGGTCTCATAACCTATAGCGGTGTTCCACCTGGTCTTGTCGCTGGGGCGATAAGTATAGTTGGCAATAAAGATGGGCTGAGACACATCTACCACGCGCGAATTACGCTTCACACCGTTCTGGTAGCCCCATGCAGAGTTGTACTGGTTGTTATTGGTAAGGCCATAGACCTCATCGGTGGCATTGAGTGCGCGGCCACGGCGTGTGGGCGAATACATGGCCGTAAGATTGAGCTGTCCCTTACCTATCACCTTGCTGGCAGCTCCATAGAAGGAATAGCCATCGTAGAATGTACCCGGTGTATAGCCTTCCTCGGCCCACCTGCGAGAGCCCGATACCGACCATGCCCATTTGTTCTTCATCAGGCCGCTGTTGTGGGTCATCATCACGCGGTTCCTGTAGTTGCGGTTATAGCGGGTATAGGTAACGGCGCTACCCTTGCGCTGGTCAGCGGCAGTGGCATCTATATAAGTAGTACCATTGAGCCCGCCATAGGCGTAGCCGGAGGGCTGAAGACCATAGGTAACACTGCGGCCATGCAGCACATCGCTAAGGCCACCGAGCTGCCCCCACGATGAGTAACCACGTTCCACATCTTCTATAGTGATACCATTCAACTGCAGCTCGTAACCCGAGCCACCACGAGGCTTGAAGTAGTACTGGCCGAACGTATAGGCTACAGCGGCCGTAAAGGCATCCTGCCCCGCAACGAACATGCCGCTGGAGTTCTGCGCAGAAGAGCCATCATCATCCTGGTTAGCGGTGTTGTCCTCTACAGTAATGGTAGGGATCTCTGTATTGTCGGTAGCGTTGGCTTTCTCCGATAGGGTCAGCATCACATCACCTATATCTACCAGGTCTTTATTTACTACTACGGTCATAGTGTACGTTACCACAGCACCGCCATTGAATATCAGCGTATGTGTACCATATGGCACCTCGCTGATGGAGAGATCACCATCTCCATCGGTCGCGACCGCGATCTTCAGATCGGGGATGGAGACCTTCACATCGTAGAGTGGTGTCTTTGTAGCGGAGTTGTATGCCTTACCTTTCAGAATGGCGGTCTTATCGCCTTCGGCATAAGTGATGGTAGAGAACAGGATAAGAAAAACGAACGCGAAGAATGCCTTGTGCCTCATGATACAATGAACGGATATGGATGATACCCTTTGGAGCGGCAAAATTATATTGGACGGTATTGCGTGCCATCTTTTGTACGTTATGATTGGATCAATAGAATATCAAGTTTGTGTTACTTAATTGTTCCCCGTTTTTTCTTCGGAAAAAAATCGATCTTTTTGCAGAAACATCCTCTTCTTACATGTACAAAATGATATTGGCCATACTGTCTGTGACGGTATGCTATGCTGCATCTGCACAGCAGAAACTGAAGGTAATAGCCATAGGGTCCTACAACTGCGAGAACCTTTTCGACACCGTAGATGACACTGCAAAAAAAGATGAGGATTTCACCCCCAATGGCGCCTACAGCTATACACAGGAAGTATATACACAAAAGCTGCACAACATAGCTACCGTACTGGAAAAGATAGGCACAGATGTGACGCCCGACGGAGCCGCAGTGATAGGCCTGGTAGAAATAGAGAACAGTACCGTACTGGCTGACCTAGTGGCCCAGAAAGAGATAAAGCACCGCAACTATAAATACTGCTGGTTCCCCACGCCTGATGAGAGAGGCATAAGCACAGCCATGCTGTACAACCCTAAGTATTTTAAACTGATAGCCGCAGAGACACTGCCGGTACCGCTGGAGACCATAGGGCAAAAAAGGCCCACGCGCGCCGTACTGCATGTATATGGCGTACTGGCAGGCGATACCGTACATATACTGGTGAACCACTGGCCATCGAAGAGCGGTGGTGAGGCCAGAAGCGCACCTGGCCGCATGCTGGCAGCAAAGGTGAACAAACATCTTATAGATTCGCTGATGGCCATACGCCCCGACACCAGGATACTGCTTATGGGCGACCTGAACGACAACCCTACCGGCGAACCCGTAAAAGAAGTATTGCAGGCAAAGGCCGATAAAGATGATGTGACCATGAAAGACTTGTTCAACCCATGGATCAACATCTATAAAAAAGGAATGGGCACAGAGAGCTATCGCGGGGAGTGGGGACTGATAGACCAGATAATGCTATCGGGCTCGTTCGTAGAGAACAATACCGGCTGGCGCTATTACCGGGCAGAGATATTCAATAAGGAATTCCTTACCAATAAGTTAGGCAAGGATAAGGGACTGCCCCATCGCTCATTCACCATAGCCCAAGTATGGGACAACGGCTACAGCGATCACTTCCCGGTACTGGTGTACCTGGTGAAGAATGCCGACTAGCAACACTTTCAGCAACGGACAAAACAGGAACAAGGGGTAACAATTTGTTCAACGAGAGTTAACCTATTGTACCGACACAGGCAATATTGGATCGACAATTTTGCCATACAAAATCTTGTCCTGTATGTATCGGATATTACGAACACCATTTAAACAAGTTTCTCTTTTGCTTTCCTGTGTGATGATGGCTGCGACATCTATAGCACAGACCGCAATATCGCCTACTACATGGGGAGGCACCACACTTAACGCGGCTGCCGGGCCCAGCGCATATGCGCCATTACCGGCCTCTACCTCTCCGGGTACGGCAGCAGTGAACGTATCGCAATGGGACAGAGGTCCCGGCGTGAGTTACAATGCCGGCGCTAACCGGTATAACTCTGCCGGCTGGACAGTAGGCGCATCGGCAGCGCTTACCGTGTACAGCGCCGGCGACTATATATACTTTACCGTTACCAACAACTCTACCACACAGCTAAAGATAACAGGTGTGGGTGTAGGAGCCGGCCAGTCTAGCAGCACAGGCCCCAATACATTCGGGCTGGTGTACCGTATAGGCTCAGGTGCGGCTACTGTCTTCGGCAGCACCGCTTCCGGCGCTTCGCCATCATTCAGCCAGCCTGCGGGTGTGGTAGTATGCGGCGGGCAGACCATCACCTTCTACCTGTGCGGCTGGGGCGGCTCGGGCGCTAGCGGCACATGGAGCATCAATAATACCGCATCTATCACCGCGCAGTGGATAACTGCTGTGAACACCACTGCCAGCAATACATCACCCGTACCTGCAGGCACCTCATTCAACCTGAACAGCAGCCCGAGTGGTGGTGTTACTCCATATTCCTATTCATGGGCAGGGCCAAGTTATAGCAGCACTGCCGCCAACCCTACGGTGACATCGCCCACAACAGCAGCATCGGGCAACTATACACTTACAGTTACAGACGCCTGGGGATGTACCAAACAGGCTGTGACCACCGCAACAGTGAACCCCGCCGCAGTATGCTCTGGCACACCTACAGCGGGTACAGCAGCAGCGGCCCCTGCATCGCATTGCGCAAGCGGATCTTCTACCATCAGCCTTACCGGCAGTTCATCGGCATCGGGCATTTCTTACCAGTGGATATCATCTACCATATCTCCAGCTGGTCCTTATACTATTATAGGTTCCGCCACATCGCCTACCTATAGTACAGGTACTATATCTACCACTACATACTATCGCTGCATACTTACCTGTACCAGCACAACCGACTTCGATACATCTTCTGTGGCCACTGTTACTATAAACCCACTGCCTACCGTGAGTGTAGGTAGCGGCAATGTATGCTCCGGCGGCTCGGGTCTTTCTATCACTGCTACAGGCGCTACGACATTCTCATGGGCGCCCTCTACAGGTCTTTCGGCCACTACAGGCGCTACAGTGACCGCCAATCCCACCACAACAACAGTATACACAGTAACAGGCACCACCGCAGGCTGCAGCAGCACCGCTACATCTACAGTGACCTATGTATATACACCCGGAGCAGTTACCGTATCGCCCACATCTATAGCAGCATGCGCAGGTGATGCTACAAGGCTCATACGCGCTACCGGCGGCGTTACAGGCCCTATGACAAATACCGTGAACTCCGGCACCATCACCATACCCGGTACTGTGGGCGCGTTCGGCACCATAACTGCCAACCTGAACATGAGCGGCATACCCGCAGGCGCGGTGATAACGGGCGCAGCGGTGAACGTGATCAGCTTCGGATCGAACTACCAGGACGACTATGTGATAAACATAAAAGCCCCCAACGGCAACATACTGAACCTGGTGAACCAGAGAGGCGCACATGGTCCTGCATCGGCTGCCATCATCTTCACCAATACCAATATCAGCTCGGCAGGTACTACCTCTCTTGCTACTGGCTCGGGCGTATTCACCGGTACATGGAGGGCAGATGCAGGCCTGCCTGTAGGCGCGGCTCCTTATGTCTCAAATGTAAATGCATGGAACGACCTGTACAGCACACCTAACGGCACCTGGACACTGTCGCTGTACAACAACACAGGCTTTACCAACAACCTCATAACCAGCGCAGCCTGGTCCATAACGCTGAACTATACAGTAGTATCGCCCATCACATGGAGTCCTTCAGCCAACCTCTACAGCGATGCTGCCGCTACCATACCTTATACAGGTGCGGTCACAGATAGCGTTTATTTCAACCCCGCAACAGCAGGCACAACGACCGTAGTGGCTACGGCCAGTAATAGCGGCTGTACAAGGACAGGTACAGCAACAGTAACAGTGAACCCACTGCCCGGCCCCATAACAGGTGCTGATACAGTATGTATAGGTCAGACAGTGACGCTGAGTAATACAATAACAGGTGGCACATGGACGGCAAGCAATGGCAATGTGGCCTTTGCCCCCGGCACCGCTGATATGACAGGCGTAACAGCAGGCACTGCAACAGTGACCTATACCCTGCCCAACAGTTGCTATACAACCACTACAGTTACAGTAAACACACTGCCTGCAGCCATTACCGGCCCTACCAACGTATGCGAGGGGGCGAACATCACCCTTGGCAATACTACGACACCCGGAACATGGAGCAGCAGCAACAGTAATGCTACTGCCGATGTTGCATCAGGCATCGTGACCGGTAATACCGCAGGTACAGCTACCATATCATACACACTAGGCACAGGCTGCTACAGCACCTATACCATAACAGTAGACCAGGCACCTGCCTCTATAACAGGCCCCACAGAAGTGTGTATAGGCAGCAATGTGACCCTGGCAAATACCATAACACCGGGTACATGGAGCAGCATTGCGAACATTACAATAGATGGCACTACAGGCGTGGCAACGGGCAATACGGCAGGCACAGCCACCATTACCTACACACTGCCTACTACCTGCTATACCACACGCACTATGACGGTGAACAGCCTGCCTGCAGGTATAACAGCAGGCACAGGACATGTATGTGAAAATGGCGGCACCCTGGCACTGAGCAATAGCATAGCAGGCGGCAGATGGAGCACCAGCAACACCAACATCTCTATAGATGGCACTACAGGCTTAGCGACAGGCGCTGCGGCAGGTACATCTGTAGTTACCTATACATTGGGTACAGGTTGTTATGTTACCACCATCGTTACTGTAGATGCAGCGCCTGCCATCATCACAGGCACTACCATTGTATGCGAGGCCGGCACTATTACCATGCTGAATGCTACCGGCACAGGTACATGGAGCACTACCAGCGCCAATGTCGCCATCGGGGCCACTACAGGTGTGGTAACAGGCCTGCATGCAGGAACTGCAACTATATCGTACAGCATACCCAATGGCTGCTATGTGACCGAGAGCATACTGGTGAACCCACAGCCTGCTCCCATCACAGGTCTTGCATCGGTATGCCTTGGCGCTACCATACCGCTCACCGGCTCTGGCAGCGGCACATGGTCATCCAGCAATGCTGACGTATCAGTAGATATAGCCACGGGCGATGCTACAGGCATGGCAGTAGGTTCGTCTACCATTACCTATACATTATCGGGCACAGGCTGCTACATAACGCGTGGTGTATCGGTGAATCCTCTGCCAGTGGCCATAACAGGCGCTACAAGCGTATGTGAGGGCAGCACGGCCACTGTGTTGAACACAGGTGGCGGCGGCACATGGGCAAGCGGCAATACCGCCATCGCTACCGTTAACAGCACTACAGGTGTAGTGAGCGGCCATACCGCAGGCACTGTAGCTATAAGCTACATACTGCTGGGCACAGGCTGCAGCACCAGCACTATCTTTACCGTCAACCCTACTCCACCCACATCGGCTGGCCCCTTGTCGGTATGTACAGGTGGCACTATCACACTTACCAATAGCACAGGCAGCGGCGTATGGAGCACCGGCAATGCATCGGTAGCTACAGTAGATCCTACCGGCCTGGTAACGGCGATTGGCCTTGGTCCTGTGAATATATCATATACACTGCCTGCAACAGGCTGTTATACATCGTCATCTGTTACTGTTACTGCCACACCATCGGCCATAACAGGCAGCCTGCAAGTATGCGTAGGTATCTCTACTCCCCTATCTAACCCCATGCCCGGCGGCACATGGAGCAGCAGCAACACTGCTATAGGCAGCATAAATGTTACATCGGGTGTTGTAACGGGTGTTACTCCGGGTACGGTATCTATAACCTACAGCCTGCTTACCGGCTGCAGCATAGCTACTACTGTCACAGTTACCGATCTGCCACCTGCCATCACAGGCACATCGCAGTTCTGCGCCGGCACATCGGTACTACTGATGAATACCGTAACAGGCGGCACATGGTCTGCAGGCGCCCCCGCCACAGCCACGGTGGCACCTGTCACAGGTGCTGTAACAGGCGTATCTGCAGGTACTGCGCTGGTATCTTACACTACAGGCACAGGCTGTATAGTTACCAAGACCGTGACCATAGACCCCATGCCTACACCCATAACCGGTGTGTTCTCTGTATGCGAGGGCAGGTCTACCACACTTAGCAGTGCTACCCCGGGCGGCGTATGGGTATCGAACAATACCACTATAGCCAATGTGGATGCAGCAGGCGTGGTGAACGGCGTTGCCGCCGGCATCACATACATCACATATACACTGGGCACTACCTGCTCTACACATGCTACCATCACAGTGAATGCCATCCCTGCAACAATATCCGGCGGCAATATATGTATCGGATCCGGCGCAGCATTTGCCAGCACATCTGCAGGTGGCACATGGACCAGCAGCAATACGGCTATCGCTACTATATCGGCATCTGGAGTAGCGTTCGGCACTGCGCTTGGTACTGCTACCATATCTTACACCTTTGCCAACGGCTGCTATAATACCACTACTGCTACAGTGCAGCCATTACCTGCTGCATATAACGTGACGGGCGGTGGCAACTACTGCACAGGTGGCACAGGTGTGAACATAGGTCTCGCCACATCGCAAACAGGTGTGGACTATGCACTGTATACAGGTGGCGCGCCATCAGGCACGGAAACAGGTACAGGCACGGGTATCAGCTTCGGGTTGCAGACAGCGCCTGGCGTGTACACTGTACAGGCCACCAATGCTACCACAGGCTGCCAGCGCACCATGACCGGCAGCGCAATGGTGATAGCACAACCACTGGTAACACCCGCTGTTACTCTGTTGGCCTCTGTACCTACCGACACATCATGCTCGGGCGCAGCGGTGGTATTCTCTCCTGCCCCGGTGAACGGCGGTACAGCACCTGTCTATAACTGGTACCTGAACGGTGTGGCCACCGGTACGGGCGCCACCTATTCGGTAGCTCCTGCACATGGCGATATAGTATCAATAAAAATGACGAGCAATGCTGCCTGCCGCACGGTAGATACTGCTGTTGCCGGTAGCATACGCAATGTACTGCCATCGCTGCATCCCGCAGCAGGTCTTGTACTGTCACCTGCCAGTACCACAGTGTGCGTGGGTACGGTAGTGACCCTCACTGCCACACCTGTGGGCGGTGGCGCTGCACCTGGCTATGTATGGCTGGTGAATGGCACTAGTGTGGGCACAGGCGCTACTTATAGCTTCCTGCCCAGCGACAACGACAGGGTCAAATGCATCATCACCAGCAACTACAGGTGCCGCACTGGCGATACTGCGCATAGTGCAGAGGTAGAAATGAACGTGATACCTCCTACCCTGCCTATGGTCACCATCAATGCCACACCCGGCAATACTATTGCCGCAGGCGAGCTGTGTTCATTCTCTGCAGTGGTAACGAATGCAGGGCCTACACCGGGCTACCAATGGGCTGTAAATGCTACCGATATAGCTGGCGCTACCAACAGCACATACAGCACCAGCGCCCTGCAGAATGGCGATGTGGTGACCTGCCTGGTAAGCAGCAGCGGCATATGCAACGGGATAACCAACTACAATGCGGTAGTGATGACGGTGGTGACACCGGGCAATGTAGCGCAGACCACAGCCTCATCTACCATACGCCTGATGCCCAACCCCAACAATGGCGCCTTTACCATAAGCGGCATACCCACCGAAATGGCAGAGGAAGAAATGACCATAAGCATTACCAATATGCTGGGCCAACGAGTGTATGAAAATACGCTGAACACAGGCAACCAGCAGGTGACCATAGAAATGAACAACGCACTACCAAATGGTATGTACATAGTGAACCTGAGGACAAGCACTCAGCATCATTCTATCAACTTCGTAATGAAGCACTGATAACGTGCTTTGAATTCCTCTGTAAAGAAACAGCCCCCTTGGAAACAAGGGGGCTGCTCTGTTTTTATCTTATGAGTAAAGATTCGTGCGCTATCTATTCAAAGGTCACTGTGCCATTCGACATATGTATACCTATGGATGCACTTCCATTGCCCACAGTGCCACTACAGCCCGTTTCTCCTTTCTGTAAATAAGAAGGTACATTCTTCACGTCGGCATTTATGTCAATAACGGCATTACCCATCTGTCCCAACTTGATGGAGCTTGTGTAGCCACTGATATTCATGCGCCTTACAGCCGATAGGTCTGTGAACGAGATGCCGTTCACACTAAAGAGCCATAATTCACAAATGCCCTGAATAGTTCCTATCGCAATGTTCTCTGCCTTATCCAGTCTCCCTACTACATTACCTGCACGGTCTATCGCTACTTCGCTCATATTGCCGCCAAAGTATACATTGTCTATGGTGCCTATCTTCAGCCCTCTTCCATCGCGCAAATGCACATCACCCGCATGGTCTATCTGCAAATAATGCACAGCATTCACATAGGAATTGTCCAGGTAGCCGATATGGCCCCATTTATCAAAGAACATTGGCGCATCTATGCTTATGTAGTTCATGCGGCCCATTAGCTTCTTCGCGAACAGGCGACCATTGAATACATCTACATTCACAGGGCCGCTATAGTCGTCCTCGAAATGTACATCCCCATGTACCGCTTTTACATCTACGAACATGCCATCGGGTATCATCAGCTCATAACTGATGGCCTTACCATTCGTATCTATGTCTTTAAAGTCCTTTACAATGCTTAGTTCTCCCCTTACACCATGGTCTTTATTGCCGGGCAAGGGCCTTTCTACCGTTATCTTCGCCGATCCGTGCTCGTGGTCTTTTACCTGCACATCCAGGCCATCAAGCATACTATCTACCCGGCCTTGTGTATAGCCCATGCCCGTAATGACAATACGCACCGATACCATGGGCTTCTTCCAGGTCCTGATGCGCACATCCCCCAGTGCAGCATCTACTACCAGCCGGTCGCCCTCGCTCACCTTTACCTGCTGCTCTATGGTCTTTCTCCTTACCATCAGATCTTTTGCCTGTACCGCCACACTAAGACAGCACAACACTATAATATATCCCAATATCTTCCTCATACAATGTCATTTACAAGGCGAACAAATAAATATACTCATAATGCCTCCAAAAACAAAGGGGCGGCATCTCTGCCACCCCTTTGAAAAGAATACTTATCTATTGATTATTTGCTGAGTACGAAGTGGAACACCTTGCGCTCGTCGCCTGCATGAACCGTAAGCATATACATGCCATTGGCAAGCGAATTGTCCAGTTGCACCTTGTGATCTATGACACCATTGTGGCTGGTCACCTTGCCGGTGTATACCGTTTGGCCCAGCATGTTGGTCACTTCCATGGTCACTTCCTCATCGGTAGTGCCTGCTATGGTGCCATTCACTGCGAACGAACCGGTATTGGGGTTGGGCACCAGCCTTATGTTGCCCTCACCTGCTATTTCTACCATACCCGTTGTGCGGCGGATCTTCACCGAGTTGAACGAGTAGTATGCGCAGCTGCCTACACCATGTACCTCGCAGGTCACAGAGTCGTTATTGGCAAAGTCAGCGCTGATGTAGGTAGCAGTAGTAGCGCCTGTTAGCTTGGTGCTGTTCTTGTACCACTGGTATGTAGGTGTATTTCCGGCAGGCTTCACTACTGCATTCAATGTCACCGTCTGGCCTATCCTTGATGTAAGGCCCGGCAGTGCATTGATCTCTACCGAAGGCAGGAACACATTGGTCACATTCATGCTGATGCTGTTGCTGGCCACATTGTTTATGGACGGACAACTATAGCTGCTCGTGAGCCTTGCTACTATCACATCACCATTATTGGGCACCAGCACCATGGTATTGCCTGTACCGCCTACTGGGTTGCCATTACGCGTCCATGCATATGTAGGTGTAGTACCACCATTCACAGGTGTAGCAGTAAAGAGCACATTAGAGAACTGGCACACATTGTTGCCGGGATTGGCATCTATGGTCACAGATGGCAGCAGCGTATGTGTTACTACAGCTGTCAGCGCATTTGATGTAACGGTGGCGGGCAGCGGGCAAACAGCATTGCTGGTAAGCTCTACTTTTACTACGTCGCCATTCACAGGCACATAGGTGTAAGAGCTGGTACCGCCTACCACAGTGCCATTCACTATCCACTGGTAAGCGGGGGCAGAACCACCATTTACAGGTGTAGCAGTGAATGTAGCACTCTGGCCTTCGCACACCGTATCATTGGGGCCCATAACTATGGTAGCTTCCGGCAGTACCGTAGGTGTGATTACGATATTGGCAGCGCCTGCCATATCGGTCAAACAACCCAGGTCTGTAGTAGCGGTAGCAGTGTATGTGCCGGACATAGTATATGTACCGAAATCGAACGCACCACCTACGCTGGTAACAGTACCCACCAGGGTAGCGCCATGATACAGTCTGTATGTATCGTCGGCCTCAGAATTGGTCATGCTCAGTACCACACCAGTGCTACCTGCGCAGTACGAACCGCCAGTGCTTACGTTGTGTACCACAGGCAGCGGATCGGTAGTGACAATGGTAGTAGTGATACAGCCGGTGGGCAGCGTATAGGTAATAAGCGTATTACCTGCAGCAACACCGGTCATTTCGCCGGTAGCAGAGCCTATGGTGGCTATCGTCACATCGCCACTGCTCCATGTACCATCCGGGTCGGTGTTAGAGAGCGTAGTAGTAGCGTTCACACATGCCCTCATGGTGCCTGTTATGGCCACCGGCAGCGGATCTACTGTTACCACTGCGGTTATCATACAGGTAGTGGGCAATACATACGATACGGTAACAGTACCTGCAGCCACACCTGATATGATACCGGTAGTGCTGCCTGCTGTAGCTATCAGATCATTGGAACTGTACCATTCGCCATCGGGCGTAATGCTATTCAGTGTTGTATTAAGACCTTCGCACACTGTCATATCGCCGGTTATGGGTGCTGGCAGCGGATCTACGGTAAGCACTGCCGTGCTGATACATGTAGTGGGCAGTGTATAAGTGATGGTAGTAGTACCATCGGTGATACCTGTGGCCACACCGGTAGTAGCGTTTATGGTACCTATAGCTACGGTACTGCTGCTCCATGTACCATCAGGGTCGCTATTGCTGAATGTTATATCATTACCGGGACAAACATGCATGCTACCGCCTACTATAGCTGCCGGCAGCGGGTTCACGGTAAGTTCTGCCGTGATAGCGCAACCTGTTGTCGTGAGCGCATATACTATAGTGGTAGTACCGTCTGTAACACCGGTGGCCTCGCCTGTAGTGGCATCTATGGTAGCTACAGATGTATTGATGCTGGTCCATGTACCTGGGGTAGTAGCATCGGTAAGTGTAGTGCTAAGACCTTTACATACTGCCAGTGTACCACCTATTGCATCTGGCAGCGGGTTCACTGTTACAGTAGCTGTAGCTATACAGGTAGTGGGCAATGTGTATGTAATGGTAGCAGTACCTGCATTGCCTGCGAGTATCACACCTGTCGTAGGATCGATGTCGGCAACAGTGGCATCGCTGCTGCTCCATGTACCATCGGGATCGCTATCGGTAAGCGTGATGGTATGGGCTGGGCACACTTCAAAAGTAGCGCCGGCTATGCTGGCAGGCAGCGGGTTGGTGGTCACCTCGGCTGTGATGATACAGCCTGTAGGCAACGTATAGGTAACGATAGATGTACCTGCATCATGACCTGTAACAATACCTGAAGAAGAGCCTATGGTAGCTACCGAAGGTGTGCTGCTGCTCCATGTGCCATCAGGATCGTCATCTGTAAGTGTGGTCGTAAGGCCCTGGCATACAGAGAGTGTACCGCCTATGGCAGCAGGCAGCGGATTAATGCTTACAGTAACGTTCACCGTAGAGATACAACCGGCGCTGCTTGTAGCAGTTGCCGCATATACATTGTTTCCGGCAACAGTAGGAGTTACGGTGGCAGTAGCACATGTAACGGCATCACAAACCACACCACTGGCGCCGCCTACACCTGCCCATGCATAAGTAGCAGGAGGCAATGTGCCTTTTACGGTCACATTATCAATGAACCACTGCAGGAAGCCGTTATAGTTCCACCTCAGTTTCACATCGGTCTTGTCCAGGGCACCGGCAGGCATCTCTATAGTAGTATCATTGTCCGTAGTGCTCCATGTACCATCGCCTATCGTCATACCTGCGAAATTGGCAAGTGGCAGCCAGTTAGCACCACCATCGGTAGAATACTCTACAGCTACGGTAGCATCGCCGGCATCTGAAAGCAGGTATTGATTGAAGGTAAGCGATGCACTACCCATACCTGCAGTAGAGAATGAGCCCGAAGTGAGCACAGTATTCACCTGGCCGGTAAGTATACCTACTGCCTGCATCATTGGTGTGCCATCACCTACAGAACCATCCCAGCCGTTAGGCACTAACTGCCAGTAAGCCGATGGGTCTCCGGAGATGTTGTCCATTGTCCAGTCATCTATACCAGAGTTGAAGTCCTGGCTCATCAGAGTGAAGGTAGACGGAGGCACACTGGAATTGAACGATACGCTCTCATTAAGACATACGGTAGTAGGAGTAAGAGAGGTTACAGTAAGGGCAGGTAAAGGATCTACACTTACAGATACCGCCCTGAAGCACCCTGTGGGTAGCGTATAGGTGATCTGTGTCATACCATCGTTCACACCGGTCACCACACCTGTAGTACCTTCTACAGTAGCGACACCTGTAGCACTGCTGGTCCATGTACCGTTCGCATCAGCATTTTCCAGGTCAGAGGTAGTGTTCTTACATATCCTGGTATCGCCAATTATAGCCACCGGCAACGGATTCACCGTAAGTTCTCGCGTACGGGTACATCCTGTAGATGGCAGTGTATAAGATATGACAGTGGTACCTGTAGTATTAGCTGTTACCACGCCATTCGTACCTATAGTGGCCACGGTAGTGTTCGAGCTCACCCAGTTGCCTCCTGCATCTGCACTGTTGAGAGAGGTGGTATAAGAAACGCAACCGTCGTTACCTGTTATCACTGCTGGCAACGGATATACTACCACCCTTGTAGAAGCAGAATCCCTGTTACCAGAGAATATACAGTCCGCCTTCATCCTGTAGTAGGTAGTGGCGGTGATATTGGGTGATATTGTGTAGGTCTCGCTGGTAGCACCGCTGATATCTGTGAACAACACGCTATCTGGTGATGACTGCCATTGTAGTTTAACACCTATGCCAGGAGTGCTGGTAACATCGTTGATAACGGTAGAACCTGCTACACAAAGCGAAGGTGATACTGGTACGGCAGTACCGGCGGTAAGGGCTCCGCTACATTTTGGCGCTTCATGAGCACCTACAAAAGGCGTGATAGCATTACGGGGCGTACCATCGAAATCTGTAGTGACCGCAAGAGGAATACCAGCCACCATAGGCAAGTTGGCATTCACCTGCTGCAAATGCAGATCGTTATCGCTTACAAAGACAGGTTTGCTACTGAATGATGCAGTATTGCCGCCGAAGCTTTGTACTGCCGTCATATTCGTCCTTTCGCTGGACAGGAACGCCAAAGAACCGTTCGAGAAATAGTTATTAAAGTTCAGTTGAGAGTAATTGGCAAAGCCTGTAGTAGAATACATTGCGTAAGCCTTCTCATTCGCCTGGTTGCTTATATCATATGTGTTCGTGAATATGTTGTTCCGTATATCCAGATTGGTTCCAGAGGTACCAACATACATACATATGGTCATAGCGCCGCTGGTAGCACTACCAGTACGAGAGCCGAAGAGGTTCACCGTATTATACCACACGTTCACACCACCTGTACCTGTAGAGTTAGTTTCTATACCTATACCTATGGGGCAGCTTGTAGCTGTGGTACTTGCAAAACCAGCAACATCCGATATCATATTATTGACGATAGTGTCGTTGCTGATATTATTACCTGTATGGATATAGATACCACGCATAGAGCCTGCGGCACCAGATAGGTTATTTAATCCCTTTATTGTGTTACCGGAAACTATAGAATTAATGACCCCCCCACTCGCACCGAAGTATATACCAAAGGAAGTTGCACCTGATCCATACGACATCAGATTAGTAATCGTATTATTAATCACCCTGGCTCTATCCACAGCACCTTCGATATAGAGACCCGCAGTACCGAATGTAGTTCCTGTGACCCCTATATTCCGGAATAAATTACCTGATACCTCAAGATTTATCATACGCCTCAGGAATACCGCGTTCACACCCATATTCAGGTTATTATCAGAGGTTTCCGGGCCTATGAAGTTGTTCTTTATCTGCCAGTTATCATTGCTGGTAGCTGATGCGAAACCTGAACCCGACCCCCATATAGCATAACCACACTTCAGGAATGTATTACCTTCTATTAGCACATTATCGTGATTCATACCATCATTGCCAGCTGGATTGGTACCATTTGCCGAAGCAATGATACCCCATACACCTGTAATGGTATTATTACCACCTGTGATGGTAGTATTCTTTATCGCAATGTTTTTACAGCCCCCGGTCGTAGTGCTGGCCAGCCATACCGGGGCCGCTCCTGCTGTGGTCTTGGTATTGACAACTGTTAGTGAAGCTCCTCCTGTATTCACACCATCTATGGTCACAAAGCGAGCATCCAGCAGCTTGAACGTAGACCCTGCTGAAGTAGGGGCGGTCACAGTAGCAGAAACCCCAGCGTTGGGCCTTATAGTAAGTGTGTGATCGACATCAGCAAAAACACTGTTGTTGATAATGAGAGGAAATCCTTCACTCACACCATAGTTAGCATCTGTCAATATGAATGTGACATGCCCGGTAAGACAGCCAGTATTATAGAGATTTATCGCACCCGAAAGCGTATTAAATGGAGACGGTTGTGCTGAACCCACCAAATTATCACCACCCAGAGCGGTCATTACATTATAGCTAGCTGGTGTGGTCGGGGCAGTGATATTGGTAACATTGGTCCCTGTACTACCAATACCGGGTTGAGCGCCGACATTGTTGGTAGGCGATGCTGCATCTTGTGCAGCAACGTAATATTGTACAGTATTACCTACTACCAGACCAGGCATGAGCGATGCCTGTATGGTGAACGACCACACATTGCCGCCCAAGGATGTACCTTCTGTGAACTGCCATGTACCTGCCGAGTTAATTTTAAAATATACCCTTGGTTTGAATGTAGTACTGTTCACACCCGAGGCATCTGTAATGGTAGCAGTGAACGTCCTGTCACCGTTTCCGCAAGCACCAAGGAGTGGGGTGTAAACGATACTCGGAGCCACTACGTCCTGTATGATACCATCGAACTCATCAGCTCCTATATCGGGTATAAGGCCACCACCATTGGCAGAACCGGCGGGGCCAGGGCGCACATGTCCATCCCAGTCGGTATTCACCCCAAGACCCATGCCGCCAGATTCAAGCTGTGATATAGTGGCCGCAGGGATATGCAGATCCGTATTCGATACAAAGCCGGGATTAACACTAACAGAGTGAAGGTTACCACCAAAACCAGCCTGCATACCTGCTATGTTCGTTCTATCAGTACTACCAATGAAGCCAAGTACATTTGATGCATTGGCCACAAAGTAATCGTTGTGGTCTATGTTAGTGAAATTGGTATTTGCTACAGAGCTGTATATGGTATAGTTCTTATCTGTAGCAGTACTGGTATTGTCGCAAGTATTCACCAGTACGTTGTTACGGATATCCAGGTTGCCACCCGTAGCCACTATAGCTATACACGCACTACCGGTAGCACCAGTCTGGCCGGTACGCGCACCGAACAGGTTGATAGAGTTGTGCCATATCTTCAGACCACCTGCTGTACCTTCTATGTATATACCATTCGCCCAGTTACTTGCTACGGCCGTACCGGCATTGGTCCATACATCAGTGATGATATTATTTACTATCGTATCATTACTGCTCGCATTACCGGTATTGATATTGATGACACGAGGACTCCAGCCGCTTACATTACTACCGATATTTTTAAAAGTATTACCAGATATAATGCTATTAAGAATATTGGTACCGAAATATATCACCTGGCTAACACCTGTCTTTGACGAGAAGAAACCATCGATAGTATTATTCCTTATCATGGCACGCTCTATACCAGATTCCAGGAAAAAACCTGCAGGAGGGAAAGAGTTGCCGTTAACAGTATTACCAGTATTCCTTAATATATTATTAGAGATATCCAGGTTCACCATGTTGCGGAAGAACATACCGTTCACGCCCATACCCAGCAACGGATCTACTGTAGCAGGGCCTATGATATTGTTAGATACCACCCAATTGTCGTTACCGCCAGTGGATGTATTAGCAGCACCACCACATACCAGCACTGCATAGCCACACCTGAGGAAGGTATTGCCCGTAATAGTAACATTATCATTATCATTACCATTGTTACCACCTATTGCTGTGCTACCGCAAAGTATACCCCACTCATTAGCATAAGGGCTTGCATTAGGTATGTTGGCACCACCGGTGATGTTCATGTTCTTCAGTGTGATGAACTTACAGCCGGGGCCCGAGCTGGTGAGCCATATGTTACAAGTATTCGTGCCCGGGTTGGAACTCACCAGGTGAAGGTTGGCACCACCTGTGTTCACACCATCCATGGTCACATAACGGGCATCGTTGAAACGGAACATGCTTTGTGAGGATGTACCGCCTGTTACCGTAACAGAGGTAGAGGCCGCAGGACGGAGCGTAAGTGTTGCCGATGGACCGGCCAATGGGTTGTTGGCAATGGTGATAGGGAACGACTCTGTGGGATATGTAGCATCGGTAAGCACATAAGTGATATGACCACTGATACAAGTATTGGTATTGTATGCATTTATTGCCGAAGTGATGGTAGGATATGTACCGCTGGTACCTACATTGTATGTACCTGAAGAGGGGAATATGTTATAAACATTTGGCGTAGTGGGTGGTGTGGCCGTGTTTACGTCAGTACCTGTGATACCTGCACCGGGGAAACCACCAAGGTTGCCTGCAGCATCCTGTGCTACTACGAAATAGGTCACCTGGTCGCCACCGGCCAGTGCTGGCGTGAAAGCAGCTGCCGAGACAGTGAATGTCCATGTGCCACTCAGTGCATCGCCTGCAGTAAGCGTACCGGGAGCAGAGATGTATGCTCCTGTATTCTTCTTCATGTACAGGCGAGGCATATTGGCACCGGTGGTCACTATACCTACATTATCAGATATAGTTGCGGTTATCACCCTGTCGCCCGCAGAGCAGGTGGATGTAAGCGCTGTGTAGTTCACTACGGGTAATACAGCCTCTACAGGTATTCGGTCGAACTCATCTGCACCTATATCAGCAAGAAGACCGCCGCCGTTCACAGACCCAACAGGGCCGGGACGTACATCACCATCTATATCAGAGGTAACACCTACGTTGGCAGCAGCCGATTCGAGACCTGACGGGCCACCATTGGGAATATGCAGGTCGGTATTGGAAACGAAGCCCGGGTTAACGGATATCGAATTCGCATTACCACCGAAACCACTCTGCATCTCTGCAACTATGGTACGGTCCGTACCGCCTATAAGGCCCATAAAGTTTGTAGCAGATACAGTATAGTTGTTATTATCTATGGCAGAGAATGTGCTGCTGGCAGAAGTAGAATAGATAGCATACGACTTCTCTCCTACTATACCTGTATTGTTGTAGGTATTCACAAGTATGTTGTTGCGCAGGTCTATATTATTGCCACTGGTAGTGACCATGATACATGCCGAACCTGCCGCAGTAGAAGCCGTACCGGCCCTATCGCCGAACAAGTGTATAGAGTTGTGCCATATCTTGGCTACGCTGGTACTACCCTGTATGAATATACCCATTGGCCAGTTGGTAGTGGTGGCGCTGGAATTACTGTAAACCTCACTTATCATGTTGTTCATGATAGTATCATTACAGTTAGCGCCGCCGTTCAGCTCGATGGCCCTCATACTGCCTGGCGATCCATTTGTATTGAATATGGTAGTTATCTTATTGCCTGATACGCGTGCATTGATAACGCCACTTCCTATGTTGATGGACATAGAGTTACTGGTACCATAGCTCACATGATTACTTATGTTGTTGTTGGCTACAACAGCCCTGTTTATATTACCTTCCATATATATACCTGCCGTACCAAAGGTGGTACCGGTAACGCCTATGTTCCTGAGCGTGTTATTAGATACGTTCAGGTTGGTCATGTTCCTGAAGAACATGGCATTCACACCTACATTGTTGGTAGAGCTAGAAGTTGCCGGGCCTACTATATTGTTAGTGATCACCCAGTTGTCATCGGTACCGCCCGAGGTACCGCCGGCCCATACAGCATAACCGCACTTCTCAAAAGAGTTACCTGCGATGGTCACATCATCATTATTCGCACCGTCGGTACGGCTGCTGCTGGTATTGCTGGCAAATATGCCGAACTCGTCGGCGCCGGCAGTACCGGCATTACCACCTACGAGGGTAAGATTGCGCAGGGCTATATTGTTGTTACCGGTAGTGACGCTGGAAAGCCATATGTTACCGGTAGTATTACCGGCATTACCATTCGTTATTGTGAATGATGAACCACCTGTATTCACACCATCTATAGTAACGTAGCGGGCATCTGTAAATCTGATGACAGATGCTGCACCCGAGCTACTTGTTATAGACACGGCCACACCTGTTGCCGGCTTTATGGTAAGCGTAGCCGAAGCGCCTGCCATTGGGTTATTGGCAATAGTTATAGGATAAGACTCTGTGGGATAGCTGGCATCCGTAAGGTTGTATACGATATGGCCTGTGAGACAGGTATTGGTATTGTACGAATTGACCGCGGCAGTAATGGTAGTGAATGGCTTGCCTATACCTACATCGAACGTGCCCGAATTAGGCTGAACGAAATAGATATTCGGAGTGGTTGGCGGCGTGGTAACGGTGTTCACATCTGTGGCCACCAGTCCTATGCCCGGCGTAGCGCCTACCTTGCCTGCTGCATCTTGCGCTACCACATAATAAGATACCTGGTCGGTACCTATAAGACCACCCATATCTGTGGCAGATATGGTAAATGTCCATACACTATTGGCAGCAGTCCCCGAAACGTATGCACCTGACGAAGAAGACCAGGTGCCAGCACCCTTGCGATAGTATATCCTGGGAACATTGGCGCCCGATAAGGGGACCCCGATATTGTCCGTTACAGTAGCATTCAGCGTTCTGTCGCCTGCTATACAGGTAGCTGCCAATGCCGTATAGGTAATGCTGGGCGGTATGATGTCCTGCGGAATACCATCGAACTCATCTGCACCTATATCGGGCATGTTCGCTCCACCGTTCACCGAACCGGCTGGGCCGGGGCGTACTTGTCCATCTATATCGGTAGTGACACCGGTGACCGTAGCGCCGCCCGACTCCAGAGGCGTGGCCGATGCATTGCTTATATGCATATCAGTATTGGCGCCTATGAAGGGGGCCGCACCTACGAATGCCAGTGAAGCGTTGTCATTGGTACCGGCAGCATTCAGCGTAGAAGAATAAGAGCGCCAGTTGGTGGCCGGGGTAATGGCGTTGATCACAAGATCGCTCACCAGGTAGCGGGTAGTGCCCGATGTCATCTGCGCCAGGTAATTGCCCGATGCCGCATAGTAGGCATTGTTATTGAACGTACCGTTGAACGATGCTGTAAGACCTGTAGGCAGCTGTATACAACTATTTATAGGTGTACCGGGCCAGCCTGTCATTTGCATAGAGAAGATATTGTTCCTCACATCCATACCTGTGCTGGTGGTATTAACTATCATAAAGCAAGTATTGCCATGAGATGCAGAACCCGATATGGGGCCGCCATACATATGTACTGTATTGTTGTATACCTTATGCCCCGTGCCCGATGATACCTTGATACCCATGTTCTCATTGGAAGTACTGGGCGGGGCAGTAGCAGCGCGGCCATTTACATCCCATACCATATTATTGTTCAACTGTACATTATTGGGGCCATTCACATTGATACCCGTGGCAGGTACTGCCGATGCAGTATGGTTGTTCACCCTGCTCACTTTGTTACCGCTCACTATGGTAGTGGTGGTACCGGTACCATTGTTCAGGTTGATACCCGAAGCATTGGCGGTACTACTCAAAGAGATAATATTGGTAATGGTATTACCGCTAATGTTGCAAGTGGTCATTGATCCGCCTATATACAGCCCTTCATCGCCTGTACAGTTGGTAGCGCTCGCTACTACCCCATTTATCGTATTGTTCACGAACTGAAGGTTCGATACCGTTGTACCCTGTATCTCTGCCCCGCGTATCACATTACCGTTACAAGACATCACGTTCTGTATGGTATTGCCACTCACGGTACACAGCGTAGCGCCCTGTATGGTGATAGCCACAGTATATATAGTGCTGGATATGCCGAAGTATGGCGGCGCACCGGCCGTAGAGCCTGCCGTACCCAGTGTATTGTTCGATACGGTGATGCTGTTGATGGATGCCTGGGATGCCCCATTCACCGATATACCGCGCGCACAACTGGTAATGGCATTGTTGTCTATCACCAGGTTGTTCATAGTACCGGTCGATGAGTTGTTCACTGCCGTAAGAGAGCTTGGTGCCGATGTGGCGCCTGCAGCATTACCACCGCCATAGATACCTAGCGTATTATCTACCGAGCCGCTGGTGACGCCCGATGCGTTACGCCCTGTAGCGCTACCATTGATGATACAGTTCTTTATGGTCACGTTATCAGTATTGGCAACACCGGTACCCACCACCAGGCGTATCACCGAGGTAAGAGTGGTGGTATTGCTGGCAGAATTGGTTATAGTAAGGTTGCGGTTGGTACCCGGGGTATTGGGGTTGTCACCGTCTATGGTCACATTGTCCGCACCGTTCAGTTCTATCAATCCCTTGCCCGATGCCGACGGGCCCGATATGGTCACATTATCGGCAGTGGGGCGTATGGTCACCGACGTATAGTTGGCAGAGCCTGCACCACTACTGTGCAGCACGCAGGAAGCCCCCTCTGTAGTATTGGCCGAGACCTCTACGGTGATGGCTCCCGTGTGTGTGCCATTGTTGATGGCAAGAAAAGCTGCACTGATAGAACCATAGCCTTGCGTGGCCACGCCTCCTGTAGCATTAACAGTAACTTGTGCCATTGCCGAACAGAATGCAACGCAGCTAAGCAGGGATAAATAGAATTTTTTCATTTCAGATCTCTTTTAAAACAATTTGGCGATAAAAGTAATACCGTATGCCGCCCCCTCGATCATTTGTAAATAAATAATTACAATCATGTTACTATTGTGTGAAGATCGCAGGTGGCATCTGAGTCGTTTCTCTAAGTTAACAATCTTTTATGGCTTTACGGCCGTAAAAAAATATTTTTTTATGCCCTATGACCCCCTTTAAGTAAATGACAGAAAATTTATATGCTAATAGTTAATATTATTTTATGCTGTATCAGGCATGTAAAGAAGAGAGACCCGTCCCGGAGCATTCTGATATGATCTTGTTGTTTATGTCCTTTTAGAACAATGGATACAACTGTTGATGCTGCTATCAATAAGGGCTGAGGTCCCGCGGCTCTCTCATGATGCTGTATCCATATCTTTCAGCAATTCCTTCAGCTCATCCTGGGCTTTTCTTGCATCTCTCAGCAGTGGCCAGAAAATGGCCGGAATAAGATGGAGGCTCGCACCGTCGGTACTATATCTTTCTATAGTGGCGAACGCATCGCCCAGCCGGCGGCCGCCTATGAAATAAAAAGATCCCTTCAGCTTGTGAGCATAGAAGCGCGTATGCTCTGTATTGCCGGTATTGATGGCGGTGGTGAGTTTTTGCAGGTCATCGGGCAGGGTATTCACGGCGGCTGTCAGTATCTGCACTATCAGTTCCGTATCGCCATCGGTCAGCTCATTTATATGCTCTGTGTCGATGTAGATATATTGTTTTCCGGAACCCATGATGGCAGTAGACAAAAGATATTTGGGAAAATAAAGATACGGCTATGACACCATCGCCGGCAAATTTAGTAGCCTGCTCTTAAATATGTTAGCCATTTCTTAATTAGCTATAATAGCAGTACTTTTGTATTCAAGATCAGCAAGATAGATGCCAAAGATCCTTTTAATAGAAGATGACGCGCTCATTCAGAAAGCTGTAGAACTGAAATTCAAAAAAGAAGGTTTTGAAGTGGTGTGCAGCGGCGATGGTAAGGAAGGCATCGAGAAACTAATGTCCGAGGCCCCCGATGTGGTCATTACCGATCTGATGTTGCCATATACTTCGGGTCTCGAAGTGGTATCGGCAGTAAGGGCCATCACCGACCGCACCATTCGCATAGTGGTGGTTTCGGGCATGGGCCAGGAGCAGGTGGTGGAAGAAGCCTTTGAGCTGGGAGCCGATGACTATATCACCAAGCCTTTCAGCCTGAACGAGCTAGCAATAAGGATAAAAAAACAACTAAAAAGCTGATAGCTTATTTTTGTTGTTCTAGTGATCAGCAATGAAACTTTTTTCGACCTCATAACTCCGGTGCGCCTGTATATCGGCGCTCTTTTCTTTGCATCGCTTACTGTCATTTTCGTCATCATGATATACATACGCCTGTATGTAAAGAAAAGACGATTCTTTGCCAAACAAGCTATGACCAGCGAGCTGAACCACTGGATAAGTGAGGCCCTTCTGGAAGAGACCCCGGTAGAGATAGAGGTATCGCCTACCCTACGCCACTACCTGCGCAAGCCCATACACAGACAGTATATAGCTGATAGCCTCATAAATGTGCGGAAGAACATAAGCGGCGCGGCCACCGGCAACATAGTAAGGATATATGAGCAGCTGGGGCTAAAGAAGGATTCGCTGGAAAAACTGCGCAGCATGAGGTGGTACAGGAGATCGCGCGGGATATATGAGCTGTATATGATGGGCCAGCGCGAGGCCATGGACGAGATAGCCCGCTACACCAATAGCCGCAACGAAGTAGTGCGAAACGAGGCACAAACGGCCACAGTAGGGTTCAATGGATTCGCGGGGTTATCGTTCCTCACCACGCTTACGCATCCGCTTAATGCATGGCAGCAACTGAAGCTGCTGGAACAGCTGAACAAGCTGGATATAGAGGAAATGCCCCATCTGCCGCAGTGGCTCACATCCTCCAATGCATATGTGCAACTCTTCGCGCTGAAGCTGACAGATATCTATCAGCAATTTGCCATGTACGACCTGGTGATAAGATGTTTATCGTCGCCCAGCGAGGCCATAAGGCGCCAGGCCACCACTACCATAAGGCGAATAACAGGCACACCGCCTGCCATACTGAAAGAGTTGTTCGCCGGGGAGACCGCAGCCAACAAGCGCAACATTCTGCGGCAATTTGCTGTGATAGGATCGGCCGAAGATGTACCTTTTCTGCAGGCACAGTTGCAAGACCCCGATGATAGCATAAAGCTGGAGGCCAGCAGGGCCATGGCCAGGTGCGAAGGTTGGGATACCTTCGAGCAAATGGCGGTGAATAATGAGGTGCTTACCTCTATTGGCAAACAGGTAAAATACGAGATGGGGCTATGATGGCATGGGAAATAGCAGTGCTGATGCTTACCTACGGTATATTCCTATATGCCGTTACCCTGCTCACGGCCTACCTGCTCATAGGTGTAGCATCGGTAGGCGAAGCACAGAAATACCTGCGCAAGAACGAGTTCTCAGACTTCCGGCTGCTGGCCACATCGCGGCACGCGCCATCTATAAGCATACTGGCACCTGCATACAACGAGGGCGCTACTATAATAGAGAATGTGCGGTCGCTTCTATCGCTGCACTACAGCGACCTGGAAGTAGTGATAATAAACGACGGCAGCAAGGACGACTGCCTGCAGAAGCTGATAGATGGTTACGACCTGGTAAAGATTGAAAAGCATGTGCAGTACCGTATAGCTACCAAAGAGGTGAGAGGGGTGTACAAGAGCCGCAAGGCCGTATACAGAAAGCTGGTAGTAGTAGACAAAGTGAACGGAGGCAAGGCCGATGCCCTGAACGTGGGCATCAATGTATCATCGAATGACATAATAGTGTGTATAGATGTGGACTGCATACTGGAGCAGGACGCACTGCTGAAGATGATCAAGCCCTTTATGGAAGAGACAAGCGCAAAGGTGATAGCGTCTGGAGGTGTGGTGCGCATAGCCAACTCTTGCGAGATAAGGGATGGTAGACTGGAGAAGATAGTACTGCCCACTAATTACTGGGCTCGCATGCAGTCACTGGAGTATATACGCGCCTTCATAATAGGGCGCATGGCATGGGGGCGCATCAATGGCCTGCTGCTCATATCGGGCGCTTTCGGCGCTTTCGATAAGGAAACGGCAGTAAAAGCGGGCGGGTACGACCACAGAACCGTAGGCGAGGATATGGAACTGGTGGTGCGCATGCGCAGATATATGGAGGAATTGGGGCAACCCTACAAGGTCACCTATATCCCCGATCCGCTCTGCTGGACAGAGGCGCCCGAGAGCACCAGGATACTGGGCCGCCAGCGCAACCGCTGGACGCGCGGCTCTGTAGAAACGCTGAAAATGCACAAGGTGCTTTTCTTCAATCCGCGCTACAACCTTATGGGTATGCTCAGTTATCCATTCTGGTTCTTTTTCGAGATGCTGGCGCCGCTCATAGAGTTCTTTGGTATGGTGGTCTTTGCCGTCCTTACCATACTGGGCCTTATCAACTGGCATGTGTTCGTGGCGCTGCTGCTGTTCATCATCACATTCGGCTACCTGTTCTCGGCATTCGCGGCCTATATGGAGGTAGCCACCTTCAATATGTATCGCCGCCGCACCGAGATGATGAAACTATTGCTGACAGCCCTTACCGAGCCGTTCTACTTCCATCCCTTTGTGGTATGGGCAGCAGTAAAGGGTTATGTAGACCTGATACGGAAAAAAAATAGTTGGGGAGAAATGACCCGGCAAGGCTTTGGGCAGACCCCGGCAAAGAAATAGGGCTCGCCTACTGGCGGATGTTATGACCTATCATATATCACAGGAAACGTTTGGTATAGCCTATACCCACCTGGTATTGCTCTACCTGCCTGTTATAAGGCAGCTTGTTCTGCAGCCACGACAGGTTCAGGCTTATGATGTTCACTTTCTTGATAGAGCACTTTGCAGACAGCTCTGCAAAACGTGAGGTACCTGCATTGAACAGGTCTACATTTATACGCCTGTCGTCTATAGGCAGGCCCTTCATCACTACCAGGTTCACAAAGTCGTCGGCGCCGCCAAAGTAATACCTGATGGTGGCACCTGTGGTATTGGAGAACTTATTGCCGGAGGGCGCCAGGTATGTTCTTGCGCCAACAAGGAATTTCGATATATACTTGCCTACATAGCCCGTATAAAAGAAGATGTCGTTGGTATAGTAGAGATATCGTACACCAGCCTCGGCCTCGTATGCATGGGGCAGGTTGGCAAAGAGTGATGTGCCTGCACGCCACCGGGGAAATACCTCCAGGTGATCGCCATATCCGGCATTCAGATACATATAGAATGTCTTGGAAAGCTTAGGATAAAGATCCATTTCGTATTGCAGGCCCGGCTTTTTGAACCTGTTGGCTACGTTGGCCCTTACTACCCATGGGCCTATGCGGGTAGCAGTTACCAGCTCTACACTGGCAAAACGCTGTGGCGCGAAACGGGCATCATCATCATTGGCTATACTGAATGCAGTGCGTGATGTATCGAACCACATCCCGTCCAGCTTGATGGACACCTTATTGCGACAGCTCTGGTCGCGCAGCATCACCATCATGGCGCGCACCTCTGCATTGCCTCCACCCCCATCGGCCAGGGCGCTCACCGCGGTATAGGCTTCCAGGTACCGCCTCATAGCGGCCAGTATCTTTACCTTGCGAATGAGCAATTCGCGCGAGGCAGGAACATAAGAGAGTCCCTCCTCCGTTACAGCCAGTGCTTTCTCGTTATGTGCGTTCCACATCTCCAGGTCGCTGTAGGCTATATAGGCGTCCTCATTGTTGTGGTCGGCAGCTATCGCCTGCTGCATATAGTGCAGCGAACTGTCGTAGTTCTTGCTCCATGCATATACTCTTCCTGTGAACACTACCACATCGGTATATGCCGGGGCAATGGCCAGTGCTTTCTTGGCCAGCCTTATAGCGTTCGTGTTGTTCTTCTGCTCATATGCCGCCTCTCTGGCTGCCGCAAAAAGCCCATCGGCACTGGTGGTATCCTGCGCATGTATTACCCCCGATACCAAAAGCAGAACAGGCAAAAATAGCCGGTACAGATGTGTATGGTACCGCTTTATGTGGCGAGAGTGTATCATGGGTGCGTAATAATGAGCAAAATAAAAAAAATATGCTGGTTTCCGTTCCCTGGCCTTGCAGGTATATGTTCTCCTAATACTGTCCTCTTATCCTGCTCAGTGTCTCCTGCGTTATACCCAGGTAAGAAGCAATGTATCCCAGTGGCGCGCGTTGCACCAGCATAGGGTTATTGGCCAGCAGCTGGTCATACCGCTCCCGTACCGTCTTGAATTGCAGCCCCAGCAGCCTGCCTTCCAGTTTTACATAGTAGTTCTCCGTTATCACCCTGCCTAGCCTTTCGGTCTCCGGCAGGTCTTTGTACAACCGTTGTAGCTCATCGTAGGGCAGCAGCAGCATTTCCGTTGGTTCCAGCGCCTCTATGCTCTCTACCGATGGTACCCTGGCTACGAACGAGTAAAAGCTGGCCGCGAACTCACCATCCAGTGCCAGCCAGTTGGTCACCTCGCGTTCGCCCTCCATGTAGTAGCCTCTCAGCAGGCCTTTTTCTACAAAGCATAGTTCATTACATCGCTCTCCTACGCGCAGCAGGTATTGTCCTTTGCCGGCGCTTCTGCGTTTGGTCACCCTGCCTAGTTCCTGTTCCAGCCGCGCCGAAACAGGTATCACCGATCGCAGATATTCCAGGAAGCTCGTCATGTGTGCAATTGATAAGATGTTATGTGGCAGACGTCCTTATAGCGTTCCATATACGTTTGAAATAGTCTTTCATCTTGCTGGGTGTGGGTGTGCTTATCTCCTCTCCCCTGTCGTTGCGGCCCATCTGCAAATGGTACTTCAGGAATACCGAACTCGACATCCCCCATTTGAACAAAAAGGTCTTTGCGCCATCATTACGTTTTACCCTGCTTGTCGTCTTCGACATGAAGTGGTACGCCCTTGCCTTCGATACACCTTTGAACGTGCGCACACCATAGTGCCACAGCTTCATCATAAAGTCGGGATCGGAGTACATACCCGGGCTGAACTCCACGCTCAGACCACCCACAGCGCACCATAGTTGCCGCGGCAGCACCATCGGGTACCAGTTCGATCCATGCCAGTCAGCAAATGGTATCTTGTCATATTCGGCCAGCAGCCTTGCCTCGTCAAAGTTCGTCTGGTCGCTCCCGAAATCATAAGGTGCTATCACGCAGGCGTTCTTTGTCACCTCGCGCTCTATCAGCGTACCCGATATACACCATTTTATGCCCTGCTGTTTCCTCACCTCTTCATACAGGTACTTGTCCCATCCGGGGCAGAAATAATTGTCATCGTCCGACAGTACTATATACTCGCATGTCGCCAGCGACGACGGCAGGTTGAACCCGTAACACACGCCTACATTCTTATCTGAGTGAGTATGCAATATACCCTTCTCGCTTAGCCATGCCAGCGTACCATCGCTCCCCTCGTTCACATGTACCACTATCTGGTGCCTATAGGTCGAATTCTTCAGTATGCTCCCGATGGTTATTTTCAGTATCTCCAGGTTGTTCCACGAAGGTATCAGGATACTAAAAAGAGGATCATGCTCGTTATTTTTCGTTACAGACACATCATTCGTCGCATCATTCATAGCGGTCGCATTTTTAGACAAGACAAAAATCATATTTTTGCCTCACTTATAAAGTAGAAAATATCAACTTAATATATGAATAAAAACCAAACTCGATCGGGTGAGCTTCCACTCATGGAAACTAACGAAGGTATCGTTTTATTTCACCCTCACATTCCTCAAAATTCAAAAAAATATGTGGGCCAGGTACTCGATAGCCGCTGGATCGGGCAGGGACCCATGGTAGAGCGTTTCGAGAAGGAATTCGAAGAACGTTTCGGCGGCGGATGCGCCCCACTGGCAGTAGGCTCCGGTACCGATGCCCTGCATCTTGCCTACCTGCTGGCAGGCATACAGGCCGGCGACGAGGTAATAGCTCCTGTGTTCACCTGCACAGCCACCAATATCCCCTTCCTCTACATGGGCGCCACCATCCGCTTTGCCGATGTAGAGAAAGGTACCCTCAACATCGATGTCGATCATGTAAAAAGGCTCATCACCCCTCGTACCAAGGCCATAGTATGTGTGCATTATGGCGGCCTTCCCTGCAATATGGACGAGCTGCACGCCCTTGCCCACGAACATGGGCTCATCATCATAGAAGATGCTGCACATGCCCTTGGCGCTACCTATAAAGGCAAAAAGATAGGCGAGATATCCCACTTCACCATGTACTCCTTCCAGGCCATCAAGCACGTCACCACTGCCGATGGCGGTATGCTGCTCATAAAGGACCGCGACCTGCTGGAAAAAGCCAAGCGCCTGCGCTGGTTCGGTATCGATCGCTCTGCAAAGCAGAAAGGCATATGGGAGAACGACATCACCGAGATAGGCTACAAATACCAGATGAACGATATGGCCGCTGCCATGGGCATAGCCGGCCTCGAAGAGTTCAACGATACCCTGGCCCTTCGCCGCAGGCTGCTCGCACGTTATTTCGATAACCTCAAAGATCTCGATGGGGTCAAATGCGTAGGCGAGGGCTATACCGACCGCGAACATGCCGCATGGATGATGACCATCATAGCCGAGCGCAGGATAGAGCTGCAGGCACACCTCCGCGCCAATGGCATAGAGAGCGGACAGGTACACTACCGCAACGATAGGTACTCCATCTTCGGCGGCAGGCAGCAAGGCGCCTTCCCCAATATGGACAAGCTTGAGGACTCATACCTCGTACTGCCCCTCCACACCAAAATGAACGAGACCCATGTAGACCGCATTTGCGATGTCATGAAAAAAGGCTGGTAACCCTTACCCGTCCTCATAGATACTGCATTAGGCTGCCCCGAACGGGCAGCCTCTTTTCTGTTCTAGGCAGAACATTAGCATCAATATTTGGCACTCCATTTATTACGCATAGAGGAAAAAATCCAATCTATTTCAGCTTTATCATTATTTTTAGAAAGATTGATTGAGAAAGCAACAGAAGGTTTGCGTATTCAATTCCCATTACAATCTTAAACGGTTACAAAATGGTAGTTTTTTTGGATCTTGATGGAACCCTGACAGATACTGCTCACGAACGGTTTAAACCCTTCAAAGACGGTATTCAGGAAACCAATCCAAATGAAATTCCTGTATTTGAAGGAGCAGTAGAGTTCATTGAACACTTGCAAAATGCAGGTCATAAAGCAATTATTCTATCTGACAGCCATCCAAAATATGTCAGTAAAATTGCGCAATACCATTTTCAAGTTCCTGCAATCAGTTTGGCAGACAAACCCAATATTGAAATAACCATAAACTATATTAACTCGAATCCGGAAATCCAAGCACTCTGGAGAGATAAAGACAATTTTCTCATCGCAGGAGATAGCTGGCTTGATATCGAGCTCGGTAGAAGACTTAACATTCGAACTATACTAACCCAATTATATCGAGCTTCATCTATCGAAGAACGTGATGGTATTGGACAGGATTGGAAACCAATAAAAATGGGTCCAACTTATTTCGCAAAAAACTTTATTGAACTTTTTGAAATCATACAAAGCCCCACAGAAAACTTATTGGCAATCGAAGCAGTTTTTCAGAACACTAATTCTTCAAAAGCAGTTAAGTTTTTGCATAGAAACTATGCTGATGGGTTTGCATCTTTTCGATGTTTAGCAAGACAAGAAGATGGAGAATGCGATAAGTATGCAAGGGCTGACAAGTACTATCAAATTGACAATCCTAGTAGGACACCAGACTTTCTAATTTTATTGGCACAAGCAACCTCAAATTATTTATTGGAAGTCTCAAGTTTTCAGAATTTTCAGTGGCATTACTTTACTTATGTTTCTGACAAAAGAACTACTACGCCATTAAATAAAATGAAGGAAATATTTGATCTAGTTCAGTCTCCATTTCCCAAGGCTACACTTTTTCGATGGAGTGAAGATGTTACAGGAAGTCTAAGAAATCAGCCAAATTATGAGGCTAGAAGAACATTTATATCTAATAATCTCCACATAATAGAAGATATTGACTTGCTAAATAAAAACGTTATTGTATTAGATGACCAGTTTACATCTTCCGCAACTGCTAACGAAATATGCGCACAGCTAAGAACTAAAGGGGTAAAGAACATCCTATTCATAGCCTTATTTTATTTAATTTTACCAGTAGTAAGCAAATCTTGTCCAAGATGTAGTAAGCCCCTGAAAATAAAAATCAGGCGAAATGATGGGAATAGATTTTATTCCTGTTTGCCTCCAAGATTTGGAGGGCAAGGGTGTGGCTACACTGAAAACGTTACTTAAAAATTGAGGAGAAAAAATCAAACAATAGGATTAATCGCACTATCTCGCCTGAAAGGTATTGGACCCGCTTTTATAAAAAAAATCGCTACTGCTGATTTGTTTTCAAATTCTGAGATAGCGACTGAAATTGAAAGCATACTTTCTTTATCAAAGAAAGACATTGATAAAGAAGAAATTTACAACGGCATAGAAAATGCAAAAGATATTCTGTTCCGTTGTAAAGAGGATGGAATTGAAATAATTCCTATTACCGATGAAAACTATCCTCTACAATTAAAAGCAATTAAAGACCCTCCGCCAATCATATATTGCTATGGAAATCTTGAATTACTTTATAGGAATACAATCGGCATAATAGGGACAAGGGAACCAAATGAAAATGGAATAAAGATTTCCGAGAGAGTTGGGCAATATTTTTCAGCTAATGGATGGGCAATTTGCAATGGTTTAGCCGAAGGGGTAGATAATTATAGCATTAAAACGAATGAGAAAGTACATTCAAACGTAATTGGAATCTTAGCGGGAGGGTTAAACTACAATTACAAAAAAACTCTTTTACGAAAAACTGCGGAAAATGCAGAACAAGTACTACAGAATGCTGGCTTACTAATCTCCGAAGTTCCTTTAGACAAAAAGGAAGATACATTTTCAGTTGTAAAGTCTTGCCGTATACAGGCAGGCATCTCAAATGGTTTACTTATCGTTCAAAGCTCGTTAGATGGTGGTTCGAAGTATACTACAAAAGCATTTTGTGAGTTACCAAGGCCTGTTGCAGTTATCAACCCAATTCACGGGGACATTGATTTACCAAGTTATAATGCAAACAAAGAGATTATATTGGCAAGCAAAGATGGCTTGGCAAGGTTTGCAGATACTAAACTTGATAAAATTCAAACAGACAACATTATTATTATAAAATCTAAAGAGAACTATGCGGAGTTCGAAGAATTGATGAAAAAGCAATTTCAAAATACCTATAAACAAAAATCTACACTATTTGACTAAGGCGCCTACTAGCGCAAGTATTAGGTACTTCTCATACCTCACATAAGTTAGGCGGACCTGTCTACCGTAAGTAATACCATCGGCCCTAGTTCGTCGTAGCTTGTTGCTACGGCGGGTATGGTAATCGATATCTGACGAAAATATAGGCAATGTGGTCAAAATATCTGTAAAACAACGAGGGGCGCCATACAGCGCCCCCTCGTTGTTTCTTTATGTTAGCCTCCGCTACTTCTCCATCACGAAGTGTATCGTGCGCCTGCCATCCACAAGGTGCAGCGTCAGCATGTACATGCCATTGGCCAGCTCACCATCCATCACCACCTGTGCATCTACCATGCCCTGTTTCGCTTTTACCGTACCGCTGTACACCACCTGGCCCAGCACGTTCGTGATATCCACAGGTACCTCGCCCGTCAGCCCACTGCCCACAGTGCCACGCACCGAGAACATACCACGGTTCGGGTTCGGCAATAACGACAGGTCCCCTGTTACACTATTCGTATGCTGCCCCAGCGCATTTATCGTGATGAACACCCAGTCATAAGTACCTATGTTCGCACAGATACCGCTGCTCATCACCTCGCACGTTATAGAGTCATAGTCGCTGAAGATGGACGTGAACGTATCGGCAGTAGCACCCGCCACAGGATAGCCGTTCACCTTCCACTGGTACAACGGGCTCGGACCCGCGTCTATCGCTACCGCACGCAGCTTCACAGGCTTGCCCGCCGCCACCTCATGGCCCGGCTCGGGATATATCGTTACCACCGGTGTCAGCATCGGCTCCACATACAGCTCCACATCAGGGCTCACCACGCTATCGGCCAGCCTGCAGCGGTAGTTGCTCACCAGCATATTCCTTATCACGTCCCCATCTGTGGGTACATAGGTATAGCCCGGCCCGCTGCCCGCATACACGCCATTGCGGTACCAGTAGAACACCGGTGCACTGCCACCATAGGTAGCTGTACCCGTCAGGGTCACAGCCGTGTACTGGCACACACTGTCGTTCGGACCTGCAACTATGCCCGATACGGGTATCGCTGCCGGAAGCACAGTCAGTGTACGGCTCGCACCAGCTACCGTCGTGGCCACACAGGTCGCAGTGCTCGTCACCGTCACCGATACCACATCCCCATCTGCCGGTATGAACCCATAGGCAGGGCCAGTAGCCACAGGCACACCGTTCACCCGCCATACATGACCGGGGGCGATGCCGCCGCTCGTGATAGTTGTCGTCAATGTCACCGCCTGGCCGGGACACAGGCTGTCCGACGGGCTCGCATTGATGGTCACCACAGGTGTGGCAGGGGTCAGGGCCACCACTGTAGCGCTGCCCGACATATCCCTTCTGCAGCCGCTCGTCACGTTCGTTGCCTCTACCGTATACACACCGCTCACCGTCTGTGCGCCGAAGTCCAGCGCAAGGCCGCTGCCTGCAAGGTAGCCTGCGGCCGCAGACCCGCGGTAGAGCACATAGCTCACTCCCGGCTGCGAACCGTCAAGACCCACGGTCACGCCCGTGCCGCCCGCACAGTAGCTGCCGCCCCCCGTCACATTGTACACCACAGGCAGTGGCTGTACAGTCACGCTCCGCGTCACACGGCAGCCCGTAACAGGGTAGGCATACGTTATCGCCGCATTGCCCAGCGATACAGGTACCGCTATCACCGTATTGGTCGTCGTGGGCGCAAGGGTAGCTACAGCAGGGTTGCTGATGCTCCATACACCCCCCATTGAGATGCTCGTATAATACCCTGCGCTGCCCAGGCAGATATGAGGGTTGCCCGTTATCGGCTCAGGGGTCGCATCCACCCGCACCATCTTCGTACGGTAGCAGCCTGTGGCACCTATCGTATACCTTATCTGCGCAGGGCCTGCGCTCACACCCGTCACCACACCGGTGCCCGAGGCGCCTATCACATAGGCCCTGTGTGTAGAGTCGCTCGCCCATACGCCGCCCGGAGTGGCGCTCACCAGTGTTATCGTAGCGTCCTCGCACACACTGTCAGGTCCCGTGATGGGCGCAGGAAGCGCGTTCACCGTCACCGTCCTTATGTTGAAGCAGCCTGTGCTTATCGTATACGTCACTACAGTAGTGCCCGCAGCTATCCCGCTCACCGTGCCGCCCATATCCACTGTGGCTATGGCGGGGTTGCTGATGCTCCAGGTACCGCCCGGGGTCGGGTGGCTCAATGTGGTCGTGCCGCCCTCGCACACACGCGCATCCCCGCTCATGAGCGCAGGAAGCACTATCACCGTCACCGCAGCTACCGCGCGGCAGCCGCTGGCGCCCAGCGTATACGTCACCGGTACAACTCCGGGGGAGATACCGCTCACCACACCTGTCACAGGGTGGATGGTACCATAGCTGTTCGTGGTCGGGTCCGAGCTCCATACACCGCCCGAAGGGCCGCTCAACAGGTTGGTCGCAAAGCCCGCGCATACCGTCAGCGGGCCGCTTATCGGCGCAGGGTTGTCGTTGACCGTCATCGGCCATGTCTTCAGGCAGCCTGTGCCCAGCATATACGTCATTATAACGCTGCCGCCGCTCACGCCTGTCACCACGCCTATCGGGTCTATCGTAGCAACAGCACTGTTGCTGCTGCTCCAGGTACCGCCGGGGGTGCCATTGCCCAGCAGCGTGATATCACCCACGCATATGTTCGATACACCCGTGATATCGGCAGGAAGCGGGTTCACTGTTATGTCCTGTGTCCTTAAGCAGCCTGTCGGTAAGGTATAGGTGATGCGTGTGCGGCCAGGGCCGTTCACACCCATAACACCGGCAGACATACCGCTTACGATGCCCGTGCCTATCCCCACTGTCGCAACACCGGGGTCTGCGCTCGTCCAGTTACCGGTTCCCGGGCTGCTCACAAGCGTCGTCGTCAGGCCCTCGCACACCTCGGGTGTGCCCGTTATCACTGCCGGAAGCGGGTGTACCGTCACCGTCACCTGTGCATTACAGCCCGTGCCCAGCGCATAGGTTATCGTTACCGTATTGCCCGTGGCACCGCCGTTCACTCCCGTCACAATGCCATCCCCCGAGCCTACCGTAGCTATCGTAGTGTTGCCGCTCGTCCATGTACCGCCCGGTGTCGTATTGTCCAGGTCCGTCGTCAGTCCCTCGCACACCTGCAGCACGCCCGTAGTACCTGCCGGTATCGGGTTCACCGTGATGTCCTTCACAGAGAAACAGCCCGTCGACAGTACATAGGTGATAGTGGCCGTACCTGCACCCGCGCCATACACGATGGCCGTGTTCGATGTGGCAGGCGTTATCATCGCCACCAGCGGGTTGCTGCTGCTCCATACGCCGCCGCCTATCGTATCGGCTACCGTTATCGTATCCATCAGACACACACGGTCAGCCCCCGTTATCGGGTAGGGAGCGAATATCGTGAACACGTTCTTCGTCGCCTGGCAACCCGTAGGTAGCGTAAAGGTTATCGTTGCCGTACCTACCACCTGGCCAGAGGCCAGGCCAACGGATGGCGTGTTGAACTTCACAACAGCCGTATCGCTGCTGCTCCATAGCCCGCCGCCGGGACCGCTCGCATAGGTAGCGTCCGTGAAGTTACAGAACCCGTCAGGGCCTGTTATCGGTGTCGGAAGCTGGTTCACCGTCACTACCGCAGTATTGCGGCAGCCTGTGGACAGTAAGGTATAGCTCACTACAGTGGTACCTGCCGTGATGCCCGTTACCACGCCGCTGCCGTCTATGCTGCCTACCGAAGGTGTACTGCTGCTCCAGGTACCGCCACCGGTAGCATTGCTCAGGGCCGTAGTGGAACCCACACACACATCCAGCGTGCCGCCGATGGCAGCAGGCAGCGGGTTCACCGTACGAATGCTCGTGCGCACACAGCCCGTCGTGCCATTGGCATAGCTGATGAGCGCAGTGCCCGCCGTAATGCCGGTCACATCGCCCGTGCTGCCCGTCACGCTCACATTACCGCTCGCACTGCTCCAGGTACCGCCCGCAGGCGTGCTGGCCAGTGTTATCGTCTCGTTCACACATACCGCCGATGGGCCCGTATGTGCCGCAGGCAACTGGTCCACCGTCATCACCACCGTGCGGTAACAGCCTGTAGATGGTGTCGTATAAGTTATAGTTGCAGTACCAAAGACACCCGCCATCACCACACCACTGCCAGAGCCTATAGAGGCGATGGCAGAAGAACTGCTGCTCCAACTACCACCGGCAGGTGACCCCGTCAGCGTAGCCGTACCATAGCTCTCGCATATCTGCAACGGACCCGTTATACTCGTCGGTATCGGGTTCACCGTTATCGTCTTTGTCTTGAAGCAACCTGTACCCAGTGTGTATGTAATGGTCACTGTGTTCGGACCCAGTACACCGGTCACATTGCCCGAGCCATCCACTGTAGCGATGGTATTATCGCTGCTGCTCCAGCCTCCACCCGGAGTACCGGGTGATGTCAGCAGTATGGAATGGGTCTCACACACCTGTGACGGACCGGTCAGGTTGGCCGGCAATGAGTAGACCGTCACCACCTGCGTGGTTCGGCAACCCGTGCCCAATGTATAAGTGATGGTAGTAGTAAGCGGTCCGCTCACACCCAGCACCACCCCATCTGCAGAGCCAATGGTAGCTACAGATGGCAGGCTGCTGCTCCATGAGCCACCTGCCGGGGTACTGCTCAATATTGTTGTAGAACCTACACAAGTGGTAGGTGCTCCGGTTATAGCCGTAGGTAGCGCATATACCGTTACTATCGTATTGCGTACACAGCCATTGCTGTTCGTATAGCTTATCAGTGTCGTATCGGCGCCTGTGGATGACACACCCGTTACCACACCACCCGCGCTGATGGAACCTACCGCAGGGTTCGCCGCGCTCCATGTACCGCCGGGTGTGCTCGTCAGTGTCGTCGTGCTGCCCACGCATACGCCTGTAGTACCGCTTATCACCGCAGGCAGCGCATATACCGTCACCACAGCCGTCACTCGGCAACCCGTGCCCAGCGTATAGCTCACCGTGGCCGTCGTACCACCGTTCACGCCCGTCACCACGCCGCTAGTGCCCACTACGCTCACATTGCCGCTCGTGCTGCTCCAGGTGCCGCCGGGGGTCGCGCTGGTCAGGGTCATGCTGCTGCCCGCGCATACACCCAGAGTGCCTGCTATGGCTGCCGGCAGCGGGTCCACCGTCGCCACTACCGTCAGAGAACAGGTCGTAGGAAGCGTATAGGTCAGTGTCGTGGTACCTGCAGCTATACCGCCCAGTATGCCCGTGCCTGCGCCTATCGTACCTATGGCCGGCGTGCTGCTCACCCAGGTACCACCGGGTGGTACACCGGTAAGGTTGCTCGTAGCCTGCTCACATACCTGCAAAGAGCCCGTAACACCCGTAGGCACGGAGTTCACCAGCATCACCGTCGTCCGGTAACAGCCTGTGGGCAGTATATAGCTCACGGTACTGGTACCGCCGGTCACACCGCAGAACATACCTGTGGTGCTGCCTATGGTGCCTACTGAGGTATTGCTGCTGCTCCAGGTACCACCTGCCGAGGTATCGGTCAGTGTCGTGCAGGCACCCGCGCATACCGCCGTAGCACCGCCTATCGGCGCAGGCAGGCCGTTCACGGTCACCACCTGTGTACGCGCACAGCCTGTCAGCGTATTGGTA